>DUMY01000186.1 GCA_012839645.1 Syntrophomonadaceae bacterium
AGTATTCGTAATTTGGCGGGAGCGTGTGGGAATCGAACCCACCGAAGACGTGTCAGCCACGCCTCCCACTGGATTTGAAGTCCAGGCGCACCACCAGGCACAAGCCGCCCCCACTAGGCATTACATTTTACCACAATCAATAATTCGCGTCCAGCAGACACGAAAAAAACCTACTAACACCTAACCCATAAATTTCCCTTTTCTATCAACCTTTTCCAACCACTAACTACTAACCACTAACAACTAATACGCGTGTCCTTTCCAGGAAGCGGGACGCACGATGATACCTTGTTCTTTTAGGGATTCGACGATGGAGTCGATATTTTTGGTGCGCAGCTGCAGCACAAGATTAGCTTTTCCCGCTTTCTCGTGGAAAACAGCCAGATGAGAGATATCCCCGCCATTCTTCCAGACAATCTCTGAAACCTTTACCAGCATTCCGGGCTTATCATCCAGTTCAAGATCAAGCCTTGTACCGGGCTCTCGCAGTCCCATCATCTCTATAAAGGCATCAAAGATATCGCTTTCCGTAATAATCCCCACAAGTTTACCATCTTCTAAAACGGGTATTGCCCCAATCTGATGATCACGCATGATCAAGGCGGCTTTCTCCAGATAGTCATCAGGAGAAATGGAAATTACCTGCTGCTGCTTTTTAATGACAGTTCCGATCTTGGTGCGGGACAAAAGATAATTCAACTCAAAAACGCTTAAAGACGTTGCCGGGGATGGAGAAACCTCGCTTAAATCCCGATCTGTAACGATCCCTACCAGTTTTCCCCGGTGCAGAACAGGCAGACGCCGGAAATCTCCTTCCCGCATCAAAGCCAACGCATCGGCTATAGTCGTCTGTGGGGTAATAGCCACCGGGTCCCGGGTCATTTTATCACGCACACGCATTAAAACCGCCTCCTTTTTTATATTAAGTTAGGAAACTTGCCTACTCCATCCGACAAAATAGTTCTATAACTATCCCTTCATATATCCCATCTTACATATAATTGACACTCACAGCAATAAAGCGAACAGGTGACAGGTGGTTACCAGCAAAACAGATCGCGAGACCCGTCCCCTGATCTGCGATGTGCACTGATAAAGTCCCCTATACATGATATTCTTCGCCCGAACATCTTTTTTCCAACGACTAACAACCAACCTGAAAACCAGAAGTCAGAAACCGGAAGTCTGAAGTCTGAAGTGCATACATCGGGGACTGTCCCCCCTGCACACGTTCCCACTTCTCAACCTCCCAGGTACGCCTTTTTGACATCTTCGTTCTGAGCCAGCTCTTTTGCTGGCCCGTCCAGTACGATTCTTCCTGTTTCCAGAACATAAGCGCGGCTGGCAACTTGAAGTGCCATGCGGGCATTCTGCTCCACCAGCAGTATTGTCGTCCCCTCCTGGTTAATCTCTTCGATGATGGAAAATATCTCCTTGACCAAAAGAGGTGCCAGCCCCATAGAGGGCTCATCCAAAAGCATCAGCTTCGGCCGCGTCATCAGGGCACGCCCGATAGCCAGCATCTGCTGCTCCCCACCGCTCAAGGTTCCGGCAACCTGGCCGATACGTTCTTGGAGACGGGGAAAGCGGTCCAAGACATCATCTAAATCCTGCTTGATCCCCTTGGTGTCTTTCCTGATATATGCCCCCAACTCCAGGTTTTCCAAAACAGAAAGGTTGGCAAAAACACGACGCCCTTCAGGTACCTGGGCAATTCCCATTTTGACAACATCATGAGCGGGCACCTTTGTAATATCTTCTCCCTGAAAAGAGATCCCTCCAGAGGAGGCCTTGATAACCCCGGAGATCGCCCTCAGTGTGGTGCTTTTCCCCGCACCATTAGCCCCGATGAGGCTGACGATCTCACCTTCACCCACTGTGAGGTTGATGCCTTTTAGTGCCCAAATGGCACCATAATGGACATTCAGGTCTTCCAAGTCTAGTAATGGGGCTACTCCCATGCTGCCACCTCCTCATCTCCCAGGTAGGCTTCAATGACTTTGGGGTTCTGCTGGATCTCCTGGGGTGTCCCTTCAGCGATCAGGGAGCCATAGTCTAAGACCAGCACCCGCTCGCAGAGTCCCATCACCAAAGACATATCGTGCTCGATCAAAATGATAGTCAATTTGAACTCATTCCTAACCCACTTGATCAGAGCAAGGAGATCCTGTGTCTCCTGAGGGTTCATCCCTGCAGCAGGCTCATCGAGAAGCAGAAGTTTTGGGTTGGTAGCCAGTGCTCTGGTAACCTCCAAGCGACGCTGCTCCCCGTAGGGCAAATTTTTTGCCTTCTCCTGGGCATGTTTCTTCAAATCAAAGATCTCCAGGAGCTTCAATGAAGACTTTTCGATATTCTCCTCGCGGCGGTAAAAGGGCGGTACCCGCAGGAAAGCAGGGATCAACCCATAGTTAACCACCACCTGGTATGCAATCTTCACATTATCCAATACTGACAGATTGCCAAAGAGGCGAATGTTTTGAAATGTGCGGGCCATGCCCATTTTGGTGATCTGATGGGGATGCCTGCCGCGCAGATTCCTGCCATCAAAAACAATAGTTCCACCGGTAGGCTTATAGAGGCCGGTTAAAAGATTAAAAACCGTGGTCTTTCCCGCACCATTAGGCCCAATCAGACCCACCAGCTCTCCCTCTTCCACATCAAGATTAAAATTATTGAGAGCAACAAGCCCACCAAAAGATTTACTGAGTTTGCTTACTTCCAGAAGTGGCATTGAAGACACCCCCTAACTTTTGGAACGTCCTCAGGGTAACTTCCTTTTCACCAAGTAAGCCCTGTGGGCGGAAAATAGCGGAAATAATTAACAGCAATGCATATATCACCATCCGTAGCTCCGGAATCGCCTGCAAAAAAGCAGAGGCAGTGGTAAGAAGCACAGCCCCTACAACTGACCCAGTCAGGCTTCCTAAGCCACCCACCATGACCATGACCAGCACATCAAAGGTAAGGAGGAAGCTAAACTCCTTGGGCTGAATGATGGTATAGTAGTGGGCATACAAAACTCCCGCGAGCCCAGCTAGAGCCGCCCCGACCACAAAGGCCAAGACCTTGTAATAGGTGATATTAACCCCCATCATCTGGGCAGCCAGATCATTTTCACGCACTGCCAAACAAGCACGCCCATGGGAGGAACGAACAAAATTCTTAATCAGCAAGAGGGAGAGTACCACACTGACAAAAATAATCGGCCAGTTTACCACATCCGGAATATCCTTGAGCCCGGAAGCCCCTCCCACATAATCGATATTCATCAGTACCACCCGGACGATCTCTCCAAAACCCAAAGTTGCAATAGCCAGGTAATCTCCTCTCAACCTTAATGTAGGGAGGCCGACAAGCACCCCGGCTACTGCCGCGGCCAACATACCGACAACGATGGCCAGAGGAAAGGGCAGCCCGAGGTTCGTTGTGATAACACCCCCGGCATATGCTCCTACAGCCATAAAACCGGCATGTCCCAGGGAGAACTCTCCTGTAAAACCGTTGATCAAGTTCAAGCTGGCAGCCAAAATAATGTTTATTCCCATAAGGAAAAGGTTTGTTACCCAGTATCCGGATATCATCCCATTACTGATCCCCACTTGAACAATGGCAAATAACGCACCTAGTGCTAAACAAATTATTAGGACAGATAAATGTTTTTTCTGCATCAGTTCCACCTACACTTTCTCTTGAACGCCTTTACCAAGCAGTCCAGTAGGTCGGATCAAAAGAATAAGGATCAGGATGATAAAGGCAACCGCATCCCGGTACATGGAACCGCCGAACGCGGCAACTAATGATTCGGTCATTCCCAGCAGTATTCCCCCGAGCATAGCACCTGGAACACTGCCGATACCACCGAGAACCGCCGCAATAAACGCCTTCAATCCGGGCATAAGTCCCATCAATGGCTGCACATTGAAACAAATCCCATACAGCATACCAGCGGCTGCTGCCATTGCCGAACCGATAAAAAATGTAAAGGCGACAGTATAATTTACATTGATACCCATCAACTGAGCTGCCTGCCCATCAAATGATACTGCACGCATCGCTTTTCCAGTCCGGGTTCTGAAAATAATGAACTGTAAAATAATCACCAGTACCAGTGTGGTTCCCAGAACCAGCAGGTCCTTATTTGTAACGATAACTCCTCCCAAAGTGTATGTACGCTCTGGGAGAATATCAGCAGGGAAGGACCTAATATCTGCCCCCAGAAAATACATCATAGTGTACTGTAGAAAAAGCGAAACACCTATAGCACTTGTCAGGGCAGCCAGTCTGCTCACAGGCCTCACCTTGCGGTAAGCCACACGCTCGATCACCACCCCCAGGATAGCACAGGTAATCATTGCTAAAATGAGGCTGGGTATAAATCCAAAACCCATCAGGGCAGCACCAAGTGCAACATATGCACCCACCATAATAACATCGCCGTGAGCAAAGTTGATCAATTGGATAATTCCGTAGATCATTGTATAACCTACAGCGATTAAGGCATAAATACTTCCCTGGGATAATCCATTGAGTAATTGCTGCAGTAGGTCCTGCATCAGCTCACCTCCGTGTTCTGCATCTCAAAGCAGGAAAAAGGGAAGGACACATATAAGCCCTCCCTTGTTTACCTGCGAGTTGTTCTCTTTAATGCACAGGCTGCATCTTTGTGATCAGCTTCTGTTTGCCATCCACCATTTCGATGATGGAAACCTCTTTAATCGGATTGTGTTTTTCATCGAAGGACAGTTTTCCGGTAACACCTTCGAAATCCTTGATATTTGCCATAGCATCCTTGATCTTCTGGGGATTGGCCTCTCCGGCTTGTTTGATTGCCTCAGCCATCAAATACCCGGCATCATACCCCAAAGCTGCGAAAGCATCAGGTGTAGTACCGTGCTTCTCCTCGTAGGCTTTGACAAAATGCTGAATGCGCTCAGAGGGGTCTTCTACTGAGTAATGGTTGGTAAAGTAACACTGACTAAGGTTATTTACACCGGCAAGACTCACTAATTCCGGAGAGTCCCAGCCGTCAGCACCCAATATAGGAATATCGATATCTAATTCACGGGCCTGCTTGATAACCATTCCCACCTGGTTGTAGTAGGCAGGTATATAAATAAAATCGGGTTTTTTGGCAGCAATACTCGTCAGCTGCGGCTTAAAAACTGTATCTGTGTCGATAAAGCCCTCTTCAGCAACTATCTTGCCACCCTTATCTGTAAAGAACTCCTTGAAAGTCCTACCTAACCCTACACTGTAATCATTGTTTTTATCCACCATGATTGCACCGTTTTTCAGGTTCAGTTCATCATGGAGATAGTTGGATACAACCTGGGACTGGTCCGGGTCAATGATACAGACGCGAAATACATAGTCCCGTACCTTTTTATTCTTCTCATCATAGGTGACCTCAGGAGCAGTGGCCGCTGTAGCCAGGAGCGGGATCTTGCTCTTGGTAAGCACCGGTTCTTCTGCCTGCACATTACCAGTCGTAGCAGGACCAATTACAGCCACAACACCCTTGGATACCAGCTTTTCAGCAACGTTGCGCGCTTCTCTATTCTGGGATTTATTATCCTGTACCAATCCTTCTATCTCTTTGCCCAGAACACCGCCATCTTTATTGATCTCGTCAAAGGCAAGCATAACACCATTCTTGCAGCTTGTACCATAGGTAGCCACCTGGCCTGACAGTTCATAGTTGACACCGATTTTTATTGTGTCTCCTCCCCCACCACAGCCCGCTGCAAAGACACCTAAAACAAAGATCATGACAGTCAGAAAAGCAACAGACTTGCCCCACTTACCTCTAAATTTCATGCTTTACATCCCCTTCCAGTTTCCTTTTCTCTCTCAACTTAAAAGATATAATTTTTCATATCGTTTGACAAATCAAATAGTTACCTGATTTTTATCAAACAGCTTACTTATGGCATACTCCCACCACCTACGCTTGCGCGTAAAAGTAGAGGTTTTTTAAAATATGCCTACCCCCTTTTTTGCTCAACCCCCTCCTTTTTTACTTAAAACTCGTCCTTGGCAACCGGTTGGTTACATAAAAAATGTTATTCAAGGATTATTCGTCAAAACTTCAAAAAACCCTTTTTTATGTGGGCCTTTTTCCTGGACCAGACAAAAGCACCCTTTTATCTCCAACCCGTCGAGTTTTTCTCTGGCGGTCAAAATACTCCAGCAATGGGAGACAAAAACGCCTGGACGTACCCAGCATGTCCCGGGCTTGTCCGATGGTCATCTCTCCGTGCCCCTTTAAATGTTTCTCTAAGATATCCCAGGCTTGATTCACTGCATCCTGAAGAAAATAAAACTCCTCACTCACCTTGACCAACATCCCCTGTTGTATACAGTACTGCAGCAGGTCAAGGTTATCTCCCAGCATCTCTTGGATTTCTCCTGCTCCTGGTGGAGAGAAAGGCTGCTCCGCCATTATTCGATACATTTCCTGAACCAGCTGCTCCTGTTCCCCAGTAAGCCGGATCTGATGCTCCGGAAGTGTAAGATTCTGGCCATCAGCAATGATCTCGCCCTGCTCTGCCCATCTATCCAGGAGTGCCTGGTAAAGGCGCGGGGTGAGAAACTTCCAAAGGCGGGTGCGCAGTTCCTCTTTGGGATAGCCCTCACGCAGTGGATACTTCTGATGGTATTTTTTCAGGGTTTCCTTTGCCTGGTATACCCACTCTTCATATAATGGAGTGGGGACAACAAATAGATCTTTGCCATAGGAAAGGACTATCTGCACATCCCCGGACTCCTCTAATTCTTTTAGGATCTGGCGCATATCCTCTTCACGGAAACCTGTCCTACTCGCCAATTCTGTCATAGCAACAGGCATTCTGGCAGAACGCAGTTCTTCAGCCACTCTGGTGGTTGGAGTGCCGGTAAGTTTGCGTTCAAGACCAGCAAGTACATCATCACGGAAACGCCGATGACGCCTTCCCCCAACCTCGATAATCTCTCCGCCACCGATGGTGGTAACCGGGGAATAGTACCTGATCACAAAGCGGTCATGTACTGCAGCAACAATAGGCTCTTCCAGTTCCAATTGTGCAGGTGCAGTTTCTCCGGGGTGTAGTTCATCCCGGTCCAAGAGCCTTACCCTGCCCAGGGCCTCTTTGGTCCCCAGATGAAAGCGGATACGCTGCCAGTTTTTTAAAGGGCGTGATGCCCTCTCCAGCAGGTACAAAGATGCTGTAACACGCCGTACCACAGGAAAAGCACCGGGGGTAACAAGCACATCCCCCCGGGAGACCTCATCTAATTCAATACCGGTCAGATTTACCGCTACCCTTTGTCCCGCCAGGGCTTCCTCCACCTTTTGGCTGTGTACTTGGAGTGAACGCACCCGACCCTTAAGTCCGGAGGGCTGGATCTCCAGTGTATCCCCTGTGTGGAGATGTCCACTGAAAAGTGTCCCGGTGACCACTGTTCCGAATCCGGTAATGGTAAAAACTCTATCAACAGGCAGCCTAGCCTCCCCAATCCGTGGCTTCGGATCCACCTCCATGGCCATTTTTTCTAAAACCGTCCGCAGTTCATCCAAGCCTTCACCGGTAATAACTGAAGTAGGGATGATGGGAGCTGTAGAAAATCTGGTGGGAGCTAGAAGCTCCTGAACATCCTCCTCTACCATCAGCATCCACTCTTCTTCCACCAGGTCAGCCTTGGTGATAGCAACAACAGCTTTCTGGATATGCAGCAGCTCAAGGATATCCAGGTGTTCCCTGGTCTGAGGCATCACACCTTCATCTGCAGCAACCACAAAGATAACCAGGTCAATGCCCCCCGCTCCAGCCAGCATGTTTTTGACAAAGCGCTCATGCCCGGGCACATCCACAATTCCCGCAGTAACACCTTCGGCAAAGCGCAGGGGTGCAAATCCCAGCTCAATGGAGATTCCCCGCTCCTTTTCCTCTTTTAAGCGGTCTGTATCAACACCTGTTAATGCTCTGACGAGCTCAGTTTTTCCGTGATCCACATGTCCTGCTGTTCCAATAATAATAAATGAATCCATCAATACCACCTTCTTATTTGCAGCGTGACAAGGAAAGCCCCTCTGATCTATTCCATCGCCAACTGCAGGGCTTTGACCAGTGCTTCCTCATCCCCAGGTAATATTGTGCGGGGATCGATGAGCACCCCATCATCCTGCAGACGCACCACCACCGGGGGGGCCCCCCGACGGAGCCTCTCTGCCAGGGTAGTAGCACTGATTTTTTCGGGATAGAGAACCACCAGAGTGGTCGGCAGCTCTGCCAGGGGAAGTGATCCCCCACCTGCACGAGAAATCCCTGATTTAAGTATCATATCACAACTTTTCAGGGTACCTGTCAGCATCTCTTTTAATTCCAGTGCCTTTTTCTCCAGCTCTGCTTCATCCATGAGAAGCATCCGCAGAACAGGGACACTCTGTGTATTTTTTTCCAGATATGCCTTTAGGGTAGCTTCCAGGGCTGCCAGGGTCATTTTGTCTACCCTCAAAGCCCGTAGCAGTGGGTCATCCTTAAGCAACTTCACCAACTCAGCTCGTCCCAGGATGATTCCAGCCTGGGGTCCCCCCAGCAGCTTGTCTCCACTAACAGTAACCATATCAACTCCAGCAGCCAGGGTCTCCTGGACTGCGGGTTCAGGGGCTATACCATACTGCTGCAGATCAACTAACACACCGCTGCCCAGATCCTCCATCACAGGGATCTGGTGTCTCTGGCCAACCGCCACCAGTTCTTGCCGCCGCACCTCTCTGGTAAAACCCACCACCCGAAAATTGCTGGGATGCACCTTGAGAATCAGTGCTGTTTCATCTCCTAGGGCTCGTTCATAGTCCCGGGGATAGGTACGGTTGGTGGTCCCTACTTCCCGCAGAACAGCACCGCTTTGTGCCATAATCTCCGGGATGCGAAAAGACCCGCCGATTTCTACCAGTTCACCCCGCGCAACAACAACCTCTTTCCCACTGGCCAGTGCATGGAGTGCAAGCAAAACTGCACCGGCATTATTGTTGACAACAAGCGCCGCCTCCGCCCCGGACAGCTCACAAAGGAGCCTCTCCACATGGCTGTAGCGCTCACCGCGCTCACCGCTGTCCAGGTCCATCTCCAGGTTGCAGTATCCCCGGGCAACATTGAGTACAGCCTCACAGGCAGCATCACTTAAAGGAGCCCTTCCTAAATTGGTATGCAAGAC
>DUMY01000187.1 GCA_012839645.1 Syntrophomonadaceae bacterium
CCATGTAACAACCATGTGGGGAATCATGTTATTCATGCTTTTGGTTTTCGTTGTGGCTACACGGAAGCTGGATAAGGTGCCTGGCCGTTTCCAGTGTATGGTCGAATATACAGTAGAAGCGCTGCTCAATTTTTTCAGCGGGATCATGGGGCGAGAACAGGCACGCCGCTACTTTCCCCTCTTAGCCACTCTGTTTCTCTTTATTTTAATTTCTAACTGGTCGGGTCTCCTGCCCTTTGCAGGTCATGTGGAGGGATTTAGGCCGCCTACCAGCACACTGAGTGTAACTGCCGGTCTGGCTGTTATCGCATTTGTTGCCACCCAGATTGCAGGTTTCCGTGAGAAGGGGTTGGGATATCTCAAGAGCTTTTTTCAACCCTTTTTTATCATGTTTCCATTAAACTTGATCGAGGAGCTTGTCAGACCTCTCTCACTGTCACTGCGTCTTTTTGGCAATATTTTTGGTGAAGAAATGGTTGTTGTTGTATTATTAAGTATGGCTCCATATTTTGCTCCAATTCCTATGCAGCTGTTGGGTATCCTTTTTGGTTTTATTCAGGCTTTGGTGTTTACAACACTGACAGCTATTTATATTTCATCTGCGACTGCAGATGCCCACTAGCAATAGGGATTATTATCTAAAAGCAGTTAGGTGAGAAAGGAGGGAGAAACATAAATGAATATGACATCCGCGATCATTGCACTGGCTGTAGCACTGGTAATGGGTATTGCAACCATCGGCCCCGCGCTTGGTCAGGGTACTGCATCAGCGAAAGCAATGGAGGGGATAGCTCGCCAGCCGGAAGTGGCCGGTGAACTGCGGACAACGCTGATTATTGCCCTTGCTTTTATGGAGGCGTTGACTATTTATGGCCTTCTAATAGCTTTTATGCTGCTTGCCAAGATGGGTTAAGTTCTCCCTTTTAAATTTAAGGTTGAGCCAAAGGTAACACAGCGCCTACCCGAGGGGTAAGCCAGGTAGACACCTAGGTCACTTAAGCGGTGACACTGACCTCTGGCATCTGACCTCTATTATTAAGGTGGGAGCAGAAGAAGATTTATGTAGCAGTAGCCGGTAATCATAAACCGGGGTAACTAGGGTTACTGGTACCCAGGGGCGCAATACACGCGCGTGTACGCCCCCGGGTATTTCTTGACCCGGTTGTTGACCCGGTTGTTGGGGGGATTAGCAAGTGACACTTGATCTATCGACAAGTATATGGATGATTATCAACTTTATGGTGATCCTCGCTATCCTTTATTACTTTTTTTACAATCCTGTGATGAAGTTTATGGACGACAGGAGTGAGGAGATCGCCAATAACATTTCCGAGGCAGAGCATGGCCGTAAGGAAGCCGCAGCTCTTCTCCAGGAATACCAGGAGAAGATTGACGGTGCCAGAGAAGAGGCTCAGGAGATTATCGCCAAGGCAGCCAAAACCGGGGAGGAAGAGCGGGCAGCTATTCTAGCCCAAACCAGAGATGAGTCCGCGGTTTTGTTGGAAAGGGCGCGCCAGGAGATTCAGCGAGAAAAGGATCAGGCCGTACATGACCTGCGCCAAGAGGTAAGTACTTTGGCTGTAATGGCTGCGGAAAAGATATTGAGTCGCAATATCGATACAGAAGACAATCAGAGGATAGTTGATGATTTTCTAAGTGAGGTAGGGGAAATTCATTGATCAAAAAAGCGGTTGCACGCCGTTATGCTAAAGGGCTGTTTGATGTGGCTTGTGAGATGAACATTATAGAGGAAGTGTCCGCAGACCTTGATAAGGTTGCTGCACTTCTCGAACAGGAACCTGACCTCCAGGATGTACTGGAGTACCGGCGTGTTCCTGCCCGGGTAAAAAAGGAGATCATCAGAAACCTCATGCAGGATTCTATATCTCCTGTAGTCCTCGGTTTTCTGGAAATTCTCATCGACAAGCACCGCGAGCAGAGCTTCAGCGCTATTCGGGAATCCTACCGAGATTTTCTTAGGAGACACAAGAACATTGTTGTTGCAGCAGTAAAAACCGCTTATCCCCTGGAATCTCAGTTTGAGGTGAAACTGCAAGAGGTTTTAAAAGAAGCAACAGGGAAGAATATTGAACTTCATGTAAAGGTGCACCCGGAGATGATCGGAGGATTAGTGGTTCAAATCGGAGACCGTGTTTATGACGGGAGTGTAACTAAACATTTGGAGATGATGAGGACACGCATAATGGAAAGATCGTTAGGAAAGCTTGAGGGGGAAATATAGATGGGCATTCGTGCTGAAGAGATTAGTTCTCTCATTAAGACCCAGATCGAGCGTTACAAGGTAGAAATAGATGTAGCGGATGTGGGTACAGTTATCCAAGTAGGGGATGGTATCGCCCGCGTATATGGCCTGGAAAGGGCAATGGCAGGTGAGCTGCTGGAATTCCCCGGGGAGATCTACGGTATGGTTTTAAACCTGGAGGAGGATAACATAGGAGTTGTGCTCCTTGGTCCCTATGCTCACATCAAAGAAGGGGATACTGTTAAGAGTACAGGCAGGATTGTAGAGGTGCCTGTAGGCGAGGCCATGGTGGGCAGGGTGGTTAATGCCCTAGGACAACCCCTTGACGGAAAGGGACCTATTGAAACGGATAAGTATCGTCCTGTCGAGTTCCTGGCGCCGGGGGTAATCGCACGCCAACCGGTACAGGTACCACTGCAGACAGGTTTAAAGGCTGTTGACTCCATGATCCCTATTGGGCGCGGCCAGCGGGAATTGATCATCGGTGACCGCCAGACAGGTAAAACAGCCCTGGTTTTGGATACAATCATCAACCAAAAGGGACAGGATGTGATCTGCATCTATGTGGCCATCGGACAAAAGGCATCCAGTGTTGCCGCAGTTGTAGAGAAATTCCAAGAAACAGGAGCGATGGATTACACCATCGTTGTCGCGGCAACTGCCAGCGATCCCGCACCCCTTCTCTACCTGGCACCCTATGCAGGGTGTGCTATCGGGGAGGAGTTCATGTACAACGACCACAAAGATGTCCTGGTTTGTTATGATGACCTGTCCAAACACGCTGTATCTTACCGGGAGCTCTCCCTTCTGTTGAGGCGTCCGCCCGGACGAGAGGCATTCCCTGGAGATGTTTTTTACCTCCACTCGCGCCTGCTGGAGCGGGCAGCCAAACTCAATGATGAGATGGGGGGAGGTTCGCTGACCGCTTTACCGATCATTGAAACCCAGGCCGGAGACGTATCAGCGTACATTCCGACAAATGTGATTTCTATTACCGATGGCCAGATTTACCTGGAGCCGGATCTGTTTTATGCAGGAGTGAGGCCGGCGATCAACGTAGGTATCTCTGTGTCCCGTGTAGGTGGTTCAGCGCAGATCGAAGCTATGCGCCAGGTTGCAGGAAGACTGCGCTTGGATCTGGCTCAGTACCGTGAACTGGCTGCGTTTGCCCAGTTCGGATCTGATTTGGACAAAGCCACTCTGGCAAGATTAACCAGGGGCGAAAGGATGACAGAAATTTTAAAGCAGGGGCAGTATGTCCCGATGGCTGTTGAGGAACAGGTGGTTGTTCTTTATGCCGGTGTTAACGGTTTCCTGGATAACCTGCCTGTAGAGTCAGTTTTGGAGTTTGAAAAAGAATTTTTACGGTTTATGAAGAGTGAACACGCAGAGATCCTGGACGAAATCCAGGAAAAGAAAGCTCTATCTGATGAGCTGATGGAACGGATGAACAAGGTGATCAAGGACTTCACAGATGAATTTGGTGCCGCCTTTTCCATCCAGAGAACTGCCTAACTCGCAAAAGGTGGTGACGGTTTTTGGCAGAACATACAAGAGACATCAAAAGGCGTGTCAAGAGCATTAAAAACATTGAACAGATTACCAAGGCAATGGAGATGGTGGCAGCAGCACGCCTGCGTCGCGCCCAGGGAAGGGTGGAGTCGGCGCGCCCCTACTCCCAGAAAATTGACGATTTAATCAAAAGGCTTGCTGAAACTTTCAGTGATATTACACATCCCCTCTTTCTCCCCAGGGAGCGGAATCATGTGGGTTATGTAGTTTTTACCTCGGACAGTGGGCTCTGTGGTGCCTTCAATTCTCATGTTATCCGCAAAGCGGAAGCCGAGATGGCTCAGGAAGAAGAAGCGACCTTGATTGTCATCGGCAGGAGGGGACGCGATTACTTCCGGCGCCGAGACTACAATCTTCTGGCAGAGTTTTTGGCTATTGGGGATGAACCCGTTGTGTCACAGGCACAGGGGATTGCCCGTACTCTTGTGGAGCTTTATGAAGGAAATATTGTTGACGAGATAAATCTTGTCTATACGGAGTTTATTTCTACTGGGAGGCAGCAACCTGTGGTTTTCAAGCTTCTACCTCTCGCTGCTCCTCAAATCAAAGAGGAGGACGAGATGTTTGAAGACACGATTCCTGATTATATCATTGAACCTAGTCCGCAGGGTGTTTTGGAAATGCTGCTGCCTCGTTTTATTGAGGCTGAGATTTTCCGCGCTCTACTGGAAGCGAAGACAAGTGAACACGCGGCTCGTATGATTGCCATGAGCAATGCTACAGAGAACGCAGATGAACTGATCGAACAGCTGACCCTCCTGAGCAACAAGCTGCGCCAGGCAGCGATTACTAGGGAGATCGCTGAAATTGTCGGTGGAGCGGATGCCTTACAAGGATGAAGGAGGTAAAAGAGTTGGAAGAGCGAAATTATGGCACTGTTGTACAGGTAATTGGTCCTGTTGTGGATATTGAATTTCCTCCTGGCCGGCTTCCGGACCTCTATGATGCCATGGTAATTAGTAGCGATGATCAGGAGGAAGAAATCAAGACAACACTGTCTCAGGGCTTGAATGTTACACTTGAGGCCATGCAGCACCTGGGCAATAATACCGCCCGGTGTGTGGCCATGTCCTCTACAGATGGAATCAGGCGTGGGATGAAAGTATTAGACACCAAATCCCCTATAAAAATGCCTGTGGGAAGAGGGACATTGGGTAGGCTGTTTAATGTATTAGGAGAGCCTATCGATGGCCAGGGTGATGTTGATACAGAAGACTATTATCCTATTCACCGTCCAGCACCTCCCATTGTGGAGCAGCGACCTGCGCGAGAGATTTTAGAAACAGGGATAAAGGTTATCGATCTCCTTGCTCCCTTTGCCAGGGGAGGCAAAATCGGGCTGTTTGGTGGTGCAGGTGTAGGCAAAACTGTAATCATTCAGGAATTGATTCGAAATATTGCATATGAGCACGGCGGTTTCTCTGTTTTCTGCGGTGTCGGCGAGCGAACCAGAGAGGGGAATGACCTCTATCTGGAGATGTCCGAGTCCGGTGTTCTTGATAAGTGCGCTATGGTTTTCGGGCAGATGAACGAGCCGCCCGGTGCACGACTTAGGGTGGGCCTTTCCGGCCTTACAGCCGCGGAATACTTCCGTGATGCGGAAGGCCAGGATGTGCTGGTCTTTATCGATAATATTTTCCGCTTTACCCAGGCTGGTTCTGAGGTCTCTGCACTTCTGGGCAGAATGCCTTCCGCAGTAGGTTATCAGCCTACATTGGCTACAGATATGGGACTGCTGCAGGAGCGTATTACCTCTACGAAAAAAGGATCGATTACTTCTGTGCAGGCTGTTTACGTTCCGGCAGATGACCTGACTGACCCGGCACCTGCTACAACCTTCGCCCACCTGGATGGTACTGTAGTTCTGTCCCGCCAGATCGCTGAACTGGGTCTCTATCCGGCAGTGGACCCCCTGGATTCCACATCACGTATCCTTGACCCGCATATTGTCGGGGATGAACATTACCAGGTAGCACAGGGTGTTCAGGAGGTTCTCCAGCGCTACAAGGATCTGCAGGATATTATCGCTATCCTGGGTATGGATGAGCTTTCTGAGGAAGACAAACAAACTGTTGCCCGGGCGCGCAAGATACAGCGTTTTCTGTCACAGCCTTTCTTTGTGGCTGAGGCATTTACGGGAAGGCCTGGGACATACGTTCCTGTCAAGGAGACAGTACGGGGCTTTAAGGAGATTTTAGAGGGAAGACATGATGCTATTTCCGAGCAGTGTTTTGTCTACGCCAGTACCATCGATGAAGTAGTGGCCCGCGGGCGTGAAATGGAGGCTGTCAATTAAGTGGCAGAACAGGCTAAGAGTAAATGGAATAGCTTCAAATTAGAGATTATTACCCCGGAGCGGATTGTGGTCGATGAGGAAGTAGAGGGAGTAATCATACCTTCCACAGACGGCCTGTTGGGTATTCTACGCAACCACGCACCCTTTATCGGCACACTGGATATCGGTGTGATCAAGTATCTGAAAGAGGAGAGCCCTCATTATGTTGCCTGTAATATGGGTATTTTTGAGATGAAGGGCAATATGTTACGCATTCTACCAGATACCGCTGAGCGCGGGGAGAGGGTCGATGTAGACAGAGCAAAAAAAGCCAGGGAACGGGCAGAAAAGCGCATTCAGCAGAGGGCACAGGAACTCGACTACCTGCGAGCGGAACTGGCTTTGAAGAGGTCCCTGGCCCGTCTTAAGGCTGCGGAAGCAGCTGGCGTAAAGTAAAAGCAGTTTCTTACAATATTGATTTATGCAAGAACCTGGGAGGGGGGTAATCCCAGGTTTTTTTGTGGGGTAAAACAAGGATTTTGAAAACAAGTATCGAAATAATGTGTAATAAACGATCTCCGAGACTAGAAACCTGAGGCATTTTAGCTATGGTTTCCAGTCCCGGGCATGGCGGGAAACCGGCATGCCTCCCGTGTTTGGAAAGGAGGCAATTCCTCTGATCAGGGAGCCTGAACAGGAAGCCTTTTTAAGGGAGGCTTTGTTCAGGCATTAATTTTGATAGTGGAGATTTCCTGCCGTTCACAGGACATGCTCATACGAATTGCGTTTACCTTTTGACGGTGTCAATTCACTTACAGTTTTTATAGGAGAGTATGATAAAATGACCGATGCTGGAATGTTCACTTCGATATGGCAATTTTTATCATCCCGGGGAGGCGAGCTGACAGGAATAGTTGGGCTTTCCCTATCAGTTTCTACAACTGCTGTTGTCATCGGTGCGCTTTTGGGTGTGCCCTTGGGAGCAATATTAGGATTAAGGAAATTTCCGGGCAGGAAGTTTTTGATGCGACTTACATATACGTTAATGAGTCTTCCCCCGGTCCTGGCCGGACTGTTGGTATACCTGCTTTTTGCCCGCAGTGGCCCCATGGGTTTTCTAGATATTCTTTTCACTCCCTCAGTAATGGTGATTGCTCAGGTGCTCTTGGTTACACCTATTATCACGGGCCTGGCGGCAGCTGCTATTGCTGCCAAAGAGAAGCTGTCTATGGATACAGCCAGGACACTGGGTGCCAGTGAAAGACAGGCAGCTTGGGTTGTGATCAAAGAGGCGCGCACAGGTATTCTGGCCGGGGTAATGACGGGGTTCGGTCGTGCTTTCGGTGAAGTGGGGGCAGTGATGCTGGTGGGGGGTAATGTGCGCTATCAAACCAGGGTTCTTACCACCTCCATTGTCTTAGAAACGCGCCAGGGCAATTTTGAGTTTGCGATAGTGCTTGGGCTGATTTTGCTGACATTATCGTTTATTGTAAGCAGTGTAGTGGTGCATGTCGATGATTCCAAATTGGGCTAATTGAAGGGGTAATGGTTATGCATAAGACGCTTTTTGAGCTTGAAGATGTTATAAAAAAATATGATAAAGTTCCAGTTCTTCACGTCAAGAATCTGAAGCTGGAGGAAAATGAGATTTATGCAATTATGGGTCCCAATGGATCTGGGAAAAGCACCCTGCTGAAGCTGCTCAATCTCCTGGATGAACCCAGTCACGGTAAAATAATCTTTCAAGGGGTGGATACCGGCAAGGCAGGGGATTCCGTTCGTCTTAGACTGCGGCGTCAAATGTGCATGGTTTTCCAACATACCTATATGTTTAACACAAGTGTTTATAATAATGTTTCTTATGGTTTAAGACTGCGTGGTATTAAGGGGCCCGAATTGCAGTCGAGAGTAAAGGAGGCCCTATCCTTTGTTGGGATGAGCGATTTCGGTAAACGCAATGCCCTCAAGCTCTCCGGAGGAGAGACCCAGAGGGTTGCCCTGGCCCGGGCAGTGGCAATCCGACCGCGCATCCTGCTGCTGGATGAACCCACAGCAAACCTGGACCCGGATAGTGTCGCTCTGATTGAAAGGCTTGTGCAGCGGATCCATGAAACCATACATACCACAGTGCTGATTGTTACCCATAATCTCTTCCAAGCGAAGCGTCTGGCAGATGAAGCCATTTTTCTCTATGAGGGCAATCTGATCGAAAAGTCGCCGGTACCCCAGATCTTTACAGAACCTCAGTCCGAAGTTACCCGCCGCTTTGTTTCCGGAACGATGGTTTATTAGGATGCCGGATCAGTCAGATCGTAGTTTTTTATATCTTGATCCGTTTCTTCTCCATCCCCTTAGCCAGGATAAAGCCGGCGATAAAAGCAACAGCAGGGTTTGTAGCCAGAGCGAGGGCTGCTACAGTCACGATAATAAAGAATTCACTGCGTTCCTCTACGCCTTTGGCTGCTGAGGCAAGATCGATTCCGCTGTAAAAAAGCAGGCAGCCCAAGGCAGCCTCAGGGATCAGGGCGAAAATCTTTGCACTGTCACTTCCCAGAAAGAGACCTGCAGCCAGTAGCACAATTCCGATGATATAAGCGGTATACTTTGTTCTGCCGCCGAAGCGGTGGTGAGCAGCAACTCCCCCGCTGCCATGGCACATCATGTAGCCTCCTAAGGGAGCAGCCAGGAGGTTGGCTGCTCCCATGGTCATACAGAGGTTTCTATCCTTAACACGGGCTGCGCGGTCACCGAAAAGTTCATGGGATACCGCAGTAGTAACCAGAACGGCATTGGCCAGTGTGAGGGGCAGCTGCGGCAGGGCGGCCAAGAAAAAGCCCCTGTTAAAATCCGCAGCTGTAGGCAG
>DUMY01000188.1 GCA_012839645.1 Syntrophomonadaceae bacterium
GTGGGATTCGAACCCACGAGGCGAGGTTTTGCCCGCCCACTCGATTTCCAGTCGAGCGCTTTCGACCAGCTCAGCCATCTCTCCGCGCTGCTAACTTCAATTATATCATCTTTTATTGCACAAGCAAAGACACAAACATGAACACTGTGCAACATGCTACAACCATTTGTGCACTTTAGCATAACAAAAATAATGTGTTTATGTCAAGTGGACCAAGAGAATCGTTCCACACCCAATCTCCAGAAAGAACAACCGACCAGTTTGTATTTTTTTATAAATTAAAGTTTCTTCATGGCACTGGCACCATTTTCGAACCAAATTTCCCGCTCCCCGACCTGGGGGTCGGACCCCTTGCCAAAAGAGCCGCTCCCGCTTACAATAAGCGGTATTTTCTTTGATCAATACAACTCAAGAGTGTTATCATTGTTTTAATGACACCCTCCCACCACCTACGCTTACATTAGAAAGGCTTCTTGGCTGGATCGTGTTAAACCAAACATCAATCGAGATGATTTCATGGCAGTAAGAGAACCATTTAACGGATTTTCACACTTATTCGGAGCCTTATTATCAGTCATTGGGCTGGTGCTGCTGATCAAGCGCGCTTTAAGCTACGGTAGTGTTACACATCTTGTTTCATTCATTATTTTTGGCGTCAGCCTCATTTTATTATACACCGCCAGCGCGCTGTACCATCTGTTACTCATATCTGATCGTGTAACAAAAATACTGAGATACATAGACCATATGATGATCTATGTTTTGATCGCGGGTACTTACACCCCGGTTTGCATGATCTCTTTGCAAGGTAAACAGGGCACAATCCTATTAATTAGTGTCTGGATGCTGGCAGCCGCCGGAATCGTTGTCACCAGGTTCTGGTTAAATGCGCCCCGGTACATATCCACCCTGATCTATGCAGCCATGGGCTGGCTGGTAATAGTGACCCTGCCACAGCTGATCCCGGCACTTACCATTCCCGGGTTTGCCTGGCTGTTGGCAGGCGGCGTTTTTTACTCCATCGGGGCTATAATTTATGGTTTGAAGTGGCCCAATCTACCATCTGGACTGCTTGGCTTTCACGAAATCTTCCATTTGTTTATTATTGCCGGCAGCATCTGCCACTATTGGATGATCTTTAAATTTGTTTAATGCCCACCACACCATCTCTTTATTCTTGTTCCTGTTTTTGTTTATGTTTTTTAAATCTATAAATACCATAAATGATACCTGCAAGAATAATAAACGGCCATATCAACAACTATCCCCTAATAAAAAAGGTTTGACTGGCTGTCAAAGCCGTCAAACCCCTGTTCAATTTGGCGGAGAGGGTGGGATTCGAACCCACGAAGGGTCTCCCCTTACTCGATTTCGAGTCGAGCGCCTTCAACCGGACTCGGCCACCTCTCCGTAAGGTTTAGTTTTATGTTTCCAGACCATGTAGTCGGTTTTTAACGGAAACATGATCCGGTCAAAATGGATCAAGAGAACCCGTCCCCCTGATCCAACTCTGTTCCATCAAAAGAACCGACTCAAGAACACCAACAAAATTATATACTGGTTCACGTCATCCTGTCAAAGCCCTGCTTTTTATTGCTAGTCCGAGACCAGGCTTGCTCTATTGCTGCCCTAAGAGGCAACAGGAGACAATCCACTGTCACCTCTTGTCAGTTTTGTGACATTCTCTGACTTCTATCCTCTGCCAGTGCGGTCCTGGCGGCATGGAATAAGAGTTGAATTGGGTAAAATTGATATTTAACGGGCTTCGTGTTAGAATTACCCTTGATTTGTTTGTATGTGAGGCGGGAAGATATTGGAGAATGAAAGCGGAAAACGTGATGAACAATTTATGAGAGAAGCCATCAAGGAAGCCTATAAAGCTGCGGCTAAACTGGAGGTGCCGGTGGGTGCGGTGGTGGTGGCAGGGGATGAGGTAATCGCCCGCGGCCATAACCTCCGGGAGAGGCTCGGTGATCCCACTGCCCATGCTGAGATTTTAGCTCTGCGAGAGGCTGCCTTAAGGCTCGGAAGCTGGCGCTTGAACGAGTGCACCCTCTATATTACTATGGAGCCCTGCCCCATGTGCGCCGGAGCAGCGATCCAGGGGCGAGTAGGCCGGATCGTTTACGGTGCTTCCGACCCTAAGGCCGGTGCTGCCGGATCCTGTGTGGATCTCCTCGGTGAAACCTGTTTCAATCACCAGGTCCAGGTGAGTGGGGGTATTATGGAAGAAAAATGCGCCTATGTTTTGCGGGAATTTTTCCGCAGACTGCGCTCCGGGGATAAATCACCCGAAACTTTGGTCGGGGAAACGGAAGACGGATGCTATGCTGATCATGATGGGGAATAAAATCTTAGGAAGGGTTTTGACATCGGTTTAGGTGATCTTATTTAGGCACCTGTGGCTGAATTGGTGGAAGGTGGCTCCATTTAACCTGCTGTTCCAGGATCGTTTTTCCGGTGAGGAGTAGTTTGGTAAAATATAAGCCGCCTACCATTGGAAAAATGGCAAAGCGGCTAAAAAATGGGAGTCTGTGATTAAAAAGGAGTATTGGACCCGACAAAACAGCCGATCTCATGATCAAGGAAAATCTTTTGCACACGCTTCATTATTTCATCAGGTGTTTCCTCATGCTCTGCATATTTATAGCTCATCCCGAGCTGATTGTATTTAGAATCCGCCATCCTATGGAAAGGTAGAATATTGACAATATCCAATCCGATCTTGTTCAAAAACTCTGCAGTGGCGGTAATATTCTCGTCGGAATCATTGTAACCCTCAATAATAGGGATCCTAATAACCAGGATTCCTGGCCAATCAGAGGCAGCCAGAGCAGCAATATTCTTTAGAATAAGTTTATTGTTCACCCCGGTACCCTCTCGATGTTTCTCCGGGTCCATATGTTTGAGATCAGTAAAAGCAAAATCAAGGTATTGAAAGGCCTTCAAAAAAGAAGCTGTATCCACATGAGCGCTGGTTTCGATAGCTGTATGAATAAAGGCTTCCTTACATCTCTTGAGGACGGCAGTTAAAAACTCCTTCTGCATAAAGGGCTCCCCACCTGTAAAGGTTACCCCTCCACCATCTCCCCAGAACCTCCGGTCGCGATCGATCACAGCCATCAACTCGCTGACAGTCATCCATTCTCCGGAAAGCTCCAGGGATTCATGGATACATGCCTTTGTACAGTCATAGGTTGTGCATTCCCGGCACTTTGTCCTATCTAAAAGAAGCGGTTTTTCAGAGTCACCGCTTTCACTGATGGCGTTGTAGGGACAGGCTGAGATACAGCGCCTGCAGTTGTGTTCCTCATATTTACATTTCTTCAACTGGTACATTACCTGCTGCTTGATCACCTGCCCCTCAGGGTTAGCACACCATTCACAGCGCAAGGGACAGCCACTCAAAAACACTAGACTCCGGCAACCGGGCCCATCATGGACAGAATAGCCCTGCACATCAAAGACTAATCCTTTTTTCTCCTGCACAATACTCAACTCCCTTCTACATATTTTCGCACTGCTCAGGCCAGCTTAAACCATACAGCACTCCGTTAACTCCAGGCACTTGGTTAAACTTAAAATTGGGGTGATGTAGGTTAACTGCACCACCCCAACAATAAGTTATTTAACCAGCAATCGCCTCATCCGTTTTGGTTACCTTCTTGGGTGCTTTAAGATCCAAGGGCAGACTAATCGCGAAAATAACCGACGCCGCAAAGGCACAAAGGGCAAAAATAACGGAGTTATAGTAACTGCCGGAAACATCGAAGAGATAGCCTCCCATAAAGCTCCCGAAAGCAGGGCCGATACCCATTACGATAAGGGTTGCAAAGCCCCAAATCTTACCGAGGGACTTGCCGCCAAAAATAGCACCGGCATAACCAGCAGCACCACCTGGCTCAATGGCCCAGTAAATTGCAAAGAGTATACAAGCCAAGACACCGAAAGCCAGGGAGTACTTGCTCATCATAAGCACGATACAGGCTACAACACCAACTATCGGAGCGAAAATGAGCATGATCTTTCGGCCCTTTGCTTCGTGGTTCACTAAACCAACAACTTTGTCAGCAACGATACCAAGCAAAGGCATTGTAAAGATCCCTGCAATACCGATCGCAACGTAAAGGTTAGTAGAAGTATTAAGAGAGAGTTTAATATCATTGACCCAGAACATAACTACCTGTGTCCAGATGAGAAACTCAGCTACCATACTGGTCAAGAAAGCCAGGATCACACCCCAAATGGGATATGTTTTGAAAGCCTCACCAAGCTCCCAGGTATGTCCTTCCTCTTTCGGTTGTCCATCTTTTGCCGCTTCCAAACCAAATGGCTTAAAACCGTAGTCTTCTGGGTTTTTCTTGGCAATCAGGGTGGCAATAATAAGAGCAACAAAAACAACAAGTGCCAAAACCCTCATGGCGATCCGCCAGTCCATTGTGACCAGAATTTGTTTGGCACCCAGACTTAGGAGCACCTGAGCCATCGGTGCACCCATAAAAGCCAATCCCCACATCGTAGCATATGCTTTGCCAACATACCATTTTCTCACAGATACTGTCGATGACACCCAGAGCATCCCGGTACCGATTCCGGCAAAGATTGAATAAGCTGCCAGGTAAGCAACATAGCTATGAACATAGCTTGTTATATAAAAACCCAAAGCACCAAAGATCGCTCCTAGAAAATACGCTGGTTTGGTGCCATAACGGTCAATAATCATACCGCTAAAAAATGCTGTAATGGCATAAATGGTCATCATCAAAGAATAGCCAAGCGAAGTCTGTGAAACAGTCCAATTCATGCTCTCCTGCATTGGCCCCAGGAGAACAGAGAAAGTCGCTCTGTAGCCAAAAAGACAGAAGACAGCCAGCCATGCTGCAGCGATAACCATATAACCAATTCGCTTCGCTCTAACATTATCTTCCACTTTCTCCAACCCCCTTTAACAGTTTGACAGTAATTAAATCCCCCTTGCAGCATCCGCCGCAAGGGGGATGTTTTTATGATTTATTTAGATTTGTACAGCTCGCAGTTTACAGCAATCAAATCTTCAAAGGTCCAGGGCTTTGTTTTTTCAGCTTCACAAGTGCCCATTGTTTCCTGATTCTTGTCTGCTGTAAAGTTTGCACAGTTCCTGCACTTTGCGAGTTCCACAAAGTTTTCACAGACAGGGGAATCTATTTGAACCATTTTCTTGCACAAGTGGCAGATCCCCTTGGCAACATCGACCGGTGCGAAGTTCCTGCAGTCGTGGTGTTTTAGAGCCTTTTTACTCACGGTTCTCCCTCCTTAATTTAGTCGCTTAAACAGCCTCATACTCGGTTCTAGCAATAACCTCGTCCTGAATCGGCTTACCGATCTCGACCCAGTACTGGGTAAATCCAGCAACACGCACCATCAGTTCTCTGTAGTTCTCTGGATGAGCCTGTGCATCACGCAGGACCTTGGAGTCGACAACATTGTACTGAATGTGGAAACCGCCGTTCCTCATATAGGACCTGGTCAGTTCAAGCAACTTGCGGGAACCCTCTGCTCCCTTGATTGCAGTCGGGTGAACCTTCATATTGAGCTGGGAGTTCTGAGATTTTGTCTGGTCCCAAACAGTTGCTGATGTAAAGACAGCATAGGGCCCGTTCTGGTCAGTCCCAGGATAGGGGGACATCGAAGCATCTGCATAGGTGGTCCCTGACAGACGCCCATCAGGTGTCGCCAGAGTCACAGCACCCTGTGCTCCGTGTGTGGATACAGAGATCTGGCAGGCGTACAGAGGCCTAGCATAGAGAGACTCGTACTCAGTGCACATCTCACAGAACCAGTCCTCATACTCCTTGAGGATGGAGTCTACATATGAGTCAGCATTACCCATCTTCGGAGCAAGCAGGCAGTCACTGTGGATCTCGTCCCACTTCTCTCCGCCTTCCTTCTTCTCCTGATTTGCCAGAGAGTAGCTGCCAACTTCGTCTGCATCTTTGAATCCAAAGTTGGCGCGGATGGCTTCTTTTATCTCATCCAGGGTATATTTCTTGTCATCGTAGACCAGCTTCTTGAGAGCAGCCAGTGAGTTTACCATGTTCGCAGTACCACAGCTCTCCACATTGTAGGTGCCATTGTACCGAATACCCATGTCGCCGATATGATGCCCCTTCGCCAGGCAGTCCGGCTTCAAGAGAGAGTGGAAAATAGACATGTTGTTCTTGCGCCAGACATCATGCTGGATATTGTTGGCACGGCAGAGCACATCTACTGTCATTGCGTAGTACTCTTTGTAAGTTTCCCAGAGCTCTTCATAGGTTTCCAGCTTCTTGTTATGAGGAGGATAGAGCTGGGTGTCGGTACGATAGTCATAGCCGTTATAGAGGACACACTCCAGGATCTTTGGATTGGCAAGGAAGTGAACGCCAACAGAAGTAGGTTGACCTGCACCGCCGGGGATCTCATATGTCTTCCCGTTCAGTGTAAGCTCATGCCAGGCACCTGGGGATGTCTCCAGACAGCCGCCGATAGCAAAAGCACGGGCTTCCTCAAGGGTCATCCCTTCATCACCGTACTGCCACATCATGAACTCTACTGCACTCCGGTTGTTCATCCAGGCAGGATAGCCTGTACCTGTCTTGTTGCACTCGATCGCCTTGAGCAAGAACTCATCAGGGAGTTTCTCATCATAGAGCACTGACAGTGTCGGCTGTGGACAGGCACACCTGATAGCAGCCTCGATAATCAGCATCTCCAACCTGTTCGCAGCTGAGCGCCCATCTTTGGTCAGACCGCCCATACTGAGGTTGTTAAATGTATTACCAGAGAGCACACCGCCTACAACACCAGCGGAGGCAAAGCAGTCGATACAGGTCATCTTAACCCTGTTCAGCTCGAGAAGCTCGATAACCTCTTCTTCTGTGGTTGCACAGGGTTAAGATGACCTGTATCGACTGCTTTGCCTCCGCTGGTGTTGTAGGCGGTGTGCTCTCTGGTAATACATTTAACAA
>DUMY01000189.1 GCA_012839645.1 Syntrophomonadaceae bacterium
ATACTCAGGTGTTTCCGTGCCTGCACCAGTTCTCCCTTCTCCAAGAAGTTGAAGATCTGCAGGGCTGCTTTATCCAGACTGCGGACAGCAAATGTACACCAACTTGCTGCGGTTATTTTGGGGGGGATTTTCCTCTGGTGTACATTTGCTGTCCGCAGTCTGGATAAAGCAGCCCTGCAGATCTTCAACTTCTTGGAGAAGGGAGAACTGGTGCAGGCACGGGAACACCTGAGTATGATTGTGGGCAGGGACACAGATAACCTTGATGAAGCAGGGATTACCAGGGCAGTTGTGGAAACTGTTGCCGAAAACATCTCTGATGGAATCACTGCCCCGCTCTTCTATTTTGCCATCGGTGGTGTACCCCTGGCATTAGCCTACCGGATGATCAACACCCATGACTCCATGCTGGGGTATAAGGATGAAAGATATTATGACTTCGGGTGGTTTGCTGCCAGGTTAGATGATGTTGCCAGTTGGCTTCCGGCACGCCTGACAGCTATTCTGCTGGTGATCTGTGCTTGGTTCCTGAAATTGGATTGGCGTTCTGCCATCTCAATTACTTGGCGTGACAGGAGGAAGCATCCCAGTCCCAACAGCGGCTATCCAGAGGCTGCGGCAGCCGGGGCACTGGGGATTCAGTTGGGTGGAACCAACCACTATCAAGGCATACCTTCGGAGAGACCTCATCTGGGGGATCCCGTAAGGCCGATGGAAAGGTGCCAGATAACAGCTATCAGAAAACTGATCTACGGTACTTTGTTTATGTTTATTGTTCTGTATTTCTGTCTAGTTATTGTGATAAGGTGGGGAGCATTTTGGTGATATTAAAAGGGAGTGCAGTGGTTCCTGGTTCCTGTGGTGAATTAGTCCAGGGTACCAGTGGGGGAACCAACTTCCTGGTTTCCTGCCCGGTGAATTGGTATAGCAGGGTGACTGTGCGCCTTGGGGCATCACAGGAGGATGTCTATCCTAAAAATCGCTTAAAAACATACCTGGCAGTCCGCAAGATGCTTGACGTGTATGGTTATTCTGATCGTAAGGTTGTTCTTGAGGTAACTTCCTCTCTACCTGTAAGCAAGGGGATGGCTAGCAGCACCGCGGACTTAGCCGCTGGATGTTTTGCTGCAGCAGCAGCCGTGAAAATCAAACCGGATCCACAGGAGATCGCCAGGATAGCACTGGCTGTAGAGCCATCTGATGCAACCTTTTTCCCGGGAATCGCTCTTTTTGATCACGTGCAGGGTATGCTGTATCAAGAACTTGGTAATGCTGTACCCCTGGGGATTATAGCACTGGATTTCGGTGGGGTAGTGGATACTCTAACATTTAATAACCGCGGTGATCTGCCTTCCTGGAATAAAGCCAACGAGTGTAAGACGGGGCAAGCCCTGGAGCTTGTCAAAGCCGGAATAAATAAGGCAGATCCGGCTCTCATAGGCCGCGGAGCGACCTTAAGCGCCCTGACCAATCAGGGGCTTCTCCATAAACCGTGTCTTGAGGAGCTGATCGATTATGCCTTGAGTCACGGCGCCTATGGGGTGAATGTGGCTCATAGCGGTACTGTTGCCGGGGTGCTGGTTCCACCCGGGAGGGAAAGTGATGCCTCTTTGGTGAGCGGTATTATCAAACACTTCCCAGCGATTGGCACCTACTATCCCTTGCGCTTGGTAGGGGGAGGACCGCGCTATCCTGGGATGATTCACAGAAGGGATGGTGAGTATAGTGAAGCACCAGCATGGGGGTAATCTAACTCTCATGGCAGAAAAATATGGGTTGGAGCCGGAAAAAATTATAGATTTCAGTGTTAATGTCAATCCCCTGGGACCCCCTGAAGGGGTAAAAACACTGGTGGACAACTGGATTTCGTATGTTAGTGTTTACCCGGAGCCTTACTGTGATACATTAAAGGAAGACTACGCGTCTAGGCTTGGCATTTCCCCTGAAAGCTTGATTTTTTCCAACGGTGCAGTGGAGCTTATTTACATGGTAATGCAGGCCCTGCGTCCCGCTACTGTGTTGATTCCGGGTCCCACCTTTCGTGAATATGAGATTGCAGCTCGTGCCTTTCAAGCAAAGGTAAAGCATTTCCGCTTGGCACCGGAAAAGGGTTTTCTCCCCGCTCTTAAAGCACTGATGTGTGCTGTCCGGGGTGTGGACATGATTTTCCTTTGCAGCCCTAACAATCCTACAGGTAACCTATTCCCCCAGGAATCCTTAGGGCAGTTTCTAGATTTTTGCGATACCCGGGGTATCTTTGTTGTAATAGATGAATCTTTTTTGATTTTTCATAATTGCCGGCAGGAACTGAGTGCGGTTCGAGATATTATGGACAAGAGGAATTTGTTTGTACTGCAGTCTCTGACGAAGTTCTTTTCCATCCCGGGGTTGCGCCTTGGCTATGGTGTTGCCCATCCGGATACAATTGCTTTCCTCAGCAGGTTTCAGCCCCCCTGGCAGGTCAACGCCCTTGCCCAGGCTTCAGCTGCCGAAGCTGTACAGGATGAGAGCTATGCATATAATACACGTACCTTCGTTGAACAGGAGCGGAAGCAGTTGGCGGCAGCGCTGTCTGCAGTAGAGGGGATCAAGGTTTACCCATCAGAGGCTCCTTATCTGCTGCTGGAACTAGGTGCAGCTCTTACTGCTCCATTTATGGTAGACGGGCTTGCACAAAAGGGGATCCTGGTGAGAGACTGCAGCAATTTTGCCTATTTAGATGACCGTTTTCTCCGGGTGGCGGTTAAAAACAGGGAAAAAAACCGACTGCTGGCCCGAGAACTGACAGTATTAGTGAGTTCAGGGCTTCAAAAGTGAGTCAACTTTGTGTTAAAATACGGGTCAGAGAAATAAATAAAAAAAGATGTATTGATGGTGTTTACTTGTCTGTTCTAGGAAAAAAGAGGAGTGAACGAATTGGAAGGTACGGTTGCTGGGGTATGTATTAGTGAAAAGCCAGGTACAGGAAAGGTTAATGTTGGAAAAGGGTATTTGGAGAAGGATCGGGGATTGGTGGGAGATGCCCATGCAGGAACTGAGAGGCAGGTCAGTGTTCTCACTCTGGAGGTAATGGAGAAGGTTGCCTCTGAAGGGGGATTTTCTGCTGCTCCGGGTGATTTTGCGGAGAATATTAACATAAAGGGTATAGATGTGGATGAGATAGAGCTGGGATCCTGCTTGCTGCTGGGTAATGCAGAGCTTGAGGTGGTTCAGATCGGCAAGGTCATTGATGAGACACATACTTTTAATTTTCATGGAAAGGTTCCCCTGGTCAGTGAAGGGCGTTTTTGCCGGGTTGTGCGCAGCGGTTGGGTATCCATTGGGGATCGGGTTCGTTTAATTAAGCCTAATTGAATACCGGTACCGTGGTGCCGGATAATTAACCTGTCGTTTTCTTAATCGGGATAACACCGGTTGTGTTTTTTTGTAAATTGACTAAGCAGGAATAATAACAAGAACAGCGAATACATGTAAATAACAACTAAATAGTGGAACAGGTGGCCCGGTCAACGGGCTGAAAAGGGAAACCAGACACTCAGCACTGA
>DUMY01000190.1 GCA_012839645.1 Syntrophomonadaceae bacterium
AATAATCAATTAAAATATCTAAAAATTGAGCCGCAAGGCTCTTTTTTATATGCAAAGAAAGGAGAAAAGGTATGATTAAAAAAATGAGTCCTAGCAGTGGTAGAATGCTAAAAGAAAATGGAGAGTATGTAAACATAGCTGATTTGCTTGAGGGCATTGCTGAGGGCGCAACGGGAGATACAAAAAACCTAGTAGAACAGCTAAATAGAGATGTATCTGCTCTCAATGCTAAGCTCAACGGGTTTATAGGAACTTTCAATAGAACAACTGACGAAGTTACCCCAGAAATTTACAAAAGAGATAATACAGTATATACGATAGGGAATGTTGGTCCCGATGGATTTCTATATTTAATTCGATGGGATAACAGCATAAGAAAAACCAAAAAAGATGGAGAAGTAATAAGAGTAATAGACGCAGGACAGTACATGGAACAAGGTGAAACAGCGTCTTTACACTGCCTTCTAGTGTCGGAAACAGGGAGATTAATCGTTACAACGAATAAAGGTAGATGTTTAGTTTCCGATGAAGCACAAACGACATTATCTGAAGCATTTACTTTCAAGTCTGGGAAAACAAGTAACACATGGGGATATGATATCTATAAAAATTATGTCGTTATCGCTAGTTATGGAGATAAAACAGCAGACAATCCCCCGAGAGAAGTATACCTCTCTAAAGACCATGGTGCTACATGGGAGCTGATTTTTGACAAGCCAATAGCGGAAATGATAAAACCAAGCGACTATCATATACATGACGTTGCTATAGACCCTTACAACGAAGGAGGAATAAGACTATTAATATCTGTGGGAGATACTGAAAATCGACAAATTTTGTACAGTGATGATTTGGGAGAAACATGGAAAGAAATGTTCCCTGAATCAGAATGGATTGACAAGGGTATAACACCCCTTATACATCCAACCAGCATTGTATGTCTGCCAAAAGGGATTGCCTTTGGAAGTGATGAATTGCCAGAAGGCATTTCATGGTGGAACAGACCTAAAAACGCAAAAAATCCTGACATGCGTTGGGAAGATTGTGAATATAAAATACAATTTGGTGACTCCGAAGACACAGTAATTGGAACACTTGCAGTTAAGGGTGATAGCTTTGAAATAGATGGATTCCATTATGCAGTAATGCCGTTTAGAAATCACGAAACAGCGGCTGACGGTAGGTCACGCTTATATGTCACAGGAGATGGGGGTAACACTTGGCATCAAATCTACATAGAACAAAGTGATTCTACAAACTACAAAGGCTTTATGAATGCAAGATTATGGCAAAAAACCGATGGCAAGTTATGGATATACGGTACTTACTCCCACGAAGGAGAGGCAAAGTTGTGGAGAAGTCAAATGCCAGATTTTAAATTATTTTAAGGAGGAATTGTTGATGGAAACAACAGTAAAGGGAACTATAGCAGCAGTAACTGGGTAATAGCATAGCAAAATGGTTAGGTTTCACAATATTAAACTGTGTTTAAATGGCTTGATATAAGTTTTTTAAAATCTTA
>DUMY01000191.1 GCA_012839645.1 Syntrophomonadaceae bacterium
TTGTTTTCCTCTACCCAGGCAAACACATCTTCAAGGGCTGCGCCATTATCCCGCATGTCGGCAGCCGCATCAGTGAGCAGGCCATAGCCCGATGATGCACCCAGAGAATCCACAATCAGGATTTTTCGACTCGGATATTTTGGTAACAGTTCTTCCCTCGCGATACAGGCCGAATTGTAGGCTCCCGACAAACCCGTAGAAAGGGAAATGTGCAAGATGTCCTTGCCATCCTTTAAATACGGTTCAAAAAAATCGATAAACTCCCCCACATTCACCTGGGAGGTAGTAGGCATCGCTCCTGCCGCAATTCTAGCATAAAATTCTTCAAAGGGAACGGTTTGTCCCAGATCATCTGGATATTCTTTCCCATCCATATTGAAATGAAAACAGACAAATGGGATATTCCTTTTTTTGAAGTACTCATATGGCATATCTGCTGTGGAACAACAAGTTAGAACATAACCAGACATATTCAACGCTCCTTTGTATCAGGGTCATGAGCATTTACATTAATTCACCACTTGCTTTTGTACAGAATATAGTTTAGTTCACTCTGAATATGTTTCTGTTCAATCGCTTTCTGCTGATCATACTAGATCATGTATTCCCGGTGAATTATCTTCATATGTATAATATACCATAAAAATGAGCTTGCCCCATCTCTGAAACTATCATAACTGCGACCTGGATTTAAATATCACTGGGTGGTAACTGGTACCTTCCAAGGGAGGTGCTGTGCTTCCCGAGCTTACTGCTAGCATAGCCAGGTTAAACCAAGGGCTCAGGAAAAAGAAACATTCAACTCCAACCACATCTGTCCCTGATGAGGTAATCCTAAACATTTTGCCGCCTTTCCTCCACCATCTTGGTTTATATCAAAAGCGGTACCCTGAAAAACATACTCGAACCGCCCTGAATCGCTACGCTGGGGAGTAAGAAAGTAATCAATCTTTGCAAGTGACGGCAAAGGTTCTGGTTCGGATTCCGGTGCTGGGCTTTCGCCCTCACCGTAATTATCGCCTGCGGGTGTGGCTGCTTTGTCGTCAGGGGCAACATATCCACCTGTACTGCCTTCGCTGCTTGTGTCTACCGCCTCCGGATCGTTGTTATCCTTTACTGATGCTGGTTTTTCTTCGTTTTCCGGCTCTTTGTTCTCCTGCAGCTCATACTTTGACAACTTGCTTTCTAACTCTGCAATCCGGGCCTCCTGATCATCAACGCGGGTAAAAAGGCCCTGGAGCATGGCATATAAATCGATCTCCCCGGCAGACGCAACCTTGACAGTGAGCGGTGCGAGGACGAAAAATGCAACGATTAGTGCAAAAATTATTGTTGCTTTTTTAATCGTAGATAAGTTCATAAACTTGTTTAACACATGAAATCACCTCCTGCGGCAATAATGCCATTCTTCTCTATTATTCCCAACTCAATCCATGAAGACAGCTTTGACAAAAACGGGTGGTGACCGGTACCTTGGCAAGGGTAGGGATATAAAAAGCAGGCCTGACCCCATACCACCCCCTTACCCCAAAATCCGTTCCCTAGCTACCTTCTCAATAGTCGTTGAATTAATACTTCCGTCATGCCCGTCTTCAGAAGTTATGAGGCGGTCAAGATAACCGTTCTTCTCATACCACGCCTTCTTGCGCTCCCACTGCTCTCGATAGGACGGTACCGACAGCATCCCGAGGTGTTCCCAATAAAATGTATCACCTTCGTAGCTAATAGTGAAATCAGGTAAGCGGAAATCATTTGGGTGGCCGCTCTTGCCCAAGAGTCTTTTCTCATAATCATAACTGATCCCCAGGCGGGTTAGAGTATCGGCAACAATAACCTCTGACTTCGACCGCACCAAAACACCCTTAGCTGTACAATGAATCAGATGGCTTGCATAATACGCCCCTTCAGCTTTTGCTCGCACTGCCGTAGTAAACAGGTTCGTATTCCGTAAAAGTGTAGCCGAGTTATCCGGTTTGCGTAAACGCTCCAGCACACTGGTATCACCCTCAAGCAAAATGACCATTCTTTGCCGGAAACGCGTCAAGCCGGTATAAAGGAGCTCTCTAGAAAAAGTTGCAGCCTTACGAGGAAGTATCAAAAAGACAATATCGAAATCGCTCCCCTGTGCCTTGTGGACCGTTAATGCATAGGCTAGTCTAAGTTGTCATCGACTTCTCCCCAGGAATAACGATAGGAAACCTCCGGTTGAGTAGAGTAGGCCACATCAATACAGTCGTATTTCCTGTCCGTCCTAATCACCAAACCAATTTCACCGTTAGCAACGTAATTAAAACCGCTTCCTCGCGGCCATGCCTTGCGGCGGCGGTTAACCGCTTGAATTACCTTATCATTCATAACCAGTTCATTTTCACCAAAGGGTCGAGGAGCCTTGTTCTTGGATCGGGGATTTCGGGCGTTACGGATTAGTCCGCCTCGATAGCAAGCTTGAATCTTGCGGTTGATCTCAATCGTACCAAATTCGTGATTACGCACAGGGCTCAGAATCTGCCAATGCTCAGCTCTACAGGGGTCATGCCGTCGATCTCTATCGTTCGAAATGCCCAGACTCTCATTGAAAGACTTGTAATCTTTTTCATCCGCCAGACCAAGAGTCTGTTTTAACTGAGATGCTAGTAGTTCGTCTAGCTCCTGATCGTCATGCCAAAAACAAACATCCAGATCTCCATCCACATCCTGCCTGGCAACCTTGGAAAGCAGTTCATCATCACCTGGCACCGGGTCTTCACTCAAATAGCAGTCCGACAACTGCAAACCCAGACTATTAAACTCCTCAAATCGGGCGCGTTCAGTAAGCTGAGCAAAACAAGCTCTTCTTTCTTCAGCTGAAATCTGAAATTCTTTAGGATATAGCTTTTGAACTGTTTCGTCATCAGCTTTCAACCAGCTAACGATGTCAACAAATGGGCGACCGGGACCAATAGGGGGTAATTGGTTTGGGTCACCTACAAGAATAAACCGCTTTACCTTGTTCAGATCAATTGCCCGAAACAGCACTCCAAACAAATCCATTGGAATCATCAAGGCTTCATCGATAATCACTGTGGGATCACCAGCCTCATCACCATCCCTTCTCGCATCCAGCGATACGGCGAAGCGTAGACCGAATAAGGTGGGATATCCTCACTTACAGATTGAAGTTTCCGAAACTCAAGGGGATCATAATGGGTAATACTATATCCAATAGGTGAGAAAGCAATAGGATCGCGAGAACATGGGGGCTGCCAGTCATCGAGTTCAGCCAACGGTAAGCCCGCTGAATCCACTTCCCGCTTTAGTTTGGCAGAGTCGGAAAACTCCTCACGAATATGCTGATTTGCAGCACAATATACATTCCTACTAGGCTGATTACAGATATGACCATCCCAAGCCCTATCGTGCCAAACCAATCTGACAGAAAGATGTGTTGTCATACTTCTACATCCATTTCTAGTATTGATCAGCGGCAAATTATACCAACGACATCAAACAGGGATTTTGTACACACGGTTAGTCACACGTCTACTACTGAGACAGTAATGCAACCGCGGTAATATACATCCCATTATATTGCTATTCTTGCAGCTATATATGCTTGAGAACAATACCCGTAATTTTTTAAAATGATAACTTTTGCATCGGATTAATAAGAAACGTAGGTTATTTCCATACTGTGGGGTATAAGGAAATTCAATAAAAGGAGAATCTATATTCGGGCTTTATTATCAATGAAAGAGGCTTAGTTCTAGTTCATCTACCAATATGTCCTTTATTTCCTGCAACTTATGTGGTTTTTCATCAGCTAGCACCTTCAAGAAAGGCAACATTATCTTCTGATAATTAGGTACAGCCACAGATCCATCCCTCCTTAATTTGTTCATTTTAGGTGTTTATTTGTAAAGTAAACCCACTTTCCCTGTCTATATGGAAAAGGATCTATCCTTGGATTGCTTCGACGCATATTAATGGGAATCCTGGTGAGAAGGGAGGATGACAATAAAGCCCCATTATCCGGGAGAGAAAAGGTATAATACTTATATAATCTAAGTAAATAATCAGGAGTGAGTTTATGATGAAAAAAGAAGTACCTTTGGAAAAGGCGCACCGGCTGATAAATACCGGATGTGTTCTCTTAGTGACTTCTGCCTACCGGGACAGGAGCAACATTATGACTTTGGCCTGGCAAACTCCACTTTCCGGCCGGCCTCCCCGGGTAGGTATTGCCGTTGCTCTCCCGCATTTTACTTGTGAACTGATCAACAGAAGTAAGGAGTTTGCGCTGAACATCCCAGGAGCTGAGCTGCTGGAGCAAGCTGATAGGTGCGGGCGAACTTCCGGCAGAGCAGTCGATAAGTTCAAGGAGGTGGGCCTCACGCCTGTAACTGCTCAAAAAGTGCAAGCACCTTTGATCAAGGAGTGCCTGGGACACCTTGAATGTGGAGTTGTGGATCACTACAAAATCGGAGATCATGCCTTCTTCGTCGGAGAAGTGTTGGCCGCCTTTGCAGAGGAAGAGCTGTTTGCTTCCTCCTATTGGCATGAAGAGGCCAAGCTGCTCCATCATCTGGGAGGAAAACAGTACTACATATCTGGCCAACGCGAGGAAGCTAATTAAAGTTGCTGTATCACCTACTCTTAGTTCTTTAACTTCTGCTGGGATTGCATCAGCGATAACGGTAGCAATGGCTGCTGGATAGGTTCCAGCCGACCAACTGCCTCCAGCAACAGTTCTGCCGATGAGCTGTGGATCTAGGTGGTAACCGGTACCTTGATCTTTATTTCTTCAATACAAGAATTGCGTTGCTGATAAGCCCCATTCCGAGGCCGATAATTACACCAACAACAACGCCAAATAGCGTATCAATCCAACCACCGGAGAGGAACATCTCCCGCCCGCCGCTGCCGAGGAATCCAGCAAGCGCACCGATAGAAAGCCCAAAGGATATAAATCCTGCGTAAAACAGACCGATGGATTCGTAACCGGTAGGGTAGCGGTTTTCAGAGTGCTCAGCAAACCGCTCCTGCAAATCGGCATACTTTGCGGTTTCACAGCAAAACTTAAGTTCCTCTTTCGCGCGTTCAAACGCTCCCTGCTCGGAAAACCCTTCTGCTATCAAA
>DUMY01000192.1 GCA_012839645.1 Syntrophomonadaceae bacterium
GACAGATAAAAATGAACAAAATGACGGCACATCAAAACCTGACATAAGTGCGGAACCCAAAGAGACCAAAGAAAAAGTCACACTCTACTTCGGTGATAAAGAGGCTATGTACCTGGTTCCGGAGGAGCGGGAGGTAGTAGTAGGAAACAAAAAACTGGAGGAGGTTGTGATCGCTGAACTGATCCAGGGACCGCGCAAAGCGGACACATTTCAGACTATACCGAAGGAAGCGGAACTGATCTCTGTGGAAGTTGTGGATGGTGTGGCTTATGTGAACTTTAATCAGGAGTTCCAGACCAAGCACTGGGGCGGCTCGGCAGGAGAAGCGATGACCCTCTATTCGATCACCAATTCCCTGGCAAAACTTCCGGATATCGAACAGGTGCAGTTTCTCCTTGAAGGGAAGAAGCAGGAAGCCATCTTGGGACATGCGGATACGACAGAACCTATATCTCCTAACTGGAGTATGATAAAAGAATAATAGCTCTGCCACAGAGCTGCTGTAACTTTGATATAACCGGTCTCTTCTTTTACGTGACCGGTTTTTAATTTTCCAATAAAGATTGATAAAAATCTAATAATTTGCTCTGCTCCCGTTCCCAGTTATACTTTTCAAGTGTCGCATTACGGCCACGCTTCCCCATCGATTCTGCCTCATCCGGGTTATCCAGCAGCCACTGCACAGCCCGGGCGATCTCTTCAGGGGATTCTGGGTTAACACAGATCCCACACTGCTCTTTTTCAACAATACCGCGGTACAAAGGAAAATCGGAAACAATCACCGGCAGTCCCAGGGTCATATATTCAAAGAGTTTCGTTGGATAAGACTCATAATAATTAGGGATGGGTTTTAATAGAGCCAATCCTATATGGCAGCGGGCGATAATACGCCAGCCTTCTGCAGGTAAAAGATAACCCCTGAACTGGACTCCCTTTAATTTATACCTATCAATAATCTCAAAAAGCTCTTTTTGATGTATCTTGTCTGCCGGACCTATACAATCCCAGTTAACATGATATCCCTTTTCTTTAAGAATGCTTAAAGCTTCCAGAGTAATAATACTCCCTCGCTCAGGTGTCACACCACCGATATATCCCAATGTTGGTGTTAAGTATTTTGTTTCTTTGATCCGCTGCAGTTGTGAGGTTAAGGGCATATTCAATACTGTAATATGTTTGGCCACCCACAGGTAATCTTTTTTGTATGAGTGTTCTGCATAGATAACAGGTATTTCATGCATTAACAGCCTCTCCAGGACCATACAGGCAAATACAACAAAGGGACGAAACAGCGGGTTTATCCACGATTTCGTAGGAATCGATTTAAGAAGATTTTCATGCATATCATAGACTGCTTTACTGCCCCTTATTCGCAGCAATTGTGCCCAAAACAGGAGTTCCAGTTCATTTTGAACATGATATAATTCGGCATTCTCTTCCAGGGCTGCCTTATAAACCAACAAGGCTGTCCGGGTCAGGCGTTCCACCCGCCCCTTGGGTTTAGGTACTGCACGAATACGAACACCCTCCACAATCTCATCCCGGACGTGTGGAGCCACTAACACCACATCATACCCGGCTTTTGCCAGAGATTTGCATTGTTTCTGAAAAATACGAGTATCGAAAGGTGGCAAAAGAAAAATTGTTCATATGAC
>DUMY01000193.1 GCA_012839645.1 Syntrophomonadaceae bacterium
GATATAATGTCTGTGGTATCACTATGAAGCTTTTGCCTGGTGAACTGTCTGACTCGACTGCTGTTAAGGATGCCCAGGATGCTGCCAAATTACTGGGTATTCCTCATTATATTTGTGATCTACAGGATGTTTTCCAGAGAAATGTGATCGATTATTTTTGTCAAGAGTACCTGGCTGGCCGTACCCCCAATCCGTGTATTATCTGTAACCGGACTATCAAGTTCAGGGCTTTATTCGACTATGCACGCACACTGGGTGCTGATTATCTGGCAACCGGTCATTATGTTCGAGTGAATTATGATGACCAGCGCAGGCGATGGGTATTAAAAAAAGGCATTGACGCAAAAAAGGACCAGAGTTATGTGTTATTTACACTGCAACAGGATATACTTCCCTATCTTAAATTTCCTCTTGGAGAGTACCGGAAGGATGAGGTGCGTCAGATCACTGCCCGGGCAGGATTTCAATTCGCGGGGAAAAAAGAGAGCCAGGAGATCTGTTTTATTCCGGATGACGATTACTGCCGCTTTTTACTGGAGAGCAGTCCCCAGGCAGCAGAGCCTGGAATTATTTATGATCTTCAAGGAAATCCTATTGGTGAGCATCGGGGTGTTGCCTTTTATACCATTGGTCAGAGGCGCGGCTTAGGGATTGCTCTGGGATATCCTGCATATGTGGTGGAAATAGATCCTGTAGGCAACGCTCTGGTGGTAGGAAAGCGTGAAGATCTCATGGCTCATGGACTGACAGCCAGGGATGTGAACCTTATTGCTGTTGAATCACTGCAAAAACCCATCCCTGCCAAAGTAAAGATCCGGTATGCTGCCTCTCCCGCTGAAGCTGAGATCTCCCCTGGAGAAGAGGGAGAAATCATTGTGAGGTTTTCCCAACCCCAAAAGGCGGTAACACCTGGACAGGCGGTGGTTTTTTATGAGGATGATCTTGTGCTGGGAGGAGGTATTATCCACAAGCCAATCCGGTAACAGGAGGCACCCCAAAAAAGGGGTGCATTTTTTTTGCCAAGGGGGTAATAATAAAAAAAACGCGGATTTTATTAGGGAGAAGGGGTATCAGTTGCAAAAAGGCCGGGATATTATCGGGTTGCCTGTGGTGAATCTTGCTACAGGAGAAGAGATTGGTGTGGTTGCGGATATCCTCTGGAGTCACCAGGAATTGAAAATACGCTGCCTAGTAGTGGGTGATCATTACCTTCCCTTTGCTGATCTCAGCAGTATGGGAACCGATGCCATTACTGTTTCAGGACCCGAAGTTCTTCAAGATGATATAGAACTTTCAGAATTAAAGAGTATGAACGAAACAGGAGGAGAGCTGGTTTTAACCCAGGACGGGAATAACCTGGGAACTCTCAAAGATGTGATTTTTGATGCAGATGAGGGAAAACTGCTGGGGTATGAATTGTCCACAGGAGTTGTAGGAGATCTTCTTTCCGGCAGAATGGTTATGTCACCGGAAATGGTTTCTTCCTGGGGGAAGGAAGCTATCATCGCCGGATTTACCGGAATAGATAGGGGTGATCAGAATGCAGTGTCCGATATGCCGTGGTAAACAGACCGGCAAGGTAGGCTCAGATCAGTATTACTGCTGGTCCTGTTATGTTGAATTTAGTGCCAGTGGGGAATCTGAGGTATATGAGATCAGCGAAGATGGCAATCTCATGGCATTAAATACAACAGGGGATGATTTATCTTAACTATAATAAAGAGAGGTGAGGGAGTTGGCAAAACGCAATTATTTTAATGGTTTGTTAACCGGTGGATTTCTGGGAGCAGTTTTGGGAGCAATATTTACGTCCCGCCAAGGCCCCAAAAGAAAGACAATGCTGCAGTCACGCCGGGTTGGCGATAATGCAAGGCGTGTCCTGCGCGGGATTTCCCGTGGGGTGCTAGAGATGATGCGTCGCTAGCGAAAATAGCATGCAGCGCCGTACCTTGCGTATCATTATCCTCTGTTTGTTAATACTGGCCGGAGGGGCATTATTTTATTATATTCGTTCTTTATTGGTTCCTTTTGGGATCGCTGTTTTGTTGGCGTATATTATTTATCCCCTTGTCCGTAGTCTTGAGGCAAGAGAGGTAAAGCGATCCTGGGCTATTTTTACTGTATACGCGGCAGGTTTAATTCTTATAGGTATTTTTATAGCTTTTTTTGTCCCTGCCATGTTCGATGAAGCTAAAGAATTTGGTAAAATACTTCCTGTTTATGTGGAGACCTGGGAAGAGGTGCAGGGGTATTTGGATAGTGTGTTAAAACGCACAAGTTTGCCCGTTGAAGGCCAGCAGATCTTAAGGGAGACGGTAGGTCACATTCGTAAGGGGCTGCTGCAGGGGATACGTGGGTTTGCCCAGGCGCTGATCGGTATGATATCCCTTCTTCCCAGTTTACTTCTCGCTCCTTTTCTTGCCTATTATTTCATTAAGGATTTCGATCATATTAAAAAGGGAGCCCTGTCGATACTTCCACCTAATTACCGAAATGATCTGTTGTTTCTTGTTCGTGAAGGGGATCTGATTTTCAGTCAGTTTCTCAGAGGGCACCTTTTAGTCTCATTAATCGTTGGTTTGTTAACAGGTGCCGGTGCTGCCTTGATCAAGATGCCCTTTGCCATCTTGATCGGAGTGTTTACAGCGGTTTTGGATCTGATCCCGTTTTTTGGTCCGGTGCTGGCGGCAATACCGGTGGTTGGTCTGGCCCTTACTATCAGCCGCTGGAAGGGTTTTGTCATGCTGGCGATCTATCTTTTGGTACAGCAGATCGAAGGTAGTTTTCTCGCACCTCGACTGCTAGGGGACCGGGTAGGCTTACATCCTGTGGCTACAGTTCTGGTTCTCCTGATAGGAGGCTATTTGGCAGGTCCCATAGGTCTTATCTTTGCCGTTCCAGCTGCTGGACTGCTGCGGGTAGTCTTGCACTATTTGTGGGAAAAGATAGTATAATAGTTCTGGCAGGAATATTGGTTTTATTGACAATAACTGAAATTCTATACTATAATGAGCCTGATAATGAGCAATAACCCGGGAGTGTTAAATATTGAGTACTGGTACGGAGTTACGAAGGAAATTTCTCAATTATTTTGGTTTACATGATCATCTGGTCCTGCCAAGTGCATCCCTTGTTCCCAAGGATGATCCCAGCTTACTGCTGACAGTTGCAGGTATGGTTCCTTTCAAGCCTTATTTTCAGGGGAAAATGACACCACCTCATCCGCGTATTGCAACCGCGCAGAAGTGCCTGCGCACCCAAGACCTGGAAGAGGTGGGCAAGACAGCACGCCATAACACTTTTTTCGAGATGTTGGGAAACTTCTCTATTGGGGATTACTTTAAAAAAGAGACAATTGCCTGGTCCTGGGAGTTTCTTACCAAAGAGTTAGGGCTGCCGCCTGCGGATCTTTGGATCACTGTTTATTACGATGATCAAGAAGCAGCCGAGATTTGGCATGATTTAATGGGTGTGCCCAGGGAGAGGATTGTTCCTTTGGGCGAAGAAACAAATTTCTGGGAAGCGGGACCAGTTGGTCCTTGCGGTCCCTGTTCAGAGATCCTGATGGACCTGGGCCCCGATAAAAGCTGTGGTTCCCCGGATTGTGGAGTGGAATGTGAGTGCGGCAGGTATCTGGAGATCTGGAACCTAGTTTTTACTGAGTTTAACCGTGAGCAAGATGGAAAGCTTTCCAAGCTCCCGCGCCGCAACATCGATACCGGTATGGGATTAGAGCGAATTGCCTCGGTAATGCAGGGAGTTCCTAACAATTTTGAGACGGATCTTATCTTTCCCTTAATCGAAGAGGTCGTCAGGGCATCGGGCATCAGCTATGGGGCTGATCCTAAGAGTGATGTTGCCCTGAAAGTAATAGCTGATCATGCTAGAGCAGTGGCATTTTTGATAGCTGATGGAGTGCATCCCTCTAATGAAGGGCGTGGTTATGTACTGCGGCGCATTCTGCGGCGGGCTGTACGCTATGGCAGGCTGCTGGGGATTAGGGATGCTTTTTTAAATAGACTTACTGAGATAACTATTGCCATTTACCAGGATCCTTACCGTGAACTGAAGGAGCGGTCCAACCATATCCAGAGGATTGTTTCACTGGAGGAAGAACGCTTCGGAGAAACCCTGGAACAGGGGCTCCAGATCCTGCAGGAGCAGCTGGAAAAGGTCGAAAAAACCGGGGAAAAGAACCTTCCCGGCGGGGTTGCTTTCAGGCTCTATGATACCTTCGGCTTTCCTCTGGAATTGACTCAGGAGATACTGGCGGAACGGGGCATGGATGTGGATCTTGATGGATTTCGGGCCTCCATGGAAAAACAGCGTGAAAGAGCCAGGGCTGCCCGGGTGGAAACTGTACCAACAGACAGTTTCAGTGTTTGTACCGCTTACAGCGGTACAAAAACCAAGTTCATAGGATATGGGAGCCTTTCTGCCCGCTCCCAGATCACGGCTGTAATAGTAGATGACAGCGAAAGAGAAAGAGCCATCCAAGGGGAACAGGTACAGGTTATGCTGGACGAAACACCTTTTTACTCCGAGGCTGGGGGCCAGGTTGGTGACCAGGGGAAACTCTGTGGACCTGATGGTGAAGTCACAATTAACGATACTAAAAGTGTTGAAGACGGTGTGATTATTCATCACGGTGTTGTCAGCCGCGGCACTGTTCAGAAGGGTGATCTTGTACTTGCTCAGGTTGATGAACAGCACCGCTTCCGGTGTGCACGCAACCATACAGCAACCCACCTCCTGCACAGGGCTTTAAGGGATGTATTAGGGGATCATGTACAGCAAATGGGATCCCTTGTTTCTCCGGAACGGCTGCGTTTTGATTTTTCACATTTTGCTACCCTTTCCGACCAGGAGTTAATA
>DUMY01000194.1 GCA_012839645.1 Syntrophomonadaceae bacterium
AACACTGCACTGTTATCTACAATAAGGCCGGTTCAAGTACTTCCACGGCACCGCCCCAGCTCATCAGCCAGGGGATCATCTCCTGCGCTCCGGTCAACAGGTAGGTGACCTCGAGCTTCCCTTCCGGGAGTTCCCTGACGCTCTGGCTTTCATGAAAAAGGTTGTGCCAGCTCGAGGTCACCTATCTGTTGACCGGAGCGCAGGAGATGATCCCCTGGCTAATGAGCTGGGGCGGTGCCGTGGAAGTACTTGAACCGGCCTGGTTAAGGGAACAGCTGATCAGAAGTTTACAGGAAACACTGCACTGTTATCTACAATAGAAATACCCCCCCATCTGCATTACCCCTGCAACAAAAGTTTTCTAGCCAGCATGAATGTGACACTATGCTGTCACAGGAGTTTGCTATTATTTTTCATGAGGTAATCTTAAATAAGGTTTCCATTAATCGGGGTGATGGGCTTTGTTGTGGTTTATATTATTTGTTTTCATTATAGTAATAGCTATTGTTGCTTCAATAATTTATAGCGCATCCCAAAGAAAAAAAGCTCTGACAGAAGAATTAAACAATCTAAATGATTTTGTGGTATCACAATCACATATAGGTGAAGATGGTAATTCGGCTATTGCTGTTGACAGTATCAATAAAAAAATATGTTTATTAATATTTTACGGGGATAAGGTTAAGTCCAGGATTGTCTCTTTCCGGGATCTTATATCTGCAGAAATTTTTATTGATGGTAGTGAGGCAGTAAAAACATCCCGTACAAGCCAATCAGGAGAGGCAATTCTCGGCGGAATTATAGCCGGTGGCATTGGCACAGTAATCGGCGGCTTATCGGAATCAAAATCTTCCATAAAAAAAGCAACCAATATCAGGCTTCGTATTGTTATTAATGATAGTTTAGAACCGATTCATGTAGTGAATTTTCTTGATGGAGAGTACAAAACAGATTCGCTTACTTACCGGCATGCCGAGGAGCAGGCTAGATATTGGCAAGGCCTGTTAAAAATTTTTATTACCCAGGCCGACAGAGAAGATTAAGAAAACATCAAACGGAAAAATAAGCCTGCTGAGAACATGTCAATATGCCTTGTTATCCGGGACAGTACCACCTGGTTGCAAAGGAATTCCCCACAGTTAAATGTTTCAGGTAGGATATTAAACCGGTTTTGACGAATAGTTTATATACATATAGGAACTTAAGTTTGTAATGCGGTAATAAAAAAGATTTGTTTTTATAGAGAAGAGGATGCTTGAGGGGGCATACAGTGGCAAAAAACAACTTAGTCGCTCCTGTAGTGAAATGGGTGGGTGGAAAGCGACAGATAATAGACGAAATAACAAAATACGTCCCTGAAACATTTTCAACCTATTATGAGCCATTTCTTGGAGGCGGAGCGGTTTTATTTGAGCTACAGCCGAAGAAGGCTGTTGTAAATGACATCAATAAGGAATTAATGAACATTTACGAGGTCATTAAGGATAATGTAGAGGATTTAATAGATGACCTTAAACGTCACAAGAATGATAAAGATTATTTTTATAAGATAAGAGAACTGGACCGGGACAGGGAACGTTACAGCATATTAACCTCAGTGCAAAAGGCATCAAGGATTATCTATCTTAACAAGACATGCTTCAACGGCTTATTCAGGGTCAACAAATCAGGGGAATTCAATGCACCCTTCGGGAACTATAAAAACCCTAACATTGTGAATGAAACCACATTGAGGGCAGTCAGCGCTTATTTCAACAAAGCCAAAATCAGATTTTCCTGTCAGGATTTTGAGGATGCTTTGAAATGGTCGAGAAAAGGCGCCTTTGTTTACCTTGATCCACCGTACGACCCGGTCTCCGAAACTGCAAGTTTTACAGGCTATGACAAGGGCGGCTTTGATCGCGATGAGCAAATCAGGCTTAAAAAAACCTGCGACAAGCTGGATAAGAAAGGAGTTAAATTTCTTTTATCAAACTCAGCCACAGACTTTATTATGGACCTTTATCAAGGTTACAAAATAGAAGTGATACAAGCCAAGCGGGCAATCAACTCAAAAGCTGATAGGCGAGGGAATGTTGACGAGGTCTTGGTGATGAATTTTGAGCAGTAGTGAAGTAACAAAAAATGATAGGGCTTGGGCCCAGCTTTTTGCCAAGTACAATATTCTGAAGAATACTGAGCAAAACGGATATTTTGAAATCACTTCAGCTCAGATCAACGATTTCAGAGAGGCAAGGTTGATGACGAAGTTTGATCACAAAATCAACCTTCCCAGACTGTTTACCGAGAACAACCTCGCCATCTTACCTGTTACACGGGGGAGATATATCATCTCACACTTCGAAGCCTACAAGGATTTCGAACCCTCAGATGATGAAATAACCCGCATTTCCTTACCGGAGCATATCGAAAGCATTGACTATGAAAACATAACCAGTGAGTCCACGGCCATCAACTGCGCCTATGTTTCTGGAATATTAGCGGACTTTTTGGAGGATAAGGAGTTAATACCTACTGTCAGCGGCAGAATGAGTTCTGGTACCTTCTCCTTTAATATACGAAATACATCAATAAATTCAAATGTTACGGTCAATGTAGTAAACTCACAGATAGAGATTGACGGCGGCTACGAAGGCGTAGATAGGCTGTCACTTATTGAAGCAAAAAATTATATATCGGATGATTTTCTCATCCGGCAGCTCTATTATCCTTACAGGCTGTGGTCCAACAAACTGGCCAAGAAGATTACACCGGTTTTTATGGTTTATTCTAACGGCGTATTCACTCTCTACGAGTACGATTTCCATGACAAGTACAACTATAATTCTTTATTTATGAAAAAGCAGAAAAAATACAGTATAGATCCCCTGGAAATCAGTTTAAATGACATTATCAGTGTCTTAAACCGCGTGAAGGTTGTTGAAGAACCAGCAGTACCTTTCCCACAGGCTGACAACTTCAAACGGGTAATCAACCTCTGCGAATTGCTTATACAGGGTGCAATGACTAAGGATGAAATAACCTTAAATTATGCTTTCGATCCCAGACAAACAAACTACTATACCGACGCAGGGCGCTACTTAGGGTTGATAGATAAACAAAGGGATAACGGTAAAATTGTATTTTCGTTGTCTGAACAAGGCCAGAGGATAGTCCGTTCAAAGTATAAGGCAAGGCAGTTGAGGCTTGTTGAAGCTGTATTAAAGCATAGGGTTTTTAATGAAACACTGCGGCTCTATTTAAAGCGAGACGAAATGCCGCGAGTGAGCGATATTGTCGAAATTATGAAGAAATACGGACTGTATAAAGTAAAGGCAGATAGCACCTTCCGCAGGCGGGCCTCCACTGTAGTAAGCTGGATCAGCTGGATTTTGGAACTGCAAAAATAGGACTGCCCTTCTCATACCCCGTTGGTAGTCAAACAACGCTTTCCCTAAGAGATGGAGAGCATTTTGTAAAGCGATAACAAATGTAATCGGGAGGCATTTTAAGTAGAATTAGCTGTAGCATTGGTGCCAAGCATACTAATGTGTTTAAAACAGCTTCAACTGGCCATCGATATCCATCTTCCAGGATGGCTTTTCCTCATCATTTATCAGGCCGCGGGCGGCTTCCATGGTTCTTGGCGCTGGCAGCCTCTCGGGATTGATGACCATGCGCTGCTGGCCGCTGAGGGTGGGCCTGGATACCAGGCTGTAGATTACAGGGAAGTCTTTCATGATACCTGTCTGGCGGTGTGCTGTAACACAGAAGAGCTGCACCCCTGCCTGATGTGTTAGGGCTCTTAAGATTTCCAGGATGTGCCCACTGGAGGCCTCTCCAAAGGGGTTATCCGCGATGATCACGCTGGTTCTCTGACCGGTGCTGCTCTGGCTGCGCAGGTAGGTCATCAATGCTACAAAAACCGCAAAGCGACCGATATACTTTTGTGCCCCGGACCAGAAGGTCAGGTTTTCCCAGCGATCATAATCTGAGCTCTGGTAGGGCTGATCATCTGAGCGGGGCTTTAATACTGTAAGCTTGATCCCATCTAGGGGTACCAGCTGTTCCAGCAGTGCAGCGGAGCGTACCGCCCCCTCCAAGTACTGCTGTAGGTTGTCTTCGCTTTCCCCCTCCTGCCTGCGCTGAACCGCATCAACGATCACATCAGCAAGGTAACTGCGCACCTGTTCCTTTCCCTCATCAGCATCTGGCCGGCGCAGATCAATCTCCATCAGTGGAATCCTCTTGCCCCTCAGTTCCACCCGGGACATCCTCTGCAGTGTTTTCAGCTCTTCCAGTATATTCTCTACATGGCGGTAAGCCCGTTCCGCGATTTCTTCCTTTATCCTATCTAGATCCTTCAAACGCCGCTCCAATTCCTCTTGGGATTTGGAGATCACCCGCCCTACATGGCAGAGGCTTTCCTGTACCGAAAGGACATCCTTTTCCCAGCCCTCCATCATTGTTCTGGCTTTGAGCTGCTTGAAAAGATGTTTGATATCCAGGTTGTTGAGCACCCCCAACTCCTGCCAGCATGAATCCACCACCTGGTGCCATGCCTCATGGCTTTCAGCTAATCTGTCAAGGGCATCATTTACTGCCTGTTTCTCCTTCCTTACTGCACGGCGCGGTGCCCTTTCATCACAGGCTAGCTCCTTTAATTCTCTCTCCAACTCCCATCCAAGATCATCTGTCAATCCCAGGCCTTCTGCTGTCAAGACCTCCACCTGGTACTGGTATTCCTGCTGCAACCGCTCAAGCAAGTTCAGCTTGTCGTTCTGTTTTTCAATCCTTCCAGTGAGTTCTTCTTTTTCCGCATTCAACTCCTTGCTGTAGCTATCCAGCTCCATATCCTGCAGGTCCGCGGGCTCATACTGGTGCCTCTCTACAACTCTGCTGCACTCGTTTCCCCAGACTCTTTTTTCACTTTTTGTAAGCACCTCCGCCTCCCGGAAGGCATCGTCAGCCTTTTGGAAAGTATCTTTCTGGGCCTTCACCTCCTGGCGGCAAGCATCCAACTCCTGCTTGCTTACCAGGCGGTAGGAGTTTTTTACTTCTGCAAAATCGAGCCCTGTCTCCTGGATATCTCCTTGCAGTTTTTCCAGGTCTTTCTTGTATCTTATGATACGCCTCTCCAGCTCATCAAGGCTGGCAACCTCCCGTGTCAGGGCATCTTTTCTCGCCCTAAGATTGTCTGCTGTTTCCCTGTATTCGTCCCAGGATACCTCCTGGGAAACAGCCTCTTCCGGATGGTCCCAGGTGGAGAGGTAGAGTTCTTTATTATCCTTTTCCAGGCTATCCAATTTATTGAGGGTCGCCTTGTTCTGCTCTTGCAGCTCCTTAATCTCCCTGTCCAACTCCTCTTTCCTGGCTTTCAAAAGTTCCAGTTCCGCTTCCACTGCTGTCAGGTTCTGCTGGATCTTCTGCAGCTCGGCTCTGCGAGCCTCTTCCTCCAGGAATTCTAAACGGTATTTATCAAGTCGTTTCCCAAATCTGCGGAGATCAATCAGATGCTGTTCTGCCTTGCTTTTCTTTGTGCGAGCATTCTCCAGTTGAAGCTTAAAGCCTTGTTTTTGAGCCTCAGCAGCCTCAATGTCATCACATACACCCTGGAGAGTATTTTCTGCCTCTTTGAGCCTCTGTTCCCACTCCTCAACAGTACGATATTCATAGGTAGCCTGGATGTTAGCCAGCACGGTGCAGGCAAGCCGGATCTGCTTATTTCTACCCTCTTCATCCTTTCGCTTCTCTTTACGCTGTTCCAGTTGCTCGCCCAGCTGGAGTAGGATATCATCAAGCCTCTCCGGTATAATAAAGGGCTCCATCCCCTGGTTATGGAAAAAGCAGAGCACAGTGTTATCTGTCTGCTCCTCAGGTGGCAGTTCAAGGCTGCTGCGTGCTGCCACAGGAACCGGTACACTCAAATCAACCTTTAATTCCGGTGAGCGTTTCATTATGGGCTGCAGCTGCCCCTGTTCGGCGATCAGGGCATAGGGGAGCCAGGGCCAGCGCCGGACCAGGTGCTCCCGTTCTTCGTTATCAGACAGATTCCTTAAAAATATGGCACCTGTAATGGTATCCACACCCTGTTTGCGGAGGGTCTCCTGCAGTAGCAGAATATCATTATTGGGGACGGCCCCCGCCTCTCCGCTGAGAAGTCGCTTCCGCTCTTGAAGGCGGTTCATCTGCAATTCCAAGTCCACTATAGACTGCTGGCTCTGCTTCCTGCGTGCATCCAGTTCTCTCTGCAGAGCAGCAAAGTCCTCATGAGGAAAAAGCCACTCCAAACCCGCCAGGGCCAGCAGTTCACACAGCCGGTCCACATCCTGCTGCCACCTCTCCCTTGCCATTGAGAGGTCTTTCAGCCCTTTGCTTAGTTCCCCTCTCCGTCCGGACAGTGTGTTGATCTGGGTGGAGCATTCATCCAATTGGCTGTTGAGTTTCTGAATGGCTGCTGCCCATTCTTCACTGTTCCTTTCCGCACGCCGGAATGCATCATTCAGCAGGTGTTCTGTCTGTTCCGGTGATGACAGATCTGTTTGTATACCCACCTCTTGCAACGAATTCACCAGTTCGGTGCGATCTTTGGCAAACCGTTTGCTCTCCGCTTTAAGCCTTGCCTGCAGGATCAGTTCTGACTCTCTTTTCTTGTCTAACTCCAACTCAGCTGCAGCAGCCTTCTTTATTTCCTGGTCTAAAGCTTTCAACTGCCTGCTCTCTGCAGTTATTTGAGCCTCAACTTCTCGCCTCACCGTACAAAGCAGCGGCCACAGCCGGAGTCCAAGGGCTTTGATCTCTTTAGCCACCGATTCGTGCCCCTGAAGCAGCTTTTGCTTATTTACCTCCTCTTCTTTGAGGAGACTATTTTTGTCCTGCCACCTTTCAAAGAAGTCCCAGGCCCGCAGCCTGTTATAATGCCCCTCAGCCTCCTCTAGATGCCGGCGAGCTGCCTCCTTTTCCCTTTCCTTTTTATCCAATTCATTTTGTAAGGCATCCAGTCTGCGTCTGAGAGTTTCGCATTTTACTGAATCCAGCAGGTACTGGATCTCCCTCACTCTATCTTGGTTTTTCTGCAGCTTTTCCTGCAGCTCCCTCTGCTCATCCACCAACCTAGGAACGCCCCGGACCAATGTGTTAAAAAGGGACTGACGGGCAGTCTTGGCTGCCTCCACCTCTCCTGCAGCACCCTCTACACCTGAAAGCGCATCTTGCATCACCCTAATCCGCTCCCCCAGCTTATTGAGAGACTGCATGTGAGCCTGAAACTCCGGAAGATGCATCAGTTCACTGGATGCCTGCTGGAAGCTTTGGGTCAGGTCATCTTCAGCACCGCTATTGCCGCGCCCCAGTATGTCATCGATGGCTGGGATGAAGAGCTTCTCCAAAAGGGAGCGTGTTTTGCTGCAGTATTCAAAGAAGTTGCCCACTCCTCCCTCATCTGAGTTGGTTTCCAGGACGCGCTCCCACTCCCTGCAATTGATGTTATAGGTTTGCAGCTTCCGCTGGTATTCCCGCCGTCTGTCTGAGCCAAAAATGCGGAGCTGCCCGGACCTGCGCAGCCTCTCTTGATGTTCTCGGTAGTTCAGTGTGCGCCCGTCTTCATCAACCAAAGGCAGTGATTCCAGATCCCAGGGATGGGGTCCACTGTACTCCCGTACACTGAGATAGTTGAAGTAGTCCATATCGCGGTTAGCGCTCCCGGTGTTTTCCGCAAAGCAGAAACCGGTCAAGATATAGGCCGGGGTATCTGCATCCAGCTGCCATTCCACAAGTACATGGCCGGTAAAGGGGTTGCTGCGCACCAAAGTAGCCAGCCGCCTCTTGCCCAAGGGGGCATTAGGGCAGACAACCTGGGAGATAAGCTGCAGGATCAGGGTCTTGCCGCCCCCGTTTTCCAGAATGAGCAGGCTAGACCTCCCCCGCAGGTCAAAAATCAGGTTGTCTAAAACCCTCCTCTCTTTGCCGTAACGAATGTTGTGCAGACGTACGCGGCTAATCCGCGGCATCTTCCTCATCCCCTTCTCCCATAATCAACTCTAGGATCATATTCTTGTGATCCCTGTGATTATAATAATGAGCAACCTGGCTGCTGAGGCGCTGCTGCGGGAAAACCTGGCGTTCCTGAATCACTCGCACCAGTTGATGCTCTTCCAGAAAGTCCAATGTCTTTAAAAGATAACCCCAGCGGGAAATGGTTCTTTTATCATGTACAGCCCCGGGCTTCTTGACCGAGAGGTCGAGCCAGAAACGCGCCGGCTCAGCCAGATTGACCCGGGAACGATTCTCCAGCTCCTCGATATCCTCTCTCTTGGCTAACGCTTCGAAGTTTTGGGTGATCTGACGCTCAAGGTCAGTTAAAGTGATAAACTCCCGTGAGGGGCCTGTTGTATCATCACTGTTAAAAAAGACCGCTAACAGTGTAAGCACAATAAATGAGCAGGTGTACAGCTCTGTATTGTTGCCCACCCCCAGTTCATTTCTCAGCTCCTCATTGGTGTAGCTGAAAATACTTTCTTCGATCCCGGTGGAAAGGTAGTATTGATCACCGGCTTTCAACAGTGTGACACCAAAAGTCGGCTCCAGCACCTCCTGCCAGAGGCCCAATACTTCGGGGTCCTGCTGGATCCGCATGAGCAGACCAGAGTTATTTTCCTTATTCACAACCGGGTATTTCAACAGCTCCCGCAGCAGCAAGAGAGCTGTTTCCACAGTGCTGCTCTTATAGTTCATTACACTCTGCCTCCTGGAAAGGTGACTGGCACCTTTTAACCGGTCACCTTTCAGCCTAATCTGCAGGTTGTGCGTTTTGGTGACTGTCACCGTACTTGAATAAAACCAAGTTCGATACATTCATTTCGTAGGGCAGGTCGACAGTGCCTTCACCTGCAGTTACCGAAACCTCGCCCAATGATGCCAGTTCTTCATCCTCCTGCAGCAAACGGTAAAGGGCAAACTCCAAAAGGTCGGTATCCCCGGGCATATACTCCCAGGGTAGCCGCGCCTGGATCTTTTTCGCCTGGTGCAAAAGCAGGGCGGTATAAACAAAGGCTGCCATTTCTTCCCGGGACCAGTCGTCCTCATCGATCAAATCAGCGATCTCGCTTAATGATATCCTGACGGTTTTTACCAAAGGGGTGAGCAGCAGGCGAAAAATCCGCTGCAGCAGTTCTATAGTCCGCTGGCAACGTTCCTTTTCCATCTTCTGTAGGCGCTCTTCCTCCTGCAGGTCTATCTGATCAAAAAACTC
>DUMY01000267.1 GCA_012839645.1 Syntrophomonadaceae bacterium
CTTTAACGGAAAAGAGAAAAAACATCAACGATAATTGCAAATAAAGCACGAACAAAGAGGTTAAAACCGATAATTTCATGTTAAATAGAATCAAAAAAAATCCGGTGACTGTAACGACGCACAAATAAAAGTTGGATTTTATTCAAGAATACAAGAACTTAAGATCCTCCCAATAGCAGCTTAAGTTACTTTACTCAACTCATTGGAACAACAGCATTTTCGAAACAGGACAAGGATGCAAAGTAGGCGTTAGTCCTTTATTGCTTAGCTCATAAGAAAATAATTAATCACTGAGATGTTGAAGAAGAGAACAAGAGGGATGTTTTGCAAGATAGTTTATGAAGTGCAATGAAGTACAAGGATATTCTCCATATTTAGGGGTTCAAAGCGCTACCATCGGTGTTGCCGGTGATCGTGTTGTTTTCACGCTGAACACCACGCTGTTCCCGTTCGCCGGTATTCGACAAAAGTGGAGTGGTACCCGGTACCTTTGCGAGGGGAGGGGCTTTTCTCCCCGAGCTTGCTAATGCCCATATCCTCAACATTCAACATGAATGGGGAGTCTTCCGATTTAAGCAATGACGAGCAAAGAAAAAGATGGTTTTGCAATGATTTTAGTAACACATTCTCCCTAGCTGATACCACTACACCACTTGAGGAACTGAACAGAAATTAAGTAAAACACCGCACACTTTGACGCTTACGAAACGGTGGAAGGTGGGTGGAATATAGTGGTTGGGAAAGAGAATGTTCGCCAACAATTACGGAAGGTAAACATCATCAATGCTGTGAGATCTTAATAAAAAACAACAGAATATCTTTGGTAACGGGAAGGCAACAAAAAAAATATGTGATTTGCTGGTCTGTTAATGACTCCAAGTGGGACTATTGACTAATTCATACATCATTCCGTTCGCTGGCATTCAACAAAATACGGTTGGTACCCGATACCGTTGCGAACCCTTTGTTTTAGCAGCATACGGGCTAGCACCACTTTTTACTTTAAGTAATTAATTCCTTCTTCTGTTAACATTAAGCGGTGGCCATCATCATGCAGTCGACCCAATAAAATATGAATCCGAAGTAAATCATTAAGGCTAATGAAACTGGAAAAGAAGAAACCGGAATTGGAATTTAGGTATTCAACCAATTCGTTTCTTGTGACCCCTGAACTTTTAGACTTGATGAAGTCAAAAATTTCGCTAGTTTTCTCTTCAATCATGGTTGTCATCTAACAACACCTCCCTATACTTTTTCGAAAAGAAATCGATTAATTCTTGCCTGATTAAATTTCTTAATGTCACATCTTTTTTAATATCTTGATGCACAATAAAGATATGAAGGAATTGGTCAGCTCGGAAAGTGGCATTAAGGCTGTGTATGTAAGGAGAAACTTTGCTTATTGGAATGGGGGTTTTCCCTGTGTCAGTGTTTTCTTGAATGACCCTTAATCTTGAATCACCGTCTTGTTCATATTTTATACCTTTAGGCTTTAATATTGCAATCAAGCAAATTGCCTTATGACGATGAAATATCTCCTTTTTTATTTCTTCTGCGTTATTATAACTAATAGAACTCTCAATCACGCCCCTAAGTTTTAATAACATAGCTTTCTCATCCGCGTTAGCCGGAAGTTTCTTTTTAGAATTATTACGAACATTTGAAATAATGTCATTCATAAAATCCCGATATTGATCGTACCTTTTAAAAAAAGAGAAAACACTTTCTGTTTTACGAAACAGGAATATTTCTATTAGTTGTTTTAATCGGTCCGTACCGGCATCTGGAACTTTTATGGTTCTAATATTTAAATAAATGCTTTGCAAAAGGCTGTAAAACCAGTTTTCATTGCAGTAATAATAGTCCTCACTACCATATTTTTGCCAAAGAAAGCTGAAGCAGTAGTCTTCTAAAATTTGTCTAATAGGTTTTCGCCCCGATAAATAACAATGGAATAATTCCCGTGTAATCTCCTTAACTATCTCATCCATCCTAACTTTACTGTGGTGGTAAATTAAGTATTTGTATAAAAGATAGCGTTGATGATAAAAGCTTTCTATAGCAGATAATGCTTGCACACGAGGCAATATTTCATAGGATTCGCCATCTTTTATTAATGTAAAATTATCCACTATCCTTTCAATATCGAACGCTCCTAGTTCAAGACCAGACGCTCGAGGATCCCGCATACAATAATCCATACGATCGGCATCCAACTCACCTGAAACAATCTTTGTTAAAGGTCTAACTATACTTTGATACTCACTAGGTTTTTCGGTAAGTATAGTTCTGGCTAAATATCTGCACAATTTATGGAAAGCATTCTCGCTAGAAGGTATTACGACATCTAATATCTCTATCCCGATGTTTTCATGTATTTCCATTTCAACATCACTTTGTAGCTTTTCGAAGTTTAAAAATATCTCATTTCCGGTATCAGTAGATTGCATGTGAGCTACATATTGTCCGATGGCCGATTCTAACGAGTGGCTGAAAGGGAAATGTCCGATATCGTGCAGTACACACGCCAACCTAATGCTCTGAAAAAGTACTGCTTTCGCAAATCTTATTTTTACTGTAGGTCCAAGATTATAATCATCCACATTATTTTCAACTATTCCTAGATCAAGCCCATATCTAATAAATGTTTTGTCTTTCCTTTCCGCATATTTTTTAACAACGTCATTTATTTTTACTGTAAGGTGATCCGTACATACACTATTAATAATTGAGTAAGCAGTCAGTAAATAACTAACTACGTCTTGGTCATTTAGATTCTCAGTAGCACTTAAAAAAATATCCCCACCAAGTATCATACATCCCAACGAATGAAGGAAACGACAATTTCTATTAGACGGATAAGTATAATAAACTGCTCCATTTTGTGTAATGAAACGCAGTCTTTGAAATAATGGATGTTTAACTAACTGTGATTCAACCTCTGTTAAATATATGTAGTTATGAACTGGATCTCTTATACATGTTTCGTTTGCCATGGCATATTCCCCCAACCCCCCTTTTTTGCGCCTACACTATCTCTATAGTTAATACCATTGTTCCTGTATTTATCGCCTATAATAACCTAGCGAACACTTTTATCACCCCCCTCATTGAATCGTTCAAGAGAACATTACCTGAAAAATAGGTATCTTGCGTTTGATTCTTTCCCTTTGCGCCAACCCGGCATATGACGCATACTAACTTCGGTCCCATACTGTTACTACAAAGTTGAAGAAGCATCTCATCATTTTGATTATCAGTAGCCAATGGGAGGTAAGGGCAATGAAGTTATATTTGCCGAAGCAGTTGCATCGGAACTCAGTGTCTATCCCAATTATCTTCATTAGCTGTTAACTACTGCTAATTAACTAATAGCACACTCAACAAGCGTTCCGCCTCACCGATCCTGTTGAGACCAAGCATGGCCATAAGGTCCACCACACCCGGGTAATGTTATGTCCCCCCAATTATCCATAATCCTAAATTATCCTTACTCTGTAATTTGCATGGGAGGCTAGTCCAAGGAACGGACATATCTATGCCCGTAAATTTTAAGATCTAGATTATACTGGAGAGTTTGATAAGAAAGTCTTGTATGCTGTTGGCAACTATATTGTAGGATTTGAAGATAGTGAAAGAAATATCAAATCTATTGAGTATAGGGCGAAACATATTCCATACTTACACATTATATCATATTATGTAACTATATAGTGGGTTATATAAAATAAATCCGCTGTAAGATTTATCCCCTTCAATGGGATTAAGACGGCGGAGCGCCTGTAAAAGGGCAGTCTTTCCTGCTTCATTCTTACCAACTAGGCAAGTAATATCGCCAACCTCGAATTCATTGGAATCACGTATGCATTGGAATTCCGTAATCTGAACCTTCGTAAGGCGCAAACTTTGTTCCCCCTTTCAGTCAGTATCACATACGATGTATTACGCTTTAAGTGTAATGGCACAAACCTCAGTAGATAAATGTCCACCTCCGGGACAACGACCAGTAGTGCTGTGATCAAAAGTGCATTTTTATTAAAGAAGCCTGACCCCATGCGCTACCCATTGACAGCTCTAAACCATATCCAGCCAAATATTCCAAATATCACGTATCTTTCTGCTGGTTTTCAGTATATATATTCTACAAACGTTTTTCCTACATGAATGCGAAAAGAAGGAGCTCCCCTCGACAGAGGACCCCTCTTTACAGTTATCATTTACGGCCGAGAAGTTGCAGCACCGCCTGCGGCTGCATGTTGGACTTATCACCAGGAATTATCCGAAACCCCACCCTGTTTGCAAGGTGAGTGTTATATTACGCTTTCATTACTCATCCTACAACACTTGACGGTAAGTATATGGGCAACTCTAACAGCATAAAGGCTCATATGGTCCCGTGCGCTTGTATTCGACAAAAGTCGGGTGGTAACCGGTACCGTAGCGTTACAAAAACACGAACTAACGGAGGTGCGTTAGTTGGGGTTTTTTGTTTCCATTCCTTATAGGTAAGGTGAGCCAAAGGGGTAGTGTAGTATATGTCTTACAAGCTTCAATTCTACCCAGATAGCTTGTAAAAAACCAAACTAACGAGCAGTATAGCGCGGTAATGACATGGTAATGTGTTTGGTTGCACCAGAATTAGTGAAGGTTTGCTTTGGTGTTGGTTGGTTTGGGTATGGTTAGTTCACTTTTCAATTGACCATTTCACTTATACTTTGGTCCCGTAACATTACTGCCTTAAGGTGCTTCGGCAAAAGGCATGGAAACCCCTAATATAATTGTAAAAGATATTCCCATCAACGTATTTATTGGACATACATACATTATTCCTGCCATTCGATACTAATAATAGATTTTATTTCAGTATTTGCCCGCTAAGGCGTCATAACTCGGGTAGTAAATAGCACTGCTCCAAGGGACACACTTTTACACTCAAGCTTGCTGTTGTTATATCCTCACTATTTCCGGCGATTTGTCTAGGGCGAAACCGAATTTCATTTTATAACCCTGGGGATAATTAGAATTACAAGCAAGCAAGGGAGGGATTGCATGGCAAGACGTAGACGTTCAAGATCATCTTCCACCTTCATTGCCGTATTATTTGTCGGTATTATCATGCTTTACGAAATATCAAGCAATTTCACTTACTATCTTATTCTTGCCGGGATTTATATAGTTATTGCCCTTATATTAAGGAAACACTCCCTGCACCCGTGCCAAATCCTAAATAAAGCCTTAAAAAGAAATTTAAATGACCAACAAAATCTACGCCGTTTACTGAGAAAGATAGATGCAATGGACGGGAAAAAATTTGAAGTATTTCTTGAGGGTTTGTTTAAGAAGAAGGGTTATAGAGTCAAGCGCACACCCTACAATAATGACTTCGGGGCCAATCTAATAATAACAAATACTTCCGGCAAAAGGACAGCAATTCAAGCAAAACGATATAAAAGCAATGTGGGTAAATCTGCTGTGCAAGAAATACATGCTGCGAAATTTTATTATAAGTGTGATTCCGCTATTGTTATTACAAATTCAAAGTATACAGATCCCGCCACACAGCTGGCGCAATCATGCAATATTTCTTTATGGGATAGGGAAAAACTAATCCAGGAAATAAAAAATTTGCGGAGAAATACCAAATTGATCCGTCTATCCCTGCAAAAGAGATAAAGAACCTTTAAAACTACAGTTATAGCTGTGAATCAAGATAAGCAATAAAGCAAGCCTGGCACCGCCTACTCAAATTTTCAATTTGCCTGGTAGTACCTTCTGATCAACATATGTTGTGGCAATCTTATTAAGGTTAGCTTCAACATCATCTACTACAGTTTTATACTGTTTATTCCACGATTCTATTATCTGTTGTTTTTGATCTTCCAGGGAGGCAATCTTTTTTTCTTGTGCCGCGATCTTTGATTCCAAAGCTCTTATCTTGTTATCGGCCTGGGCTTTTTCTTTTATGGCTATTTCGAGTTCTTCTGGCCATACCAGTATGTTATGTTCACTCTCAGCAACCTCTTGACTGGATTTTTCGTGATACTCAAAAGTCGGGTGGGTCACTGGAGCACGATATATATATTCCAAAATCGCTTCAGTAAAATCTGTTAATATTTGAATGTCAATTTCAACGATCTCACCCAAATCGGCATGAGCACCAATATTACGCAATTGGCGTATTCCCTGAGCCATTTCGATTAATCTACCCGGAATAACATCTTGCTCACA
>DUMY01000195.1 GCA_012839645.1 Syntrophomonadaceae bacterium
ATAGTCCTAAGATCTGTTGGCAAATTTCGACACCCTTTGCGCAGTCTGTAACCCAATAATCGGCACCCACATGCTGCAGAACTTCCTCATTAACCAGGCCTCCGATCATAATATGCACATCACTGCGCAGGTTGGCATCTGTTACTGCACTGACCGTCTTGCGCATAACCTCATACGAAGACGTCAAGAGCCCGGAAAGGCCAAGAATTTTTGCTCCGGTTTCCTGTAGGGCATTAAAAAATACATGTGGAGATACATCGACCCCCAGGTCGACAACCCCTACACCTCTAGCCCTCAGCAGACCGGCAGTTATATTCTTGCCGATATCGTGGATATCTCCTTCAACTGTTCCGATCACTACCTGAGGTTTGAGTACGCTTTTGCTTTGAGTAATGGGTATTATAGTAAGAACCCTCTGGAAGATAAGGGAGGCCATAATTAGATCAGCTATGTAATATTTTTCCTGCTCATAAAGATAACCTACCCTTTCCATCCCCAGGCGCACACCCTCTATGATATCCAGGGAGTTAACTCCTCTTTTCAGCCCCATTTTCACTAACCTAACAACCTTCTCCTCGTCCAGTGTTTCCACAGCAGTAACAATCATCATTCGGGTCTGCCCCAAATTAGTGTCCCCCTTTTCTTGCGCAAACATTGGGTAACGGATCAAGCTGGTTACTGGTTATAAATTGAGAAGCTTCTTATCTTGAATAAATTGTGCAGATACTGCGTGTAACTGCATACAGTCAGAAAGACAGTAGGTCTTGCCCCAACCTATGGGCTTCTGCTCAGCTGACAATAATTTTTGCTCTATCACCAACAGTGGGCTGCCAGGCGAAGTCTCTAGCATAGCTGCGACTCCCTGGTCGGCAGCAGCAGCATAGATTGTAACTTCATTTTTTACAGAAAAAAGCTCACCATGCTTGGCAACCATTTTGGCAAAAGGTATGTATTGGATCTCTTTCTCGATTAATGGCTTTCCTTTGATGTAGGGCATATATTTGATATCATAAGCAGCCAACTGTTTTTCTGTATAGAGAAGCCGTTTTAACACAATTACCTTATCATTTTCCGTCAAGCCAAGCATATCCTGAACCTGAGGTTTGGGATCCACAATGGTTGCCTGCAGCAGCTTGACTCCTTGGGGATAACCGCCGACAATATCCATCTCATCGAAATGCATAGCAAGCATGTCATAACGAGGATGTTCTACAAAACTACCTTTGCCAGGTACTGACCGCAGGTATCCAGCCCGCGCAAGAAGGCCCAACCCCTGGCGTACGGTCATCTTACTGGTGCTGTATTCCGTACAGAGCTGGGATTCAGATGGGAGCATGTCGCCCGGTTTCAATTCCCCTCCCTTGATGCGCTTAATCATATCTTCTGCTATACAATAATACAAAGGTTGCACTTATTATCACTTCCATAAATGGTTCTGTTTTTAGGTTACACTGTTATACCAGTTTCGTCAATCCTGGATCACTGGATCATAAATAGATCACAAGGGGATCTCCAGTATTTACTAGGTGGCGGTTCGCAGGCAGATCACAGTGACAACCCCCTAGTGCACTTCTCCTCCTAGTATGACAGAGAACCCGGTATGTACCGGGTTCTCTGAAACTTCGCCCCGTTATGTGCTCCGAGAGATTAGAAGGTACGATTCTTCCCGATCTCTCGGGCAATCCTCTTTTCCAACGACTATCAGCTAACCGGCAAGGCATTTTCCCAGGTTTCCCAGGACACCGGGCAAGATCACGGAGCTCACGGGACAGGTTCTTGTAATCCTTGTCAGCGGGTCGTGGAAAGAGTTTCGAGTCAGATCTTATTCAGATCTTTTTATTATGCGCCAAAAACCTGGTTGGCAACTTTGACTCCTTCATCTGCAGTGGTCCCGAAATAGTCGGCTCCACAATACTCTTTCACTTTTTCGTCTATATAGTTGCCACCGATCAAAACCTTGACATCGTTCAGTCCAGCATCTCTGACCGCTTTAATGGTATCTTTCATCGGATCCTGGCATCCGGTCAGCAAAACACTCATCGCCAGCAGAGGGGCCTCGTGTTCTTTTACTGCCTCGATGAATTTTTCAGCCGGCACATCGACCCCTAGGTCGATCACATTATAGCCCGATCCTTTGAGAAGCATAATCACAATGTTTTTGCCAAGGTCGTGGATGTCTCCTTTTACAGTGCCAATTACAATATTACCTTTATACTCCTGTTCCAGACCGGCAAGTTTCGGCTCGATCAAAGCCATGGCGTTTTTCATAATCTCGCCGCTCATAATCAGTTCACTCAGGAAGTACTCACCTTTGGCAAACCGATTCCCGATCTCCACCATCCCTGCCTGGAGGCCTTCCACCATATCCATGGGGTTTGCCTCTTCCTCCAGACCAGCTTTTACGCTGCTGATTACCTTATCAGCCTCAAGTTCAACAATCGCATTTTTCAGTTCTTCTATATGATTGGCCATCAATTTCTCCTCCCTTTATTTTCAAGGTTCCAGAACTTACAAGCTTAGCGCTGCACCCACCACCAGAGATAAACGTAAGCAAAAGCCTCGAGTTTGTCCCATTCACCTTTGATAATGCTCTCATTCCCGGCAATGGGTCCAATGTCTTTCACTTTTTCTTCCCAGGGGAAACAAACTCCCGGGGGCAGCCCCTGCTTTTTATCACCGCAGCTGCAATTTGTCTTTGCCATCGATCCCAGCCTCCTTTTAATAAACTCCGTATTCACGAGTTGTTTCAATCATAGCCCGAATGTTTTCTTCCTTGGCATCCCACTGCACAACCCCTGCGGCATCCATGAGAAAGCCGCCGTCACCGGCAACCTCATCGATGAGCTTCTTGCAGTAGTCACGCACTTCTTCGGGTGTGCCATAAGCAAGCATGGTATTGGGAACATTGCCGCTTATACAGAATCTGCCGCCTAGAATTTCCTTTGCCTTTTTCATATCTGTCGTATCCACATGGAAGACAATGCTCTTGTCCGGGAGTTCTGCGATTTTTTCCAGATACGGGGTCCAGTTGCCTTCCGCATAGAAGAGAGTCCTCTTGCCTTTTTCCCACAGCCCTTCAATGACCTTTTTCAGGGTCGGCCAGTAGAACTTGTCCCACTGTTCTGGATTAAGGAAGGGGTAGCTGCCCCGGTGCAGCGGCATGAAGAGTGGTAGAGTAGTATCACCGCCGGCAGTAGCCATGCCGTAATAGATATTGTGATCCACAAGCACATCCATGGCAGCCAGCAGTTTATCGGGCTGCATATGCATGTCCATCATGATTCCAGTCAAGCCCCGTAGGGTATCACCCATGGTGTCAAATGGAGCCTTGGTCATTCCTGTCTGTGACATAGGGAAACCATATTCCTTGGCCCAACGCTTTCCAGCCTCTTCTAGCATCCCTTGATTCATAGCCATTCCGGCAGCTCCCTTAATCAAGGACAGGTGCGCCCGATAAGGGTCTTCAAACTCTTTATGTTGACGGGGAAGATAAGTAGTCAGAATCCACTTGGTAGGATTTTCTATGAAGTCATCATAATCGTCAGCTTTCATGTAGTCAGCCTCTTGAAACTGGAACTGTTTGTCGGGCTCCAATTCTCGGCCAGCGAATTTTATGTATCTTGCTCCGGTAGCATCATGAATACCGCCCATCCATAGACTGGTAGGACCGACCACTGTATCTACATCGAAATCTTCAAGAAACTTGTTTGAACAGGCAATGTTTATATCCATCTGGTAGTAAACTTCTTGAAGAGTGAGACAAGGTGCCAATTCGGCTGAACCTGTCTGAATTTTTGGCTAAGTATGCGGGATACACTCTTCAAGAGGTTTACTACCAGATGGATATAAACATTGCCTGTTCAAACAAGTTTCTTGAAGATTTCGATGTAGATACAGTGGTCGGTCC
>DUMY01000196.1 GCA_012839645.1 Syntrophomonadaceae bacterium
CTAATGGTCTATAATGGGGTGGGTGATGGGACTTGAACCCACGACCCTCAGGGCCACAACCTGATGCTCTAGCCTGCTGAGCTACACCCACCATATCTGGTTCATGAAGTGAATTAGCATTTAACATTTTAAACTTTATCTTGGCTATTGTCAAGTAACACCGAAACGCAAATTAGTATGCTGCTGCCCCCTGTTCCTGATCCAACGACCAACTTAAATAATCAAGGCATCAGAAACTTCCCCATTTCCGGACACTCGCACAGATACAGGGCAGTTACCTCATCTACCGTATCTGTTCGTCCTGCAAATAAACGACAAAGGAAATATGCTTTCCTCTATCGAATTAAAAATAATATCTAGACAAAAGACGATTATTCTGTGATAAAACACAGATAAAACCGCCTCACACTTACTAGTGACATTAGTATGAGTATACACTGATCTGGTTCTTATGCAAGTCATGAAAACTCAGTAAACCACCCATCCAGTAATCCGTATGGGTTTATGGGTATTACGCCGATCTAATTACGGGATAAATTACCAGCTTTTAATTAACAAGTAGACATTATCAAGGAGGCACATTCTTGGAAACAGTTGAAAAACCACCGTTCAATCCTTACCTGGCAGTAATACTTGCAGTATTAGCCATGTCTTTAGCCTCGATTTTCATCAGGTTGTCCACTGCCCATCCACTGATCATCGCCTTTTACCGGATGGCAATCACAGTCCTGATCCTTGCTCCTTTTGCACTGGGTCGAGCAGGACGAGAGGAACTGCGGGGGATGAGCAGGCGCGACATAGCAATAGCCTCATTAGCCGGGCTTTTTCTCGCCATCCACTTTACCGTTTGGAATACATCCCTTGAATATACCACTGTTGCCAGCTCCACAGTGCTGGTTACCATGCAGCCGCTTTTCGTGGTGACCCTGGGCTACATCTTCCTTAAAGAAAAAACAAGCCCTAAAAGCATGGCCGGTGCAGCCCTGGCTTTGACTGGAAGTGTACTGGTAGGGGCGGGTGACTTTCAGATCGGGGGAAAAGCCCTTTTAGGCGACATTCTAGCCTTTTCAGGAGCATTTTTTATAGCAGTATATTTCTTAATCGGGCGCCGGCTGCGAGTAAAGCTTTCCCTTTTTCCTTATGTCTTTTTTGTTTATGGAACTGCTGCCCTCTTTCTTTTTATCGCCAGCCTTTGGGTAGGGCTCCCCTTTTACCCCTATCCGCCAATGGATTGGGTATGGTTTCTCGCCCTGGCTATCTTCCCTACCATCGGCGGCCATACAGTCTACAACTGGGCTCTGCGCTATGTTAAAACCATGGTAGTATCTGTCAGTATCCTGGGTGAACCCGTAGGAGCGACAATCCTCGCTTTCCTGATCTTCAACGAAGCACCGGGCCCAATGCAGCTGCTTGGTGGTCTGGTGATCATTACCGGGATTTTTATTTTTCTCACCGCTGCCCGCAGCGAAAATAGTATTACCCCTTGACAACCCCAAGCGTTTTCAACTTCTTAACAGGACGTACCAGATCCAACTGCTGATTTAGCACGAAATCAATATCTTTGTATACCATCCGGCACTCCTCTGCAACATCACCTTTCCTGCGCTTGCCCAAAACTACACCCAACTTGTTGAGGTCTTCCATAACCTCTTGAACAGAAAATGTCCTTTTTGCCTTCTTGCGGGAGTAAACCCTTCCCGCTCCATGAGCACAGGAGTGAAAACTCTCCGGGTTCCCCAAACCCTCAACAATATACGAATAGCTGCCCATGGCACCAGGGATAACTCCCATCTCCCCATTTTTGGCACTGATCGCCCCCTTGCGGTGCACCCAGACATCCTTTCCATAGTGGTGTTCAAAGGAGGCGTAGTTATGATGGCAGTTGATGGGCTTGTCATACTTAATATCCTGTTTACGTGCATACTTCTTTAGGTAATCGCTGAATATTTTCTGTACCTGGTCCATAATCTGACTGCGGTTCTCCCTGGCAAAATCCTGGGCAAGCTGCATCCACGAGATATACTGCTGCCCCTCTTCAGTATCCACAGGAAAGTAGGCAAGGTCATGGGACGCCGGAACAGGTGATTCCCACTTTTTATTCAGCCTTTTTGCAAGCCTATTAAAATAATTGCAAACCTTAAAACCGAAGTTTCTGCTTCCGGAGTGCACCATCAAGCCGGTCATGCCCTCTTCATCCTCCTGGATCTCGATAAAGTGGTTGCCGCCGCCGAGTGTCCCCACCTGGTAATAACCAGAGTCCAGCTCAGGCACCAGTTTTTTTACCAAGTGCTTCGGCGGAAATTGACTGTCTGCACGGTCAAGGACAGTGCAGTGCCTCTTTTTTTTATGGTGCTTAAAACCCGTGGGAACACTGCGCAGAATCTGCCCGGTGATGGCTTGGATTAACTTTCCCTGGCCATCTGTATCTATCTGCAGGGTTTCTGCTGGGACATTAGTCTGTACATAACAGATGCCACAGCCGATATCCACCCCTACGGCATTGGGAATAACCACTCCATCTGCAGCAATCACCCCTCCGATAGGCATCCCGTAACCTTGATGACAGTCAGGCATTAAAGCTGCCCACTTATGAATAAAAGGTAGGTTGGAGAGGTTGATGACCTGTCGCAGACACCCCTCTTCCACCTGGTCGATATCCTCAAGCCAGATCTTGATGGGTTTTTGCTGTTTGCTCTTATCAAAGTGAACAAACATAAAAGATCCCTCCTCTCGCCTGCCAATTATATCATGGGTTTCATTTGGCTTCCAGTTATGTTGATAGTTAGTGGTTAGCCTTTAGTGGTTGGAAAAAGAATGTTCGGTCAACACATAGGTAACACTTCGGTAACACTCCATGTTTCTAAGTTTCAGCTCACACCGTTAGAGGAGACGATTGTTTTAGACCAAAGAATCGAATTTGCAGCCTGTGCGTTGACTGAAACGCCCCCTTGATACAATAAAAATGGATCAGGGCAAAACATCCCTGATCCACTGATCCAACTAGACTAGGCCGGCCTGTGCCGGTGGCAAATACTTTGAAGAACTGCCCCCTGTCACCTTACTAGGTCTTTGCCGGCGCCGAATGCCTTGAAGTTTACCTCACGATAAGCGGGCTTAACTGATTCCGCCACAACAGAGGGCCAGTCCACCAGGTCCTCAAGGTCTGCAAGTTTGACCATGGCACCCAGCAGCACTACATTCATCACCCTCAGGTTCCCCAGCTTCTCAGCTTCCCGGTCGGCATCAATTGTATAAAGAGAGATGGGATATTTCGATAGCCGCTCTTTGATATCCTGCGGGTAATCTATAGCCCCAGTCAAGATAGGTAGAGATGGAATCTCCCTTTCGTTCATCAGTAAGATGCCATTTCTTTTCAGGAAATGCACATAACGCAGGGCTTCTAGCTTTTCCAGTGTGATCAGAAGATCCACAGCACCCGCTCCTACGATCGGGGAGTAGACCTTTTCCCCATAAGAAAGTTGAGTAACAACACTCCCCCCACGCTGGGCCATCCCGTGCACCTCAGAGCTTTTCACATCATAACCTGCTTTTATCAAGCCGGCAGAGAGGATTCGTGAAGCCAAAAGAATCCCTTGTCCCCCTACTCCCGCAAGCATGATCCGCTTTGTTCCCTGTGCCATTACCTGGACACCTCCTGATCCTTGACCTTGATCGCTTCTTTTTTACATAACTGCTCACAGACACCACACCCGGTACAGCTGAGGGGATCGATCACCGGGTACTCATCATCACCCAAAGAGATAGCCGGGCACCCCAAACGGAGGCAGGACTTGCACTTACTGCAGACCTCTGTATCTACCTCCATCAATGGACCCTTCTTGACACCCTTGAGCAGGCGGCACGGTGATTTAATTACAATGGCAACCCTATCCTGTGTATCCTTCGCGTCGCGGATAGCATCTCTGATCCCCTTGAGGTCAAAGGCATTAACCTCAAGCACACGGTCATAGCCAACAGCCATGAAGATGCGTTCCGGTTCCTGCATAAAAGTATCCTCACCACTCATGGTCTGCCCGGTGCCAGGGTTCTGCTGGTGGCCGGTCATGGCAGTGATCCTGTTATCCAGCACAACAGGGATGATATCCCTTTTATTGAAAATGGCATCGATGGCTCCGGTGATCCCTGAATGATAGAAAGTAGAGTCACCCACAACACCGAAGATCTTCTTTCCTTCCGGGGGATTGAGGCTCAAACCCAGAGCGATGGAATAGCCACCCCCCATACAGGCGGATACATCGATTCCGTCGAGTGGTGGCGCGGCTCCCAAGGTATAACAACCGATATCCCCCACAACAGTGACCTTCTCCCTCCTCGCCAAATAGAAAAAGGCACGGTGTGGACACCCCGCGCAGAGAATGGGAGGACGCACCGGAACATCAGCGGCGGGCTCCTTCGCTGCTGGATTCAATTCTTCCAAGGGTTCAAGTCCTGCCTTGGCTAGTGATGTAGCAACAATCTGTGGGTTCAGCTCGAAGAAGGGAGAGATATACTTCTTCCCTTCACATTCAATCCCCATTGCACGGACATTAAACTCCAGATAGGGATCCAGTTCTTCGACAATATAAATCTTCTTGACCTGGCGAGCAAAATCCCGGATGGTCTTCTGGTCTAAGGGGTAAACAAGCCCCAGCTTCAAGACTGAATACCGGTCACCAAATGCCTCTTTGACATAATTGTAGGATGCACCGGAAGTAATAATGCCCACATCTTGATCCGTGAGCTCCATCGTATTGACAGCCCTGGCTTCCACATCCTTGCTCAGCTTAGCCAGGTTCTCCTCAAGAATTACCCTGCGCGCCCTGGCATGGGCAGGCAGTGTCACAAACTTGGAAACATCGCGCTCATAGTCGCGCACCTGCCTTTTGTAAACCTTTTCCGGGTCAATTTCCACAAGGCTCCGGGAGTGACAGACCCGGGTCACCATACGCAGGAAAAAGGGCACATCGTAGCGCTCACTCAAATCAAAGGCCAGTGCCGCATAATCAAGGCACTCCTGGCTGTTTGACGGCTCCAGCATCGGCACCTTGGCATGTAATGCATACCACCTGTTGTCCTGTTCATTCTGGGAACTGTGCATCCCCGGGTCATCCGCGGTCACAATCACCAATCCGCCATTGACACCCATATAGGCAAATGTAAACAGGGGATCAGCAGCAACGTTTACCCCCACATGCTTCATGGTTACCAAACTGCGAAGTCCGGTCACACAGGCCCCATAGGCTTGTTCCAAGGCAACCTTTTCATTGATCGACCAGGCGCACTCAGAACCACCTTTCTTCTCTAAAACCTCAATAATCTCTGTACTGGGTGTACCAGGGTAGCCGATCCCAAGACCAACACCGGCTTCAAAGGCCCCGCGGGCCACAGCCTCATTTCCTGATAAAATAATCTTTTGCAATCTTTCTTCCCCTCCCTTATAGAGCACATATAAATGCTGGTATATTCTATTTTAACGCCGATTAACAAAAGCTGCTTAACTTCAAAAGAAAAACCCCTTATACATTCTCCAGATAGGGGAAATAATCCTTTGATCTGACCTGAAAAGCGTGACACGGTAACGGCCCGCCGCGAGCCCGCCGTGGGGACGGTCCCCATGGCAGGTCTTGACTCTAGTTAGCTGTCACGCTAATTTAAAAATGGATATCAGAAACCGGAAATCGGTAGTCCTCAGTTAACCACAATCTGCCTTACACCGGTTCCATAGTATTCCCCACTTCAGTCGATTTGGTGCCTGTCACTGTTATATATGGTTATGCACCGTGGACTGTCCCCCTTGTACGCGTGATTCCAAGAGATGAACCGGGAAGCATCTCCTGTGCATCAGGCGAATGTCACCATTATATAAAATAAGTGACCCGAATTCATATAACCCGGGTCCACATGAAAGTTATCTTTTATTCAAGGGGACATAAACCCTGTCCCCCCTTGCACACGTCGATTCCGGGGAATGCACCGGGAACCGTCCCCGGTGCATTCCCCGGTGCATCAGTCCTCAACCTCTGTTTCTCTTGTCAAAGATACGCTTTGTCTTTCTCTCACTGCGGGGCAAACTCCTCTGGGGCACAACCTCAACATCAGCCAGGATCCCAATCACCCGCTTGATATTCTGCCGGCAGGCAGCCGCAGTCTCATCGGGATCAGCCCCCAGTTCCCCCTCCACCCTCAGCAGAATACAGTCCCTGCCCTCCTGCCTGGTGACAACAACCTGGTACTCACTGCTGGCACCGGGGGTTCCCTTTAAAGCCGCATCGATCTGGCCTGGAAAAACCAGCACCCCCTTGACCTTAAAGGCCTCATCACTGCGCCCCAGAATGCGGTCGATCATCGGATAAGGGCTGCCACAGGAACAAGCCTCCGGCAGGAGCCGTGTAATATCCCGGGTGCGGTAGCGTAAAAGGGGCAACCCTTCCTTGGTCAGAGTGGTGATCACCAGTTCACCTTTTTCACCTACTGGGAGAACCTCTCCTGTATCCGGGTCGATGATTTCAAAGTAAACATAGTCACTCCAGTAATGGATACCGCAGTGGTGGTGGCAGTCGATGCCGATTCCTGGGCCATAGATCTCGGTCAAACCATAAATATCAAAGGTATCAATATCCAAAATCGAAGAAATGCGCTGCCTCATCTTTTCCCCCCAGCGCTCGGACCCAAAAACACCGGCACGCAGGGAAACCTTATCCCCCAAATTGCGTCTGGCTATTTCCTCTGCCAGGAAAAGGCCGTAAGAAGCATGGACTTGAAAGCAAGCGTGATCA
>DUMY01000197.1 GCA_012839645.1 Syntrophomonadaceae bacterium
ATCAGTGGAATGGCGTCTTGCGGCCTATCTCCACTAACGACATCTATTCCCACTTCCAACCTCTCGCTTCCCACATCTCATTTACCAACCACCATTCTCACTCCCATTCAATGGTACCGGGAGGTTTGGGGGTAAGATCATAAAGTACGCGGTTAATACCTGGAACCTCACTCAAAATCCGGTCGGCAATCTGCTCCAGCAGCTCTAAAGGAAGGCGAGCGCAATCCGCCGTCATGGCATCTTCACTGGTAACTGCCCGGATTACAATAGGTTGAGCATAAGTGCGCTCCCCCTCTGACATACCGACACTCCTGACCGGCAGAAGTGCTGCAAAGTACTGCCAAATCTCCTGCTCCAGGCCAGACCAATGAATCTCTTCTCTCAGTATATAATCCGCCTCCCGAGCGAGGAGGAGCTTCTCCTCAGTCACTTCTCCCAGAACCCTCACCGCCAGTCCTGGCCCCGGAAACGGCTGGCGCCAGACAGCCTCATGTGGCAAACCCAGTTCCTCCCCGATCAGGCGCACCTCATCCTTGAACAGTAAACGCAGTGGCTCCAAGAGACGTAGCTTCAAGTCTTCTGGAAGCCCCCCAACATTATGATGGCTCTTAACCTTACCGGCAGTGGGTGTTCCTGATTCAATAACATCTGGATAAATGGTACCCTGAAGAAGAAACTCAAACTTCCCCAGTTGAGCGGCTTCCTCCTCAAAGACCCTAATAAATTCATGACCAATTATTTTCCTCTTCTTTTCAGGATCCGCAACTCCGGAAAGTTTCGCCAGGAATCTCTCCCGGGCATCAACCATGATCGTCTTCATACCTAGATGCTCTTTTAGAAGCTGTGTTACCTGCTCCCGTTCACCTTTTCGAAGCAAACCGTGGTCGACAAAGATACATGTCAACTGTTCACCGATGGCACGATGAGTTAAAGCAGCTGCAACTGTAGAATCCACACCACCGCTCAATGCCCCGATCACTCTGGAGCTGCCCACGGTTTCTCTGATTACAGCAATCTGTTCTTCAATAAAAGCAGCCGGGGTCCAATCACCGCGGCAGCCGCAGATGTCATAAAGGAAGTTATTAATAATCTGTTGTCCCCAGGTGGTGTCACCCACCTCCGGATGGAACTGAACACCGAAGATATGGTGGTTTTCGTCAAAGATAGCAGCTGTAGGTGTGCCAGGTGCAGCAGCTGCCACGCAAAAACCGGAGGGTAGTGTTTGTACAAAATCACCTTGATCCATCTGAATTGATATTTCCCCAGGGAGACCCTTAAAGATAAGGTCACTGCGCAGCAGGGTCAGCTGTACATTCCGGCACTCCCTTTTCTCCCCACTGCTTATCTTACCTCCCCAAAGCCGTGCCAGCAGATGCATTCCTCCACCGATCCCCAGCACCGGTATATCCTGGAACAGAGCGGTGTCAAACCTGAGAGATCCTGCATCATGAATGCTGAACAACTCCCCTGAAAGCACCAAACCTCTGGGTTTCTTCTCCCTAATTTTCTCCACAGCTGCAGTATAGGGCACAACCTCACAGTAAACACGAGCCTCGCGGATACGGCGGGCAACCAACTGTGCATGCACACCACCAAAATCCACAACAAGGATCAGATCGCGCTCATCCATGACTAGCCTCCCCCTTCACATCCTCTTCCTGCGTCTCTTCCGTCTCTTCGGCAGATTTCTGATGTATCACATAGATACCACGAAGATTACGGAAACGCTGGCCGCAGTCCAAACCATACCCTACAACAAAATAATCAGGTATGATAAAACCGTTATAATCGGGGACTAAATCCACTTTGCGCCTATCTGGCTTGTCCAGCAGTGTGCAGACTTTCAGACTCGCAGGCCGACGGGCTTTCAGATTTTTATAAAGGTATTTAAGTGTCAGACCTGTGTCTATGATATCCTCAACCAGGAGGACATGTCTGCCGGTGATCGTCTCATCCAAATCCTTGAGAATCCTCACAACTCCTGAGCTAGCCGTTTCATCCCCATAGCTGGAAACAGCAACAAAATCGATAATCACAGACACATCCAGCTTACGCACCAGGTCAGCCATAAAGACAAAGGCACCCCGCAGGATGCCTACCACAAGGAGTTCCTTTCCGGCATAATCCTGGTTGATCTGCCTTGCCAGTTCCCCGACCTTTGCCTGCAGTTTTTCCTCAGTAAGCAGTATTTCTAAATTATACAACTACACCCCCACCTATCCACTATCAAACAGCAAATAATGATCAATCTGCATATTTTTGAAAAAAAATCATGTCTTATTATATCATAAATTGGCATACAATTTCGCTGGGCAACAGCAATTACCTTTAGATGGTACCAGACTCCCAGGAGGCGAGGTATCTTTTCTGTTCTTCTGTCAATTCCTCGATCTCTACCCCATATGCAGCTAGTTTGAGTCTGGCTACACGTTCATCGATCTCTCGCGGCACCTGGTAGACGCCTGCCTCCATTTTTCCCTGCTCAGCTACCAACCAGGCAGCAGACAGTGCTTGGTTGGCAAAGCTTAAATCCATCACCTCAACCGGATGCCCCTCCCCACAGGCGAGATTAACCAACCTTCCTTCAGCAAGCAGGTAAATGCGCCGGCCGTCATCCAGAGTAAATTCTTCAATATCTTTTTTCACAACCTGACGCTTAACTGCCAATTTTGCAAGAAAGGGGATGTCGATCTCAACATTAAAGTGGCCGGCATTGGCTAGGATTACCCCATCCTTTAAATAGGGTATATGACTCTCTCCCAGAACGTTAATATCCCCGGTTACCGTCACAATAAAATCAGCTCTTTTCGCGGCTTCTTTCATGGTTGTTACCTCATGGCCATCCATGATCGCTTCCAGTGCCTTAAAGGGGTCAACCTCCACAACCACAACTCTTGCCCCAAGACCCTTTGCCCGGGCAGCGACCCCCCTTCCACACCAGCCGTAACCAACAACCACAAATGTAGCACCAGCTATCAGGTAATTGGTCGCTCTCAAAATACCGTCAATTGCCGATTGCCCGGTGCCGTACCTGTTATCGAAAAGATGTTTTGTCAAAGCATCATTAACAGCTATTAAAGGATATTTAAGAGCCCCATCCCTGGCCATGGCTCTCAGCCTGACCACACCGGTGGTGGTCTCTTCTGTGCCCCCAATCACTTGTTTTGCTTGTTCTGGGCGTTCTTGATGAAGGATTGTAACCAGGTCAGCTCCATCATCGATGGTCAACTCCGGTTTCGTGTCCAAAGCGGCATTGATTTGACTGTAATAAGAATCATTGTCCACACCCCGGCGGGCAAATGTGGGGACATCATAGACCACATTGAGGGCTGCTGCGATGTCATCCTGGGTGCTTAAGGGATTGGATGCACAGAGTACCAGATCCGCACCTCCTATTTTAAGCACCCGGGCAAGATTTGCTGTTTTAGCAGAGATATGCAGACAGGCAGCAATTTTAACGCCCTTCAAAGGATGAGACTCTTCCCATTCTGTTCGTATCCTTTGTAAAACCGGCATTTTCCGCCAGGCCCATTCAATGCGCTGTTTCCCGAGCCTGCTCAAATCCTCATCGGTTAGCCGTAGACATTTCGTTGCCATTATTGATTCGCTCCTTTTTTATTTTCTCTCCTGTTCTCATCATTTAGTCAAGAACCTTTCGGTTTTCCTTTCGCCTCCAACCTTGCAATATCCTCGGTTCCTCCGAGAACAACCATAATATCTTGTACCTCAAAGACATGATCAGCCCCCGGAGAAACAAAAATCTCAGAATCCCTGCGGATAGCCAAGACTGTAACACCGAATCTAGCCCTGAGATCCGCTTTGCCCATAGTAACCCCAACAAGCCCTTCAGGCACCTGCATTTCAATAATACCATACTCCGATGACAGCTCAATGTAATCAATTACTTTGGTAGAAACCAGGTGGTGTGCCACCCGTGCCCCCATATCCCGCTCGGGATAAACAACGCGGTCTGCACCTACCTTTTCCAACACCTTGCCGTGAAGATCGTTTATGGCTTTGGCCACAACAAATTTTACACCCAGTTCTTTCAGCTGTACAGTCACCAGAATACTGGCCTGAAGATTACTGCCGATACCAACAATAACAACATCAAAGTTTCTGATGCCCAAAGATTTGATGGTTTCAAAGTCGAGAGCATCCACCTGTACAGCGTGAGTGACATCATGCATGATCTGATCAATCTCCTCCTGGGAGATATCAACTGCCAGCACCTCATAACCCATTCGCTGCAGATTACGGGCAACACTACCCCCAAACCTTCCGATACCGATAACTGCAAACTGTTTTTTTGGCATCAGCAACACATCCTCATCCGATAATGATTTTTTCATCAGGATACTTGAAGCGCACCGGCTGTTGGCGCTGCCAAAAAGCCAGTGCCACAGTGAGGGGTCCTACCCGCCCGGCATACATTGTCATAATGATCAACACTTTACCAAAGGTGCTCAGATGAGGGGTGAGCCCCATAGTGAGCCCCACCGTACCGAATGCAGATGTAGCTTCAAAAAGAACGGCAAGAAAGCTTGTTTTTTCAGTAACTACCAGAATCATGGTAACAACCGCCACCCAAAAAGCAGCAAGGATAAAAACAGCTATTGCCTTAAAGATGATGCTGCTGGGGATCGACCTTTCAAAGGATTCGGCATTGGTTTTTCCCTGCACCGCCGACCAGGTAGCCGTCAGAAGAGCCCCTAGAGTTGTGGTTTTAATTCCTCCACCGGTTCCTCCAGGTGATGCTCCAATAAACATCAAAATGATCATGAAAAACTGAGTGGCACTTCGCAGTGAACTTATATCTAAGGTGTTGCTCCCACAGGTTCGTGGAGTAACAGCCTGGTAAAAGGAGGCTAAAACTGCTCCCCCTGGGCTTAGCTGTGCTATGGCATTTTCCTGCTCCAGCAGCCAGAAGAGGATTGTCCCCCCCACAACCAGCACTGCAGTGAGCACAAGTACTACTTTAGAGTGGAGCAGCAGCTTGGAAAAACGCCTGTTATAGTACAGATCCCGGATGACAACAAATCCTAGACCGCCGAGGATGATCAAAATTGGGATTGTTAGCGATATAACAGGGTCCTGCAGATAAGCTGTCAGGCTGGAAAAGGGACCGGATATAATGCCGGACAGATCAAAACCCGCATTACAAAAGGAAGAAATGCTGTGAAAGAAACCGTAATAAATCCCCATGGGCCAACCCATCTGTGGAATAAAGCGCAGGGAGAGGAGCAGTCCCCCAATCCCCTTAGGAAAGGTATCTGCCTCCGCTTCCCGCTCTTATCAAGTGCAATTCGGTACACCGGAAAAAACCTCCAGGGAAATAGCTTTGCTAAAAAAGAGCACGGTAGCACCAATACGATCATTCCTATTCTTCCAGAATTACACTTGAATATCAATAAAAACTCCGCCAGCTTAGCCATCTGGCGGAGAAAGTTCATTATTCACCTGTCACACTGCTAGATGGGGGGTGTGATCTTGATTTTCTTGTTAAAATCTCTGAAATCCACAGTCATGGTCAATCTTGTATTACTGGTTTGTGTGCTGACAGCTGTTGCCTCTGCCTTCACCAAAAGATGTTTTCTCCGGTCAATCCAGAAGCGATAGGTAAAATCCTGCCACCAAATTTCCAGGTACTTGCTCTCTACCTCTGGTTTGATCTCTAGAACCACACATTTACTCCGGCCCACCTTCTCCTTCCCTATTAGACGCGGCTCTCCGGTTTTTTTAAACCGGAAGCTGTTCAAGGGATCGATCTCTGCCATATAGAGCTGCTGTCTGCTGAGATCTACACCATCCAAAATAGTCCATTTGCCGCTTACTGGATCCTTAGTGTAGCTTCTCATTCCAATTTGGTAGATCTCTACTGGTGTCCCCAAGGTTTTTCCCTGGAAATGGTAACATTCAGGAGCCCGTTCTCCCTGTACCCTGATCCAGGTTTTTTTCTTGCCTCCAATATCCAGATCCGATTTGAGGGTATACCTATAGCTCTTCGCCTGGTATGCTTTGCCCAGTGTTTCCTCCAGGAGGGGACCAGGCTCTATTTTTATAAACATAAAATAATAAGATACCACTCCGGCAGCAATAAGGAGAAAGATTAGGGGCCACTTTGCCCGCCGCATTACTTCATTTCTATCCAAACTAATTCCTCCCTACCTAAAATAGAAGTCGGAGGCCGGAAGTCAGAGGTCAGAAAATCTGTCACCATTACTTGCATC
>DUMY01000022.1 GCA_012839645.1 Syntrophomonadaceae bacterium
CCCTACCGCAGGGAGGCGGAGAAACACCATATCAATGTCGTTATTGCTGGACATATGGCAAGTGATTCTTTGGGGTTGAACCTCTTTTTGGATGAACTGGTCCAGAGGGGTATAGAGGTTATTCCTTGTTCCGGGCTTCTGAGGGTCAACCGCTTACAACAATGCTAAGATCTATGGACACTGATTTGATCCTGGTGGGCCTGGGTGGCTTCTGCGGCGCCCTGGCCCGCTATGGGATCAATAATGTTTTAGCAGCAGGTTATCTCCCCTGGGGGACTATCCTGGCTAATGTCACTGGAAGCCTTCTTCTCGGTTTTGTTCAGGTATTGGCCATGAAGGGGGTTGGCCTTGGGTCACGTTTCCGGTTAGTGGCGGGTGTTGGCTTTTGTGGGGCATATACCACGTTTTCTACCTTTTCGATGGAGAGCCTGGAATTATTATATAATTACCAGCTGGCGAAGGCCTCACTTTATATTTTAGGAACAACCGGCTGCTGCTTGGTTTCAGTTCTTGCGGGGATGGCCCTGGGCAGCCTATTTTGTAACGGACTGGAAAAAATAGGAAGTGGGCATCCCGAACAGGACAGGGGGTGATGGGTCTGTGCTTCTGCTGCTTGGTACAGGGATCGGGGGTTTTTGCGGCGCGGTGGCCCGCTACTGCTTGGGAAACCTGGTGATGGCCAGGTGGAACAAGAAATTTCCATTGGGAACTTTTTTGATCAATATTACGGGTGCCTTTATTCTCTGTTTCCTTCTGGGGTTGAGCGTTCGGGGCCGGACCTTGCCACCTGTTTTAAATGCTGCTATAGCAACAGGTTTTTTGGGGGCATTTACAACATTTTCGACATTTTCTCTGGAAAGTGTGCAGCTGTTTGAAGGGGGAAGATGGTTGACAGCTCTGGGCTACCTCTTTGGCACAGTTTTCTTCGGTTTATTTTCAGGATGGTTCGGGTATTTGGTGGGGATAAATATTTAGTGAAGTGGTCTGGCTTGAATTATTTTTTTTTGGCAGATTCAGAAGTCAGATGTCAGAGGCCAGAGAGAATGATGATGCCGTATATGGTATGAGTGTTTAATATTTATATCTGATATTTATATAGGGGACGGAGGTTTTTGAGTTAAAGGATGGAAAAAAGAAAACCGGAATTATTGGCACCCGCGGGAGACCCGCAGGCTCTGAAGGCTGCGGTGGAAAATGGTGCAGATGCTGTTTATCTGGGAGGAGAAATGTTCGGAGCCAGGGCGTATGCTGGGAATTTCGACCACAGTGCATTAAAAAGTGCTTTGGGGTATGCCCATGCACGTAATGTGCGGATTTATATAACAGTGAATACCCTGGTGGATAACAGGGAATTGGGGGAGTTTACCGATTACCTGTTTTTTTTGTACCAGGAAGGTGCGGATGCCCTGATTGTCCAGGATTTAGGTGTTGTGGGGTTGATAAAAAAATTATTCCCGGATTTTCCCCTGCACGCCAGCACTCAGATGACGGTACACAATACCGCAGGTGCCAAGTTTCTGGCGGAAATGGGTTTTCAGCGGGTGATTCTGGCCCGGGAAGTGGGTTTGGCTGACATAATGGAGATCCGGAAGAAGTCGTTCATGGATCTGGAGGTTTTTATACACGGTGCATTATGTTTTTGTTACTCCGGCCAGTGCCTTTTAAGCAGCATGATTGGCGGCAGGAGCGGTAACCGTGGTTGCTGTGCCCAGCCTTGCAGATTGCCCTATCACCTTGTGGATGAAAAGGGGCGGGAACTGCGTGATATTCCGGGTGAGTATCCTTTGAGCCCTAAGGATTTAATGCTTCTGCGAGAGCTTCCGGACCTTATTAATGCCGGTATATATTCTTTAAAAATTGAAGGACGGATGAAAAGCCCGGAGTATGTAGCAACAGTTGTTCGGATTTACCGGGAGGCCCTGGATAGGGCATGGGATGATCCGCAAAATTATACTGTCAGTTCCCAGGAGATCCATGATCTCGCACTTGTCTTTAATCGCGGTTTCACAACCGGGTATTTTCATGGCAATCCTGGTCGCCAGCTGATCGGATACTCAAGGCCTAACAACCGTGGTCTTTACTTGGGGCGGGTTCTAAAATCCGGGAAAGGTAACACAGCTTTTAAAACACGCCTTCCCCTGGAGGCAGGGGATGAGATTGAATTTTGGACAGGTGAAGGCTGCCGTGGTTTAACAGTACAAAAGATGCGCTTCATGGGGAGGGAAGCAGAGCAGGTTTCACCCGGGAGCCAGGTGGACATATCTGTACCTTTTCATGTCCAGAAGGGAGACCGCATCTTTAAAACTCGTGACCAGAGGCTTACAGAACAAGCCCGGGAAACGATCACAGGTATTTCCACGCGAAGAGTTCCTCTCTATGTGAGGGTTATGGCGCATCTAGGGGAGCCTTTACTACTGGAGGGAAGGGATGGGGATGGTTTTTTTGCTGCTGCCCAAGGTGAGTTTATCGGTGAAAAAGCGATAAAACACGAGCTCACCCGGAAGACTGTCCAGGCACAGGTGGACAGGTTGGGTAACACACCCTTTATCCTTGCGGATCTGGAGGCTGATATAGAGCCGGGAGTGATGTTTCCGGTAAGTGAGATCAATGCTGTGCGGCGCCAGTTGACTAAAGCACTGGAAAATGACCGCTTATGTCGGTTTCAGCGTAGTTTGCCAGGGGATCTTCAGGATAGAGAAAAAGCGTATTGGTCAAGGCTAAAAGAGAGAGCCACTGTGAACAAAAAAAGGCGGGAAGGGATGTATCAAAAGAGGCCCCGGCCGTATCTTGCTGTAGCAGTAGGGGATTATGCCGGTTTAACCGCAGCATTAAACGGGGGTGCTGACCTGGTTTATTTTGGTGGTTATTCGATTCGGGGGAAGGAACAGTGGAATGAGCAGCGTATGAGGTCCGGGGTGGAGGAGTGCCGCAGGCGAGGGGTGAGGCCTTTTTTAATTCTTCCACGGATATGGCAGGAGCACCAAGAGAATGCGGCAATGAAAGCCTTAAAATACGCTCAGACCCTTGCTGCGGACGGGGTACTAGCTGGGGATCTGGGAGGGTGCTTTCTTTCCCTGCAGGGTGATTTGAAGGTGGTTACTGATTTTTCAGTGCCTGTTTTTAATGATGCAGCAACGAATACGCTGTTGGATGCCGGGGTCAACTGTCTAACACTGTCACCTGAATTGAACCGCAAACAGCTACAGCACCTCACCTTTAAAGGCACAGGACTCTTAGAATTAATTGTTCATGGGGCACTGCCCTTGGTGATCAGTGAACACTGTGTCCTGGGTGCTGCGTCCCGGGGGAAGGGTAAGTGTGATGCTCCTTGTCTGAAGCCATCTTACCTGAAGGACCGCTTGGGTTATCTTTTCCCTCTGGTTTGTGATCAAAGCTGTCGGATGACCATCTACAATTCACGGGAATTATGCCTTATCGAACATATTGCTGAGATCATTGGGGCGGGGTATGATATTCTTAGATTAGAGCTTCGCCCTTCTACGGCAGATCATGTTCAGAGGGTAACCAGTATTTATCGCAGGGCATGTGATGCTGTTGTGGATGGAGATTGGAGCACAGGAAAGGCAAAAAGTGTCTGGGAGGAACTCTCAGAACTGTCCCAGGCGGGTTTAACCCGGGGACACTATTTGAGAGGTGTTGTATGCTAGTAAAGAAGGAGAGGAAGAGGCTTTAATGGACAGGTTTTCCCTCAAAAAGTTAGAATTTCACCGGGTCAAAGAGATGCTCAAAGGGCACTGCGCTACTTCATTGGGGAGAGCGTATGTGCAGGATCTGGAACCATCTACAGAAGCGGAGGAAATTTTAAGGATTCAAGAGGATACCTCAGAGGCTTGTGATGCCTTGAGGATGTACCCGGATATAACAATGGAGGGTGTTCATGATGTGGCGCCTTTGTTAAGGCGCGCCCTAATTGGAGGAGTATTGGATCCGGTTGAATTGCTGCGTTTGTATGAACTGTTTAGGGCAGTTGGGCGTTTGAAAAAAATTTTTTCTCGGCAAGAGATAGAGCTGTCACTTTTGGAGGGGCGTATTATGCGGTTGCAGGAGTGCCCACCCCTTCAGGAGAAGATCGCTTCCTGTATTCAGTCGGACGGAGAGATTGCAGATCATGCCTCCCCGGAACTAGCCAAACTGCGCCGGAAGGTGAGAGGTTTAGAGGCAAGGATTAGGAACCAAGTGGATGAAATACTGACAAAACAGGAATGGAATAGGTTCTTGCAGGAGCCGTTCTATACTGTAAGAGGGGACCGTTATGTGGTACCTGTTAAACAGGAGTACCGCAGCCAATTTTCAGGGCTGGTGCATGACCAGTCAGCTAGTGGGGCAACGGTTTTTATGGAGCCAATGCCCTTGGTCAGGCTCGGCAATGAACTGGCTGCTGAACGTTCTGCAGCCCATAAGGAAGAGCTGCGGATTTTAGAGGAACTATCGGGTCTTACAGCAGCCTATCATGATCAAATTCAGGAGAACTTAGAGCTTCTTGGTGAGCTGGATTTTATTCTGGCAAAGGGGCATTTAAGTAAGGAACTGCGGGCAAATCCACCAGGTTTCAGCCAGGAGGGCCATCTGGTGATCAAAGGGGGGCGTCATCCTCTGCTGAAGGGGGATGTGGTTCCCATTGAGGTCAGACTTGGCAAGGATTTCGACTGTCTGGTGATTACAGGACCAAATACCGGTGGCAAAACCGTTGCCCTGAAAACTGTAGGGCTACTTATTGTTATGGCTCAAGCAGGGCTGCATATACCCGCAGCGGAAGGAACTGTTCTGCCCTGTTTGAAAAATGTTTTTGCAGATATCGGGGATGAGCAGAGTATTGAACAGTCCCTCAGCACCTTCTCCGGTCATATGAAGAACATTGTGCGTATCCTGCAGGGTGCAGGAAGGGGATCCCTGGTTATTCTCGATGAACTGGGAGCAGGGACCGACCCAGAACAGGGCGCAGCGCTGGGGATGGCCATCCTGGAAAATCTGCTTCAAAAGGGTGCCTGGGCGATTATTACTACCCATTTTAGTGAGCTTAAGGTGTTTGCCCATACAAGGTCCCGTGTAGAAAACGCTTCTGTGGAGTTTGACAGCAAAACTCTCAAACCTACTTTTAGGTTGTCCATTGGTGTGCCCGGGGAGAGCAATGCCTTTGAAATCGCTGAGCGCCTGGGTCTTGACACAGATGTGATTGAGCGGGCGCGCAGCCTGTTGAATCCCGAACAGCGGGAGATGTCGGACTTGATTCGCCACCTCAAGGAGGATCAGTATGCTGCATCATCTGCGCGGGCAGAGGCAGAGAGGCTGCGCAGTGAGATGGAAGAGATCCGGGGAGAGGTGCAGCGAAAAGAGAAAAAGCTGCGGGATAAGCAGAATGAAATACTCAGAAAGGCCCATGAAGAGGCCCGGGAACTGGTGAGGACCGCCAGGAGAGAGGCGGAGCAGTTGATACGAAATCTGCGGGAAGAAATAAAGCAGCAGGATAGCCGGGCGGGGCTGGAACACGCCCGAGAAATCCGGGGCAAGCTACGTGGATTAACAGGCGATATCGATGATGAGATTGCCTCCCGTGAAGTGGAGCCTGGAGGCGAAATACCCACAGCAGTAGAACCCGGTGAGGCGGTGGTGATTCCACGTTTTAACCAGGAGGGTAATGTTCTCACACATCCCAATGCAGATGGGGAGGTTATGGTCCAGGTCGGGGTTTTAAAGTTGAATCTGCCCCTTAAGGAGCTTCGCCTTAGCATGAAGAAGAAAAAACAGGTACAGGCACAGGTGCATGTTGGCTCAAAGGATCATGAAATTGCTAGGAATGCGACAGTACTCCCGGAGCTTGATTTTCGAGGGCATAGGGTAGAGGAAGGCTTGAGAGAAGTGGATAAATATCTGGATTCCGCATACCTCGCGGGAATGAACAAGGTTTCATTAATTCATGGTAAAGGAACAGGGGTTTTGAGGGACGCTGTGCGGCAGTACTTGGCCAAACACCCCTTTGTGGCGTCTTACCGCAGTGGGGATTACTATGAAGGGGGAACAGGAGTTACTATTGTAGAGTTCAAGTAAATCCAACCCGGTACACGGATAAAAAAATGCCAGCATTTCCTGTTTAGGTATCTGCTGGCATTGCTATTATTTATTCATGGTTATTATTGGATTCATTTGGATCTTTGGGGAACAAGGATTTCTTTTCTACCATGTGATCCTGTAGTGGGCAGCGTGTTTTGGGTGCTTCCCCAACTTTAAATTTGCG
>DUMY01000023.1 GCA_012839645.1 Syntrophomonadaceae bacterium
GAAACCTTATCCCTCAAATTGCGCCTGGCTATTTCCTCCGCCAGGAAAAGGCCGTAAGAAGCAGTTCCTATGATGACGCTTGCTTTCAAGTCCAACATCATCTCCAACTGCTTCTCAGTGTTCCCGGGACCCATGGGAATAGCCATGGCTCCGATCCTTTCCGTCCCGCTCTGAAAACCAATCCCCGCGGTCCAGAGCCCATAGCCAGGTGTGATCTGGACACGGTCCCTCCTGTTAACCCCAGCGAAACTCAAGCACCGGGCCATCATATCTGTAAAAGCCTCTACATCATTTTTTGTATACGGGATAATGGTCGGCTTTCCGGTGGTCCCAGATGATGCATGAATGCGGACGATCTCCTCTTCTTCCGCTGCCCGCATGTATTCTATGGGGTGTTCCCGCAGTTCCTGCTTTACTGTAAAGGGAATGTGGGCAAAATCTGCGAGGGTTTGGATATCCTCCGGTTTCAAACCGGCCGTCTTGAGCTTATCGCGGTAAAAACCGCTTTGTCCATAAACACGCTTAATTAACTGCTGCAATGCAGAAAACTGACACTCGTGAAGTTTCTCATAATCGATGAGGGGATATTCCGGTAAGGATCTGGCCATCTTGAGGCGACCTGACTTGACAGGCCGCACACCTCCTCTCCAAATTTAGGAATAAATAAAACCAGGCCTTGCAAAGCCTGGTTATCTCAATCTAAGGTTATAGCTTTGCTCAGCTCAACTCTTCTTTTCTCAACTCAACTAATCTATTTATTCAATTATTTATTTTTATACCACAACAACCCAGTTCACGTCAATGGTCTTTTTTACCTATTAACTGACACTACCGGGGCCAGCTTGCTTACTGCCGGGGTTAGCTTGCTTTATTGCTTTATTGCTTTATGCTATCCGAAAGCAAGATTTGGCCATTCTCACATGACGATATAATAACAAGACTCTATCTCATCCTGTCCTGCCCCTTCCAAACCCTGCCGTAGCTTTGCCAGGGTGCGGCCATCCATTTCTTCGGGGTAATGCCCTAAAATCCTGCGGCAAACAGCAACAGTGGCCTGTGATTCCCGGTTCTCCCCTACAAAGTTTACAATCTGATCGATCATCTTTCCCTGTTCCATCATCGACGCCCCCTTACAGTTTCCCCTTATTTTTCCCCGAATGTACATTTTTCTTGCATCATGAAAAGTGTAAACCTTTCTGGGCAATGTCAACTTTCTTACAGGTCTAACAATCACCAACCTATCCCTCAGGCCAATAGACTGTATTCAATACAGTATCCTTATTACCCGAATATTGTTTAATATTACCTCGCTTAAAGGTATTTTCGTACAAAGTGCTGAATATTTTAGAAAACAACAAAGAACGGGGGCAATAATATTGGCAAAGCTAACCTTTAGAGGAGGGGCCGGTACTGTTACCGGGTCATGCTATCTATTAGAAACGGATAACCTACGGCTGCTTGTGGACAGCGGACTCTTTCAGGGGAAGAAGGAGCTGCGTACACTCAATTATCGCTCTCCTCTGGTGCCGCTCAATACAATTGATTACATCCTCCTCACCCACGCTCATATCGATCACTCCGGGCTGATCCCGCGCTTTTATAAGAACGGCTTTCGAGGAAAAGTTCTAGCCACGAGGGCCACTGTAGAACTTTGCGAAGTCATGCTTCCGGACAGCGGCCACATCCAGGAACTAGAGGCCGAATGGAAGAATCGTAAAGCTAAACGCCGCGGTGAAAAGCCCCGCCCACCCCTTTATACAGCAGCGGATGCTATCAGCTGTCTGCAGTGCTTTCAGCCGGTATCCTACGGAGAAGATGTTCAACTTGATGAACAGGTAAGGGTGCGCTTTCTTGATGCCGGCCATATCCTGGGCTCTGCTATCATCGAGGTCTGGGTAAAAGAAAATGATGAGGAAATAAAAATTGTTTTCAGCGGTGACCTGGGCAACTCCGGCACTTCCATCGTCCGTGACCCATTTCAAGTAACCGCAGCCGATTACCTTCTGATCGAGTCAACCTACGGAAACCGACTCCATGAGTCTATGGTAGACCAGTCAGAACATATCAAGGAAATCATCTTGAATACTATTTCCAACAGAGGAAATGTGATCATCCCCGCTTTTGCAGTGGGAAGAACACAGCAGATCCTTTATATACTAAACGGGATGGTAGAAAGCGGCGAGCTTCCCCGTATCCCGGTATTCATTGACAGCCCCCTGGCAGTTTCAGCAACCAAAATATTCAGAGACTGCAGGGAGTGCTACAACCAGGAATCACTTTGGCTTTTAAGGAAAGGGGATGACCCCTTCTACTTCCCAGGTCTGAAATGTGTGCGCAGTGCCGATGAATCCAGAGCACTGAACCACTATAAGGGAGGAGCAGTCATTATTTCCGCCAGCGGGATGTGCGATGCGGGCAGGATTAAACATCACCTGAAGCACAACCTGTGGCGGCCGGAATCTGCAGTCATCTTTATCGGTTTTCAGGCAGAAGGCACTCTGGGGAGGCGCATTTTAGACGGGACAAAAAAGGTAAAGATCATGGGTGAATTAATCAATGTCGCCGCCAAAATCTATTCCCTTCAGGGCTTTTCCGCCCATGCTGACCAGTCAGGACTTTTAAACTGGGTCAGCGGTTTTACTCAGAAGCCGCGGCGCATCTTTATAGTACACGGGGAAGCCTCGGAATCCGCGGCACTTGCCGAATTAATTACAAAAGAAACCGCAATTGCCACCAGCATTCCGAAATTCAGTGAGGAATACCTGATCAAGTCTACCCAACCCGAATACATAGGGATCACAGAACCCCTAACTGTCCGTGCATTAGACAAACGGCAGCAGCTCTTGACAGCCATTGGCCGGTTGGAGAGTAGGATTTCCGGTTTAAAAAATGGAATATTAGCTGAGGGATATGAGGACGAAGAGATCAGAGAGCTTGATGAAGCTATTCAAGAATTAGAGGAAAGAATCACCCTTCCTTAAATAGCTCAACTTCTTCCCCGGAAAGGTAGTTGTAAATAAACGCACATGCCATTTTGTAGCAATACCAGCTGAAGAGAAAACAGAGCCTATGCAAGAGAATCAACTTCTATTTTCAAAGCGTGACAAAAGGACCGTCCCTTTGTCACGTGCACTCGACATTATATAACACGCAGCATCTATTACATCCGGGTCAAACTGTGTCCCGGCATTCCTTTTTAGTTCGGCTATTGCTTCCTCCCGGCTCATTGCTTTCCGGTATGGCCTGTCATTCGTCATAGCATCAAAGGCATCAGCAACCGCCAAAATTCGCGACAACAGCGGGATTTCTTCACCTTTCAAACCCTGGGGATAACCTTTGCCGTCCCATCGCTCATGATGGGAGAGGATGTATTCGGCAATATGAGACAATTCCGGTGCCGATTGGGCAATCCTGTACCCTATTTCAGAATGTTTTCTCATTTTTCCCCATTCCCCTTCTGTTAAAGGCCCCGGCTTCATCAAAATGCTTTCCTCAATAGCCACCTTACCGATGTCATGGAGTACCGCTAGAAGTTCCAACGTGTTCAGTTGTTGGATGCTCAGTCCCATGCCCTCACCGATTTTTCTGCACATTTCTTTCAACCGTTCTGCGTGTTCTTCGGTTTCCATGCTCTTTTCCATAAGAGCTACCTTCAGGGATGATATTACAGTATCTCTGTAGCTCTTGGCATGCATTAGCTTATTGCTGTACATCCGGTCCTCAGCTTCCTTCAATACCTGCCAGATGCTTTTTTCTACACTGTTTTTTGCGGCACAGCCCAGGGCAATACTCACCTGTGCGAGCCCATCCTTCTGGGAATCGCATTTTTCTTTAATCCGCAGGCTAATTTCCTCAGCAGTTTTTATATCGGTTTGAGGCAAAAGGATAACAAATTCATCCCCACCCCATCGTGCAATAAGATCCTCCTGACGACATGAGCTTCTAATAATTTCTGCAGCCCTGATTAGCAGCCTGTCGCCCTTCTGGTGCCCGAACACATCATTAATCAGCTTTAAGCTGTTGAGGTCACCCATGACTATGGATAAAGGTAGCTGCCTCGGTGTGTCCAACCTCTTCATCTCTTCCTCCAAAAACCCACGATTGTAAAAACCGGTAAGCTGATCATGCGAACTCAAATATTTCAACTGTTCTTCTTGGCGTTTGCGCTCTGTAATATCGATATAAACCATATAAGCACCAAGTAATTCACCATCAATAATAATGGGAAAACCTCTGATCATAACTTCAACAGGTAATCCTTCTTTAGTATAGTGTGTGCCTTCTGACGTAATTTCCTTTCCCGATAATAAAACTTGTGTATAATACCTGCTTATGGTACACTTTTCTCCCATCAAGACGCTGTTAAGGTTTTTGCCTTTTACTTTTTCAATTTTATACCCAAAAAGCTTGGAAAAACTATTATTGATTTCCTCTATACAATAATTACAATCGACACGCACTATAGCATTTGTGGAGTTCTTAAACAAAACTTCCCGCCACTGCTTTTCAGTTTGAATTTTCTTATAGGCCTCCACCCGCTCTGAAATATCCCTACAAACAGCAACTGTACCTATGCATGTGCCCTCTGCATCATAAAGAGGAACCTTAATTGTTTCAAAAGGAACCGGACTGCCATCATGGCATTTTATCAGCCTTTCATAGCGCTGAACACTGCCTGATTCGATAACCTTTTGAGAAGCATCCCTATAAAAACTTGCGTCAGTTTTATTGTGAATATCCCAATCAGTACGCCCGATTATCTCTTCTGGTAAAAGAGATAGATACTTTCCCAAGGCTTTATTTGCTACTTTATAAACCCCTTTTGGGTCTTTATAGATAATCAGATCCGGGATGGTGTCAATAATTTCTCTCAGTAAATGACGTTCCTTTTGGAATTCGGCCTCTATAGCCCGACGTTTCATATCTGCATCAAACTTAGCAAAACAGTTTTGTGCCAGCATATTGATAACAGGTAGGAGCTCCTTTAAAAACACATCTTGAAAAGGCACATTTCTTCCCAAGATAAACAGTCCGAAGTTTCTCAAGGGAAACCCATAGTATTGCACATCCTTCTCGATCACTATCACGTTTTTGTTCTTTTCTTGCTGTAGTTTTCTTTCAAATTCTCCAATAAGCTCATAATAAGCCGGATTTTTGAGGGTCACCCGTGGAACAACATAGATAGCTTCCAGACAACCATTATTGTCTTGTAAAACACTGACATGGACACAGTTCAGTTTTCTTAAAAAAGCAGATGCAGCCTTTTTCACAAGCTTGCCTAGTTCCTGCTCACCGCTGACAGCAATAGACAATTCGAGCAATATAGGACTCCACATCATATAATTATCCATATTTAATCCCCCAATAGCCCGATTACTGAAGTCTTATTATAAAATTCAATATAATTTTTTCCTGTATTAGCGATCTCACCTATGGTTAACGCCCCCAACAGCGGATTTCCCGAATACACCGTTTCCAATTCTTCATTGAAATCGGACTGGAGAAAAAGCACCCTGGAAACACAGTCCATAAAAAAGGTGGTCGGTAATTTTTTTTCTTTTCCTTTGACTACTTGCCGATAGGAGCTTTCAGCCAACTGTCGAGCTTTGGCTGCGCCGGCGATTAAAGAGTCTTTCTCTCCTTTTAATATATAGACACAGGAATTCAGAGGAACTTCCCCAACACAAATCAAACCATTGCCATCAAGCGCAATAGGATCGCGAACCACCATTTCTTCTGCCATTTTTACAATCCCAAAGGGGAATCCTTTTGCCAGTTGGAAGAAATCACTTTTATCAAAAGACTTGCCGGATATTCTTTCTACCGTTTCCCGGTATACTTCAAATGCCGGGCGCCAGTTCAGTGAAACTACTGTGTTGTAGTCCGCTTCCGTTACTCTCATTGGACCTGCCACAGGCTTCCAGCCATGAGCAACCCCTATCCCACTTTTTGTATCTGTCAGAGCAAAAACTGCCGCATCTTCCAATAATCCTTCACCGGTAAATACACAGGGTTTTCTTTCAGTCAGTGAACCGGCACCCCCACCAATATAATTGGGAAGAAGCCCACAGCAATTAAACATACTCTCGATTAGTGTAGAGATGTGTTGGCTGAGCCCGTCGACAAAGACAAACATGGTTTTATTTAGTAAAAACTGCCATTCAACAGTGTGCTCCATCATTGCTTCCAGATCATCGGATATATCACTGATGTCTCTAATCACCGTAGTGATTACAGGTTGGCGGATGCCAGCAACAATAGTCCCTTTCTCCAGCCTTTCTTTGTTAAATAAAATCTGAGAAAATACCCCTCCAAATACCGGTTTTTCACATTGCTTTAACACCCCATCAACCAGTTCAGGGGTAAAACCATTGGCATTACACGCCAAAATGAGAATTCCCGATGTATTCTCATCATCTACTGCCTGTTTTAACAGGTGCTGCATTCCATCCACAGTGCCTTCCCTGTCTAGATTAATAAACATACGATGCTCACCTCCACTTTTGCAAGTAATGTTAAACACCTCATGTCTTCTATTAATTACACAATTTTTGATAAAAACCCTTTATAGGAATGCACTTTAGTCAAATTATTCAATATATTTCGCTCAACTTCTACCGAAAGGCGGAACACATACATACTCCTTTATGGCAATAAAAAAAAGCCGAAGTCAGGGAATAGCGGAAACAGTTTTTACAACATCCGACCTCTGGCAAAGCGTGACAAAAGAACCGTCCCTAATAATAAATGGCAAAGGTTTCTGCAAGGCGCAGTCCTTTGCCATTAGCCTTACTCTATGTATCTATCTCTTTTTTCTTCGAGAGGTAGAGCGTTTGGAGCGGCCATTTCCTTTAGCGCTTCGGTTAAAGCGTTTATTTTTCTTCTTTTTCTTCTTATATGGTATATTGTCTGTTAGTTTTACCGACACAGGCTCAGGTTCCTTGGTAAGCATCTTCAAAGCTGCCGACAACAGAGTAACCGAATCGGTTTCCTCAAGCAGTTCTTTGGCGAAACCCCGGTACTTTTCAATTTCGGGGGATTCCGCTACCTGTACCAGTTTCTCCATGATCAATTGCTGCTGGCCGGCAATTGCTTGAGCGCTGGTTGGAACAGCTTTTCGCGGTATTTTCCGTCTGATCAGAGATTCAATAACCCTTAAATGATGCAATTCCCGTGGTGTTACAAAGGTAATGGCCTGTCCGGATTGTCCAAGACGCCCTGTCCGTCCGATCCGATGCACATAGTTTTCCGGATCTTGAGGAATATCAAAGTTGTAAACATGGGTCACCCCGCTGATATCCAACCCTCTGGCAGCCACATCAGTTGCCACCAACGTATCGATTGTCCCTTCCTTGAATTGCTTCATCACAGTATCCCGCATCGGCTGTGTTAGATCGCCATGTATTCTTTCTGCCGAGTACCCCCGCTTTTTCAGGGCTTTGGCAATCTCATCAACCCTCCGCTTGGTACGCACAAAGACGATGGCCAATTCAGGCGACTGGATATCCAGCAGGCGGCATAGTACATTAAACTTCTTGTTATCATGGACTTCCATGTAATACTGCTGAATACTGGGTACCGTCAGTTCTTTGGACTTAATACGGATCATTTCCGGCTTTTTCATAAAACGGTTGGCAATTTTTTGGAGTGATCTGGGTATCGTTGCAGAAAAAAACAGGGTCTGCCGTTCGACAGGTGTCTCCCGCAATATCTTCTCGATATCTTCGATAAAACCCATGTTAAGCATCTCGTCGGCCTCGTCCAGCACAACAACCTCAATCTGTTTCAGGCGAATCGTCCTGCGCCGTATATGATCTAACAAACGACCGGGTGTTCCAACAATAATATGCGGTCTTTTCCGTAACGCCTTGATCTGGCGCTCAATATTCTGCCCACCGTAAATCGGAAGAGCTGTAATTCCCTTGGATTGTCCGATTTTATATAATTCCTCAGCCACCTGGATGGCCAATTCCCGCGTTGGAGCAACCACGATTCCCTGTATCTGTTCCTTGTCAACGTTAAATCGTTCCACCATAGGGATTCCGAAGGCCGCTGTCTTACCTGTTCCCGTCTGAGCCTGTCCAATCAAATCCCTGCCCTGCAGGGCAATGGGAATGGCCTGCTGCTGGATAGGTGTCATTTCCTCAAAACCCATTTCATTAACTGCATGCAACACTTGGGGACTTAATCCTAGTTCATCAAATGTTAACATTTTTCCTCCCTTACTCATAAAAGCATATGCGTATATTACCATCATTTTACTGTAAACGCAACTAGTGTGAACAGTCCACCCACAAATAAAAATGACAAGGGCACTTAAATTCACAAACCCTTGCCATTACTGTATTCTTCTGGCGTCCCAGGAGGGATTCGAACCCCCGGCCTACGGATTAGAAGTCCGTTGCTCTATCCAACTGAGCTACTGGGACATAAC
>DUMY01000198.1 GCA_012839645.1 Syntrophomonadaceae bacterium
ATCAAGCCAAGGGGCACTGCATGAATCTGCCACCTCCTTTTTTAAAATGTAAAATATAGAAATATGGCTGATATCTGGCAGGAAAATAGCAGATTTAGTCGAAAATTATTAATAAGGGATTGAGGGGGTCCAGGAATGAATATAGCAATTGTCGGTGCAGGAGAATCTTGCTGCACAAGGGAAAAACCTCGGTGATGTTGCAGATACTGCTAAAGAACATGTCATGGCTACAGATGAGGTTAGAAAGCTGGATGAAGACAGTGCTGTATCTGTAGAACAGATCGGAGCGATTTTAGGGAATATAGAAAAATACGTGGGGGACATTATTTTTGGGGTAATCATAAGGGGTGAAGTAAGATCTGTTTAGAGCGTCTACAGAAGGTGCTGGCCCAGGCAGGTATAGGGTCACGCCGCAGCTGTGAGGACCTCATACGGGATGGTAGGGTTCGGGTTGATGGTGAAATTGCAGAACTGGGTATGAAGGTTGACCCTCTTAAAAACAAGATACTTGTGGATGGAGAAGGGATAACACTTCCCCGTAAGCAGACCTATGTGCTTCTTTACAAGCCTAAAGGCTATATATCAACGGTGAGGGACCCTCAGGGGAGGCCAAAGGTAACAGACCTTGTGCCGCTTTCTGGGGTTCGTTTATTTCCAGTGGGGAGGTTGGATTATCAAACAAGTGGGCTGCTACTGCTGACGGACGATGGAGAACTGGCAAATATGTTAACACACCCCAGGTATGGAGTCTGGAAAACCTATCATGCACTTGTACAGGGGAAGCCGTCACCTACAGTCTTGCAGCAAATGAGAGAAGGACTGCCCCTTTCGGATGGCAAAACCGCTCAGGCCAAAGTGCGTTTTCTAGGAATGCAATCCTCTGATAAAGGACTTTTGGAGATCAGTCTGCGAGAGGGTAAGAAGCGCCAGGTGCGCAGAATGTGTGATTGCATTGGCCATCCTGTTCATGAACTGGAGAGAAAAAGTGTGGCTTTTTTAAATCTTGAAGGGTTATCGCCGGGTGAATACCGGTTTCTCACTCCAAAAGAAGTGCAAAGATTAAAAAAAATATCCAAGAGGAAGGATACCATTTCTCAGCAGAGAAGTTAAAGATATATTATAATTACGACAAGGGGGAAACTGGATGTTTCATAGAAGACGTTATACATCTATCATCTTTATCATGCCGCTTTTGATATCTCTTTTGCTGTTTTGCGGCTGCCAACAGCAAAACCCTGCCAATTCAGAGAAGCCAACCGAAATTGTGGTCACAGATGATTCAGGGACGGAATTGAAATTGGATAAATACCCGGAGAGGATAATCTCCCTTACCCCCAGCAATACGGAACTTCTGTTTGCACTAGGCCTGGGGGAACGGGTAGTGGGGGTTACCACATATTGTGACTACCCACAGGAAGTCAACCAGAAGGTCCGAATCGGTGACCTAAAGGGGAATGTGGAAGAGATCGTTGCCCTGAAGCCGGATCTGGTAATAGCTAAGGCAGTTCTCAATGAAGATGTGGTTGACAAGCTGCGGAAGCTGGATGTTCCTGTTCTCTGTGTGGACCCCGAAAGCATTGAGGGGATTTACAGGTCCATTGAATTGATTTCAAAAGTGACCGGCACTGATAGTGCGGGAGATAAACTTATTTCGGACATAAAAGAACAAATTGCTGCTGTACAGCAGAAGGTTGCTGATATTCCTCAAGAAGAACGACTTAAGGTCTTTATCGAGGTGGGATGTGATCCATTGTATACTGCGGGGGGCGACACCTATGTTGATGAGCTGGTACGCCTAGCAGGGGGAATCAATATTGCCAATGATATCAAGGGTTATCAGATGTATAGCTTGGAGACAGTGGTTAAGAACAACCCGGATGTAATTTTGGCAGCGGACAGTTATTATGTTGATGTAAAACAGGAAATCAATAAGCGTCCCGGATGGGATACTATCAAAGCTGTCCAGCAGGGACACATAATCTCCGATATTGACACCAACTTGGTAAACAGACCGGGTCCCCGCTGTGCTCAGGCTGTGGAGACACTAGCCCAGGCAATTTACACAGATCTTTTTTAAGACTTATACTTAAAGGATGAATGCATTGGATCAAAGCACTGTTAGTTCTCGTAATCCCTGGGGAGTCTTGATTGTACTCTTGGTTCTGCTCATAGTTTCTGTGATCTTTGGTGTCAGTTTGGGTAGTACCACAACATCACCCTTAACCGCCATGAAGGTGTTATTAGCTCACATACCAGGATTGTCATCGTGGTTTGCCACTCCGGATGTTGCTGTTGATGCTATTATCTACAAGATCCGTCTTCCACGGGTGGTACTTGCTGTATTTGTAGGTGCAGCACTTGCTGTGGCTGGGGCGTCTCTCCAGGGCCTTTTGCGTAACCCCTTGGCAGAACCATACACCATTGGTGTGGCTTCAGGTGCAGCGGTAGGGGCAGCCCTGGTGATCATTTTTGCAGGTGGAGGGCTCCTAGGGGTGGTTACCCTTCCTATTGCCGCTTTTTTGGGGGCGTTGCTAACCGGAATTTTGGTCTATCGTCTGGCTGTGATCAATGGCCACCTGGCAGTGGAGACACTTATCCTGGCCGGGGTTGTGATGAGCTCTTTTATGTCGGCTATTCTTTCTTATCTGCTTACAGTGGCCGGGCAGAATTTGCAGCAGGTCATCTACTGGTTGATGGGAAGTTTGGGTATTAGAGGAAGTGATTATTTCATATATACCTTGCCATTTTTGGTGGGAGGAATTATTCTGCTCTGTTTCTTTGGGCGGGATTTAAATATTCTCACCTTTGGTGAGGAGGCTGCAGGACAATTAGGTGTACCTGTGGAACGGACGAAGCAGTTTATCCTGCTGTTGGCTACACTTTTGACCGGTATTGCCGTATCTCTGGCTGGTACCATCGGTTTTGTAGGTTTAATTGTTCCGCACCTGGTGCGTCTTACACTGGGTCCGGACCACCGGGTGCTGCTGCCCGTTTCTGCAGTGGGTGGTGGAATATTTTTAATCTGGGCGGATATTGTGGCCCGGGTTGCTGTAGCACCTGTTGAACTGCCGGTAGGTGTTGTCACGGCATTTTTAGGTGCACCTTTTTTCATGTATCTTCTGCGTACCCGTAAGAGCAGGGGCTATTTTTAAGATGGGAAGGATTTTTGATGCGTATGAACAATATGGTTTTTAAGATACATGGTGTTGAATGCAATTACGGGTCTCACCAGGCACTGAAGGGGGTAAACCTTGATATTGCTCCCGGCAGCTTTCTGGGCATTGTGGGACCCAATGCGGCAGGTAAATCCACCCTATTGAAAACCATCGCTGCAACTTTACAACCTACAGAAGGGGTTGTTTATTTTCAAGGGGAAGACCTGAATAAGATTCCGAGACGAGATATTGCCAAGCAGGTGGCGGTGGTGCCTCAGGAAACAGAGGTGCACTTTCCCTTTACTGTTATGGAAGTGGTCTTGATGGGAAGGCATCCTCATCTGGATAGATTTGACCGCGAAAGTGATCGGGATTTCGAAATTGTGCAAAATGCCATGGAGTCAGCCAACTGCTGGCACCTCAAAGATCGCAATGTGTTAGAGCTCAGTGGGGGAGAGCGCCAAAAGGTTATTTTGGCCAGGGCACTCGCCCAGGAACCCCGGATTATTCTGCTGGATGAGCCTGTTGCTCATCTTGATCTAAGTGCACAACTGGAAGTGCTCAATCTCTTAAAAGAGATGAACACAAGTCATGGTGTGACTGTAGTTGGTATTCTTCATGATTTGAATATGGCAGCCCAGTTCAGTCAGCAGTTGATTATTTTGCATCAGGGGCAAATCTATAGGGCAGGGACCCCGGAAGAGGTGCTGACAGCAGAAAATATAAAAGACGTCTACAATACCGATGTAATGGTGATTAAACACCCATTGACAGGTGCTCCTCAGATAGTGATCCTGCCATCTACAGGTGAGTGTAGGGTCAGTTCATCCCTTCCGCGGGTGCACTTGATCTGTGGTGGAGGTGTTGGCGGTGCTCTGATGGGCCAACTGCGGAGAATGGGGTGTTATGTCACTGCCGGTGTTGTTAATATTCAGGATACTGACTGGGAGGTAGGGCGTGCGCTGGGGATAGAAATTATCGAGGAGAAGCCCTTTTCGCCCATCAGCGACAAAAGCTATGAGGCGAATCTCAAACTGGCATTGAATGCTGACGCCATTTTTCTCCTGGAAACACCTTTTGGCCGTGGAAATCTTCCCAACGCACAGATTTTGGAGACGCTTCTTGCTCGCGGAAAGAAATGCTATCTTGTAGACCCTGAACATTTACCCGACCGTGATTATACAGGGGGAGAGGTGGCTCGCTGTGTTTCCGGGTTACAGGAGCAGGGTCTCTGTCTTCTGTCTGATCAGTTGGCTGTTTTAAGAATAGTTCATGCTTTGAGAAAGGGGAAAGGTAATGCCGAGACCGCGTTTGTATAAAGGGCTTGTACAGGTTTATACCGGAGACAGTAAAGGTAAGACGACCGCTGCCCTGGGGCAGTGTTTACGGGCAGTTGGACACGGGTTTTATGTTTGCTTTATACAGTTTATAAAAGGGGGAGCTTACACTGGGGAATTGTACAGCACTCAGAGACTCCACCCAAACTTTGATTTTCGCCAGTACGGTATTACCTGTCCCTACAGCACATTGATCAGGCAGGGAGAAGAGAAGTGCCACGGCTGTGGTAAGTGTTTTCCATCCAGAGGAAAGGACAATACCGAACATGAAAGAATGACCCGCATGGGTTTCAGTACAGCAGAAAAAGCAGTCTGTTCAGGTGAATATGATATCGTGGTTCTGGATGAAATTAACCAGGCTGTACACCAGGGGTTCTTGACGACAGATGAGGTTTTGGATCTATTAGATAAAAAATTGCCTTATGTTGAAGTGATCTTGACCGGCCGCGATGCTCACCCAGCAATTGTTGAGCGAGCTGATTTAGTTACCGAAATGACCCTACGGAAACACCCTTTCCAAAAGGGAATTATCAGCAGACGAGGAATTGAATATTAACTCCCGAGGAGGAATTTTGTGGTCATATGACGAATTGAGACGATATTTAGCAGAATCACACGGGAGGTGGAGATAGGTATGATGAATGACGCAGACAATAAGAGATTGCGCCTCAGAGTCCGCTTTGACTATCGCGGAGAAGCTAAGCAAGGGAAACTATTCTCCAGGATGAGAATGGGAGAGGAAATAGCTGAGGAGGTCCGGGAACAAAGAGCAATCTTGCTGCGGAATATTCCTATTCAAGGTGTTTATGTCGAGGATATCAATGCTAATGGTGAAGTCTATGTGGTCAGCGATGAAGCGAGCGGCCGCGAGATTGCCTATGCACCTGTGGAATTTACTTTAGAGGCAGATACCATCGAGGATGTCATCCCTTTATTGCTGCGCGATGAATTTCGTAAAGTGGAAGTGATGTCTCCTGCAGAAGTTTTACTGGACAAGCACGAGGTTGAGCGTATTATTTATAAGATTAATGAGGAACTGCGTACTTACCGTCTTTACCTGGAAAAACGCTTGAACGATAGGTAAATTTGCCTGACCTGCATAAAATTGCTCTGAAATGCGTAAAAGATGCTTATAGAGAATTATGCAGGAGGGCTTAAAATGGGAAGACGATTTTTTAAACACCTGGAACGCTGGGAAAAAAGGCTGCAAGTTTTTGTTGTCGTCCTTTTCTCTCTGCTGGTTATCCTGCAGATGTTTATGACCAAGGACCCCCTTCGCTTATATTTAAGTTTTGCTGAACAAATGGAAGGGATCCCTCTAGCAAATCAGGATTTGGCTGTAACGAACCTGGGACAGAAAGAGGTTGGAGAAGTCAAAATCAAAATTGATAGTTACTTTATCCTGTCCCAGGTAATCGTTTATGTCAATGGTAAGGAGACTGCCAGTTTTCAGGAACGGGAAATTCTGCTTCCTGTAAAGGTGGGGGATGAGATTATGATCGATGGCACCGCTTATCCATATCCCATAACATTCAAGGTAAGTGCGGTTTCACGAGGGGTTTGTTGGCCCCCGGTAAACTACCGGGTGACCACAGACACCTCCCGGGTTAGTTTAGGGAAGGTTAGGATTAAATAGGGAAAATACGGGGTGATATGGTCGTGAACAGCTACGGTAGTAGGCAAATAGCCGCTATAGCAATCCATATGGCGCTTACAAAGACAAGAGAAGAGGAGACGGAGCAAAAAGCTCTGTTTGCCAAACAAGGAATAAAAACAGCCGCTGTAGACTGTGGCGGTGAGTTTATCAGCACAGTAAAAAAATTTATGGAACGAGCGGTTGTGGCAGCAAAAAGAGAAGGAGTAATCAAAGAAAACCATAGTGAACAGGGTGCTGTTGCGGGTGCCACTAGAGAGGCCTTGAGCCAGATAAGCTTAAAGGCTGTGGGATTCAATGTAGGAGGTAAGATCGGAATTGCCCGGTACCATGATCATGTGAGTGTGGCTGTTTTCTTTGGGATTGGGCTTCTACATCTTGACGAAGTGGCAGTCGGTCTGGGACACCGTGTGGTTTCTTAAAAAGATGGTGGTTTTTTATGGGACGAAGATTATGGGTACGAGGCATTCGGGGTGCAGCACCTGTTTCGGAAAATACGCCTGAGTCAATCCGAGGTGCCACCAGGGAACTGCTGACGATCATTGCTGATGAAAACTCCCTGGAACCTGAAAGAATAATCAGTATTATCCTTTCACTTACGCCGGACTTAAATGCTGCATTTCCAGCTGAAGCTGCCCGGGAATTGGGGTGGGTTCATGTGCCCCTCTTCTGTACAACGGAAATACCTGTTCCTGGGGCTCTCAAGATGTGTGTGCGTGTTTTAGTACATGCTTACTTGACTTGTTCCCAGGATGAGGTGAAACACATTTACTTGGAAGATGCAGCAATGCTCAGACCTGACATAGATGGAAAAAACGGTTGACATCTATGAAACAGGCTTGTATGATCTTTTTAGTTTCACCAATTTACAATTAATATATTAAAGAGGGAGGGAGAAAGTATGCCACCGAAAGTAGATCTGGACAAGTGTGATGGTTGTGAAACCTGTGTGGATGTATGTCCGGAGGAAGTTTTTGAGTTAGAAGATGATAAAGCAAAGGTTGCTCGGCCGGATGACTGCTCAGATTGCGAAACATGTGTAGATGAGTGCCCGAACGAGGCAATTACTATGGATGAATAATGTATTATTCTGAAAAAGCTCACAGCCTGGCTGTGAGCTTTTTTCTTTTATTCCTTTTCAATATATGTTAAAATGAGTTAGCTGGGGTAGAAGTACGGTGGAATTGGTAGAATACCCGGTGTATATAATATTTGGCAGGACGGCAGTACGGCAGGAAGGATAGACTTGTCTGACACTCCTTACTTGGAGTTTTTTTATCTTTATCCTGCTGTTCCCTGTCACTCTAAGGAGGTCAGTAAAATGATTATTATCATGGGTGGCAAGGCGAGTATGAAGGAAATAAAGGCAGTACAGTCGAAATTAGTCCAGGAAGGGTTTACAGTTCATATTTCTAAGGGAGTGACTCGTACCATCATCGGAGTGATCGGTGATCGTACGCGAGCATTTACATTATCAATCGATGTAATGCCCGGTGTCGAAAAGGTGATTCCAATTCTGAATCCTTTTAAACTGGCAAGCCGCGAGTTTAAACAAGACAGCACATTGATTGAAATTGGGGATCAAGTTATCGGGGGTAAGGATGTTCACCTGATAGCAGGTCCCTGTGCTGTAGAATCCAGAACACAACTGCTGGAGTGTGCCTTTGCAGTGAAGGAGGCAGGTGCCACCTTCCTGCGCGGCGGGGCTTTTAAACCGCGCACATCACCTTATTCTTTCCAGGGTCTCGCAGAAGTGGGTTTGGAATACATGGCTGAGGCCAAGGAAAAAACAGGGCTGTTGATCGTAACAGAGGTGATGGATCCGCGGTTAGTACCACTTGTTGCTAGATATGCGGACATTCTGCAACTTGGGGCACGAAATATGCAAAACTTCCCACTTTTAAGAGAGGCTGCTAAAGCAGGTAAGCCTATTCTCTTGAAACGTGGGTCCGGGGCGACTATTGAGGAGTGGCTTATGGCTGCTGAATATGTCATGCTCGAAGGCAACCATCAGGTTATTCTTTGCGAACGGGGAATCAGAACATTTGAAATCCAGACCAGAAATACTCTGGACTTAAATGCGGTACCTGTGATCAAGCGTCTTTCCCACCTTCCGGTGATGGTGGATCCCAGCCATGGAACCGGCAATTGGTGGCTGGTGTCTCCCATGTCTCGTGCAGCTGTAGCAGCTGGAGCAGATGGATTGCTGATCGAGGTACATCCTTCACCTGGCGATGCTCTCTCAGATGGGCAGCAGTCCCTTAAGCCTGAGAACTTTCAGGACTTAGTCCGGGAAGTGTCTCAAGTTGCCCGGGCAGTGGGTAGAGTAGTTAACGGTGCCAGGGTTGGTGGTTAGTGACCGTCCCCCTGTTACGCCTGTCATGGGGAGGAGGGAATTAGCACTGGAAAGGAAGAAAAGGGTCGCCATCATAGGCCTTGGTGTCATAGGTGGTTCTTTGGGAATGGCACTCTTGGCAAAAGGAAATTATGAAGTGATAGGCATTGACCGGGATCCCAATGCTGTACATATTGCGCGGGCAACAGGTGCAGTATCTGTAGGTACTACAGATTATCTTATCGGAGTAAAGCAAGCAGATATTATTGTACTTGCAATACCTGTTGGGGATCTTGCTGTTGTTGCCAGAGAGATAGCCCCCTCTATTTCTTCCGAGGTTGTTGTTACCGATGTGGGCAGCACCAAGGTAGAGGTCGTTGCTCAGCTTGAAGATATTTTTCCTTCCCGTTTTGTGGGTGGGCACCCCATGACCGGTTCTGAAATTTCAGGAATCCAAGGTGCTGATCTATATCTCTTTGAAAATGCCATTTATGTGCTGACCCCTACGGAACGAACGGATCCCGAAGCATTAAGAAAGATTCAGGAGATGGTTGCTGATACAGGAGCCCTCTCCTGTTATTTATCTCCGGATGATCACGACCGGATTGCAGCAGCAATCAGTCATCTGCCGCATTTCCTGGCAGTAGCCCTCATGAATCTGGCAGCAGACTTTTCTGAACAATACCCCCAGGCTCTCACCTTAGCTGCCGGGGGTTTCCGGGATATGACGCGTATTGCTGCCAGCAGCCAGGTTATGTGGCGAGATATTTTTGCGACAAATCGCAGGCATGTTATCGAACTCAGCGGTCGCCTTCGTGAACTGCTGCTGCGCTTTGAAGAGCTTCTGGAGAGAGAAGATTTAGATGAGCTTGTTTCCTTCATGCAGCGGGCTTGCTGTGAACGCCAAAAAATACCTTTTCAGTTAAAGGGAACTCTTCCTACCCTTTTCGAACTGATTTGTACGGTGCCTGATTGTCCGGGTAGTATTGCCCTGATCACTGGTCTTTTAAGTGACGAAGATATAAATATATCTGATTTGGAAATTCTTCGCATACGGGAGGGGGAGGGAGGCACTATCAGGTTAGGATTTAAGACAGGGAGAGAAGCAGAAAGGGCGTTTCAAGTGTTATGTAAAGCCGATATTGCTGTAAAAAGAAGAAGATGAGGGTGAGTGAAGATGAAACTGCGGGTTACCTGTGATGGTAAAGTGCTATCTGGCACCTGCTCTATGCCGGGAGATAAGTCTGTTTCCCATCGCGCTGCCTTGCTCGCCTCTATAGCCGAAGGAACCACAGATATTTATAATTATTTATGGGGAGCGGACTGCCTTCAAACACTACAGTGTCTGAAAAGGCTTGGGGTTGTGGTAGAAAAAAGGGACGGGTTTATCCGAATAATAGGAAGAGGTCTGGATGGCTTCCAAGAACCGGAGGAGATTTTAGATGCCGGGAACTCGGGAACCACAATACGCCTTTTGCTCGGGCTGTTAGCGGGGCAGGACCTTTTTGCAGTATTGACAGGGGATAAGTCTTTATGCCAGCGTCCCATGGACAGGGTAATCAACCCATTGTCGATGATGGGTGCACAGATCCAGGGGAGGTTTGGAAACAGATATGCTCCACTTGCCATAAGAGGAACCTGTGAAGTTCGACCAATCGAATATACTCTTCCTGTTCCCAGTGCCCAGGTGAAATCTGCGCTTCTTTTGGCCGGCTTAAATGCATCCGGGACAACTACAATCATCCAACCTCTCCCTAGCAGAGATCATACCGAAAGGATGCTGCAGGTCTTTGGGGCACGTTTGAAAGTAAAGGGGAATGTTATCCAGCTTGCGGGTAAAAAAACGCTCAAAGGGCAGGTTATTAAGGTGCCAGGCGATATTTCTGCGGCTGCCTTTTTGATAGTTGCTGCAACCCTGGTAAGGGATAGTGAGATCATGATCCAAAGTGTTGGAGTCAATTCAACCAGGGCCGGGATCCTTGATGTGCTGAAAATGATGGGTGCAGACATCCAGATACAGGATATGCGGCTCTGGAATAAGGAACCGGTGGCTGATTTGCTCGTCAAGTCCGCAGACCTGGAGGGCACTGTCATAGAGGGTGAACTGCTCCCCCGGGTGCTGGATGAGATACCTGTACTGGCTGTTGCAGCAGCAGCAGCACGAGGGGAGACAGTAATCAGAGATGCGGATGAACTACGGGTAAAGGAGACCGACCGCTTGCAGGCAATAGCTACCGAACTGCGGAAAATGAAAGCAGTGCTCAAAGAAAAGCCGGATGGTTTGCGGATCAGAGGTGGCCAACTACAGGGTGCCCGGGTAAATTCTTGGGGGGACCATAGGATTGCTATGGCACTGGCTGTGGCGGGACTTATAGCTCGGGGAGAAACCATTGTTGAAGATGCCAGTTGTCTGAATATCTCTTTTCCCGCTTTTTCCGATATTTTTAGAAAGTTAGGTGCAGGTATAGATGCTCAAAACTAGCAAGATGTTTGAATTTATGTTAAAATGATGCGGGAGTGAGGTAAGTGTCCCGCAAGCCGAATTTTGCAATTGACGGACCGGCTGGTTCCGGGAAAAGTACAGTTGCCAGAGAGTTGGCAGGTAGATTGGGTTTATTATATGTTGATACAGGTGCCATGTATCGGGCGGTAACGTATTTCGCCTTGAAAACAGGAATTGATCCGGAAAATGAAGCGGAACTGGATGCTTTGGTAAAAGATATCCGGTTTTCGCTTGTTATATTTTCGAAGAATCGTACTGTTAACCTCTGGTGCAACGGTGAGGATGTCTCCCCCTTTTTGCGTGAAAAAGAGGTTTCCTGCCAGGTGTCAAAAGTAGCTGCTGCGGCACCAGTGCGTAAGCATCTTGCCTGGTATCAGCGGCGATTTGCCCGGGCGGGCGGAGTGGTCATGGAGGGACGGGACATTGGTACTGTAGTTTTACCGGATGCTGAGTGTAAGTTTTTCTTGACTGCATCACTGGATGTGCGGTTGGCGCGACGGGAAAAGGAGCTGCGAGCTGCAGGAAAGTCATGGACTAAGAAAGAGCTTTGTTGCGAACTAACCTACCGCGATGAGATGGACCGTAAGAGAGAAATAGGGCCTTTAAAGAAAGCCCCAGATGCGGTTGTTATTGATTGTACGAATTTGACAGTGGAACAAGTAATAGAGAAGATGTTGGAAAGTTACGGAGGGGGTTAGCGCGATGTTTTATCGCTTTTGTCGCAGCCTTTTCCGTTTTTTCTTTACTGTTTTTTGCGGTTGGAAAGTAGAAGGGCTAGATAATTTTCCACAGAAGGGTCCTGTGTTGGTTATTGCAAACCATACCAGCTACTGGGATCCGATTGTGGTGGGCAGTGCACTGGGAAGAAAGGTACACTTTATGGCAAAGAGTGAATTGTTTTCCTACCCGGTACTCGGTTTTGTGATTGAAAAAATGGGGACTTTTCCGGTTAGTCGTGATCGTGTTGATCTTTCCTCCCTTAAGAGGGCACTAGCCCTGCTGGATGAAGGGAATGTTGTTTGTATTTTTCCCGAAGGGACCAGGAGCAAAACAGGGAAGATTCTTCCTCCTCTGCCAGGAGCAGCGTTTCTTGCTCGTAAAGCCGGTACTCCTGTCTGCCCTGTTGCCCTGCAGCGCAGGCAGCGCATGTTTGGCAACAATTTATTCCCTTATTTTCATGTTCGAGTGGGTTCAACTTTCTATGTTAAAAAGACAGGAAAGCGAGATTTTCAGGCAGATGCTGATATAATGATGTCAAAGATTCAGGAATTAATAGATAATTCGATATAAATTAGCAGGAATTTATTCATAATTGCCGAAAAAACTAAGAAAGGGGTAAAATAATTAAAAGAGAAATTGTTCGTGCGCGGACAGCCGGATTTTGTTTCGGCGTCCGAAGAGCACTGGAACTTGCAGAAAAAGCTCTGGCGACCAGTAAAAAAATATATTCGCTGGGGCCACTTATTCATAATCCCTGTGTTGTTAACTCTTTAAGCGAACGGGGAATTGAGGTAATACAGGATTTGAGCTCTGTACCTGGGCAACAAGTTTTAATCAGATCTCATGGAGCTGCTCCAGGGGTCTTTCAACAGGCAGAAGAGATGGGCATTGGCCTTATCGATGCTACTTGTCCCTTTGTAAAGCGGGTACAGCGGCAAGCTGCTGATCTGGTTCGCAGTGGATATCAGGTTGTGATTGTGGGACAGGAAGATCATCCTGAAGTTCAGGGAATACTAGGTTGGGCTGGTGGAGGAACAGTTGTAATACAATCCCTCACCGATCTAGAAAAGATTCAAACAGATAATAAAAGGGTCGGTGTCCTGGCTCAGACCACTCAAAACCGGTCTAAATATTTTGATATTATTAGGAATATGCTGGGCAAATCCCAGGAACTGCGTGTGTTTGATACTATTTGTCACACCAGTCAGGCACGACAGGAAGAAGCCGCCGGGACTGCACAGCGAGCCGATATAATGATTGTTATCGGTGGTAAAAACAGTGCTAACACATGCCAACTGGTGGAGATTTGTCGAAATAATGTACCAACGTATCATATCGAAGATGCAGATGAACTGACGCCAGAAATGCTGCATGGAGCATCTGTAGTAGGGGTAACTGCTGGGGCCTCGACCCCAGATTGGATAATTGAGGAGGTTATTGAGAGAATGACGATGTTTGATGAAGAACTGGAGAATGTAGAGGAGGGTGCAGTAGAGGCTGATGTCGATGCTACACCGGAAGCAGTAGCTGAGGATGCTCCTGTGGCAAACGAGGAACCATCAGAATCATCTGAGCCAACAGATGAGCCGACTGATGAGCCAACAGAGCTATCAGGGCAATCTGAGCCAACTGAACCATCTGAGCCGGATCAAGAAGAACAAGAAGAACCGAATCAAGAAGAAATGATGAAACTGGATATGGCGGCACCCCGCCAAATCAAGCAGGGGGATCTGATCAGTGGTGCAGTTGTACAGGTGCGCGATGATGAAGTCCTGATCGACATTGGAGGAAAGTCAGAGGGGGTCATCCCGCGCCGTGAACTAGCTATGAAAAATGCTGATGATGTTCTGGAAAACATCGAGGTAGGGGATACCATGGATGTTTATGTCCTTCGTGTCGATAATGATGAGGGGCACCTGATCCTTTCCAAAAAGCGGGCAGACAGGGCCAAGGCCCTTGACTTTCTAGAGAAGGCCATGGAGGAGAAGACAGAACTTGCTGGTCAAGTTGTCCGGGTAGTTAAAGGCGGGCTTCTTGTGGATGTGCATGGAGTGCGTGGGTTTGTACCTGCTTCACTGATTGAGCGCGGTTATGCCGGCGATCTGGATAAATACCTGGATAAGACATTACGCCTGCGTGTGATTGAGTTTGACCGCAGCAAAGCTAAGGTAGTGCTTTCTCAAAAGGCGATTCTTCAGGAGGAGTTTCTACAAGCCCAGAAGGAGCTCTGGGAAACAATTGAAGCAGGAGAAATTAGAAAGGGCACTGTCAGGCACCTGACAAATTTTGGGGCGTTTGTGGATCTAGGAGGGGTAGACGGGCTTCTCCATATTTCCGAATTATCCTGGGGACGTGTTAAGCATCCCAGTGATGTAGTCCAAGAGGGGGATGAAATAGAGGTTTATATAATCTCAGTGGATAAAGAAAGAAAGCGCATCTCCTTAAGCCTCAAGCAAGTTCAGGGCAACCCTTGGGATAAAGTTGATGAGAACTATACTGTCGGAGAGATTGTTACGGGTAAAGTGATGAGGACCGTATCTTTTGGTGCTTTTGTACAGTTGGAACCAGGTGTTGAGGGGCTTGTCCATATTTCACGCATGGCGGATTACCATGTGGTAAAACCCGAGGATGTTGTAACTGCCGGGGATGAAATACGGGTAAAGATCTTGGATATCAACAAACAGGACCAGAGAATTAGCCTAAGCATCAAGGATGCCCAAGAGGCCGAAGACAAGGGAATCAATGAGGGGGGCAGCGAAATATCGCACACCTCCAACTCTGGTGTAGGGGTCAATTTGGGTGAGGTGTTCGGTGATCTGTTGTCCAAAGCTGAAAAATAAAGCTATGGGGAGGTAAAACAGGTGCCGGTATATAGTTTTGTATGTAAAAACTGTGGGGAAGAGTTTACCAAACTGGTAGCGATCAAAGATAAAGATCAGGTTACGTGTCCTGGCTGTATGGGTGGTGAGCTGAAACAGGTCTTTGGAAGGTTTAATTATGTAAAAATATCAAAAAAATATAATCCTGGCTGCAATGTTGCTAGTAACTGCGTGAGTGCCAAGCGGTATGGCTGTGGAAAGTACGCGGAAAAACCTGTTCCTATGCCTCAATCATGAGGTGATGGAATGGATGCTGCAGGGATTATACTGGCCGGGGGAAAAAGCTCACGCTTTAAAGAAAACAAGGCCATGGTCAAGATCGCATCCCAGAGGTTAATTGACCGCATAGTGGATGTGCTGGCTTCTGTTCTTCCAAAAATCATTCTAGTAACCAATACACCGGAACAATACAAGACACTTGGGGTACAAATGGTTATGGACATTATTCCCGGGAAGGGTCCCTTGAGCGGGATGCATGCAGGTTTAATCTCGTCACCTTGTGACCTGAATTATGTTGCAGCCTGTGATATGCCTTTTATCAATGCTGATATTGTGCGCTACATGGTTGAGCAGACTGAGGTTTGTGATGATGCAGTGGTACCTGTGATTAAGGGGTACCCGGAGCCGTTGGCTGCAGTTTATAGAAAGACATGTATTAAACATATTGAGGATTCCCTCATCAATAAAAAATACCAGGTAAAGTCATTCTATCCTCACATCAGGCTTAAATACATCCCGGAAAAAGAACTGCAAGAGTATGGTGGGGGGAAGAATTTTTTCAATATCAATACCAGGGATGATTTTCATATCGCCCTCAATATGGAACAAGAACAATAAAATATCATAAAAAGAGTAAGACCTGGCAAGCAAAATGCCAGGTCTTCTTTTGTTTTCTGGCATGGTTAATCTTGACAGGTATTTTAGGTCACGAAATGTGAAACTTTAAGAAAAGAAAGGAGGTGAATAATATTTGAAAAAACTGCTAGTAGGGTTTTTGCTTACCCTGTTTCTAAGCACCTGTCTGATCAGTGGATGTACACCGGCTCGTAAACCTACTCCAAGCCCTACAAAAACTGCACCTACACCGACAGACAAGACGAAGATGACGACACCGGATAAGAAGAGAGCAAAGAAAATTGCTGATAAAGTCACACAAGTAAACGGTGTTCAAAAAGTTGTAGTGGTCGTTACTGATAAAACAGCATTTATTGGTCTGGATCTTGAAAGCAGAGAAGAGGCAGCAGCAACAAAAATTAAGGAGGAAGTGGCCAGGCGTGTTAAAGCCTCAGAACCCAATTTAAAAACAGTCAATGTAACTGCTGATCCCGATCTGGTAACCCGTTTGCGTAAGATTGCCGATGGGATCAACAAGGGGAAACCTGTTTCCAGTTTTTCAAGGGAACTTAATGAAATTGGTCGTGAAATAAAACCGATAACGAAAACTAGATAATAGCCTGTTTTTCTGTTCAGCAATGGGAAGGGAGTGAAGTAGTTTGCCGCGGGTACCAATAGGAACAATAGTTCTCTTAATTATTTCACTGCTTATTTATTTTGGAGTTGCACAGCGAGTTTTGGATAAATTAAGGCTCTCTGATAAAACAGCTCTAGGGGTTATAGCAGCGTTAATTATCGGAAGTTTTATCAATATTCCTCTCCCGCGGGGGCCGCGGATCGAGGCATCTTTCAATGTTGGAGGGGCCTTGGTTCCTTTAATTTTGGCCGGTTACCTGGTAGTCAGGACAACTAATATAGAGAGGCTACGAGCTGCCATCGGGATTATTGCTACGGCTGTAGCTATCTATTTGGCAGGACGATTCCTTAACGCGGAACCGGAAAGCATGTTTATGGGTCCCATCTATCTCTATCCGTTAGTAGGTGGCATTGTTGCCTATGTGATAGGTAGGTCAAGACGCAGTGCATTTATTGCTGCTACAATGGGTATTCTCCTCTTTGATGTGTTTACCTACATGCGTATTATGATTCAGGGCATCCCGGGTGCGGTGATTATCGGAGGGGGAGGAGCCTTTGATGCTATTGTAATCGCAGGCCTCCTGGCGGTGCTCTTGGCAGAGTTTATTGGAGAAACCAGGGAGCGGCTCCAGGGGGGACCGGCTGAAAGAGGTAAAGCCCCGGCATTATTAAAACGATTAAGACCTTTGTCTCCTGATAAGACACAGCAAGAGGAAGAGGGTGAAAAAGATGATACGAGGGAGAATAGCTAGTTACCTAATGGGATTGAGTATTGTTTTTGTAATAACTTTGTGTGGTGCCAGTGCAGTCTCGGCACAGCCTCAAAATCCTATTACTTCCATGATCGAGACTGAGCGTAACGATGGAGGCTATTACACAATAATTGATGAGAAAAAAAACCCTATTGATTATACAGCTCGTATTCTGAACAAGGGTGATGAGTTTATTTCTGCAAAAAATATGCGTTATCAGATTACATCAATAAAAGGGGACAATGCTCATGCCCGTCTATTAGGGAAGGAAGCCGAAGCAAAAATAGCTTCTCCACCTATAAATTCTATTTGGTCACAGTTGATAGCCAGAAGAAGCACTCCCTCTATCGGGATCTATCACACTCACAGTGATGAGTCTTATATCCCATCCGATGGGGCTGAAAGTATTTATGCCAACGGCGGTATCTTTAAAGTGGGGAAGGTTTTGGATAAGAAGCTGCGTGATATTGGCTTTGAAGTTAATCACAGTCGGAGGCCCCATGACCCACATGATATAAACGCTTACTACCGCTCCCGGCGCACTGCGGTTGAACTGCTGCAAAAAAGACCGAATGCTCTTTTTGATATACACCGCGATGCAGTACCACCGCAGGTTTATGCAGCAAATGTGAAGGGGCAGGATATCACCAGGGTTAAGTTTGTTGTGGGCAGAACGAATCCCAATTTTCAAGCTAACCTGGAATTTGCTAAACAGCTTAAAACTGCTGTAGATAAGAAGCATCCAGATGTTGTACAGGGTATTCTGATCGCTAAGAGTGATTTCAACCAGGATTTAGCTCCACGGTCCATGCTTATTGAGGTGGGTGCTCATACCAATTACCGGGAGGCTGCACAGCGTGGAGCTGCTCTGTTTGCAGAGGCATTGCCTGAGGTTTTAGGTATCAGTCCAAGGGTTCCGACACCTGCTGAAGGACCTGAAAGTAGGGGTGCCTGGAGGGCGGTTATTTGGGGTCTTCTTCTGATAGCCGCGGTACTTTTCGGTTATCTGTATATGAATACTGGAAGTGTTGAAGGAGCCGTAGATCAGGTGCGTAATTTGTTCTCTAGGATAAATTCCAAAATAAACAGAAAGGAATAAGGCGAAAATAGTGCTTTATCACACAAGTATTATTGGTGGCCTGGCCGCAGGTGTGCTGGCCAGGTTATTTATGCTGCGCCTTGACTACAGGCAGTACCCTACTTATCCTCATGATTTAATCACACATGTGGCACTGGGATCTATTGCTGCCTTAATTGGAGCGGTTTTCATTCCGGCCCTTCTGTTCAAACAATATACAGCCGTAACTTTTTTGGCTCTGGCTGCTGAACAATTTAGAAATGTGAGAAACATGGAAAGAGAGACCCTGACAAAACTGGAAGAAACCGAACTTGTACCCCGTGGCATCGATTATATAGAGGGGATCGCCCGGACATTTGAAGCCAGGAATTATTTAACAATATTTACTGCAGTCCTGATAAGTGGTGTTATCTTTTGGTTGGATTGGCTTTCTGCTGTAGCTGCTACAATCATTATCATTACAGCATCCCAGTTTCTTAAAACCGGTAGAGTAGTTGGGGATATTGCAGAAGTAGTTGCAGCGCGTTTGCATTTTCAGGGACCTATCTTGATGGTTGAAGATATCTTTATTATGAATGTCGGGTTTCCTCCTGCAAGAGAAAAAATACTGGCAGAAGGGTTGGCAGTAATTATTAAACCGAAGGATGACAATGGCAGAGCTATCCTACATAATGTGGGGCAGCGCCAGGCGATTCTTCATACCGCTGCGGCTCTCCTGGGAACGAAACGAGATATTGGAGAACCGGATTTTATGCCTTTGGCCAGGAAAAATATAGATACCGGGGCTATTGGCCTGTTTGTTTTACCCCTGGAAAAAGATTTTGAATGCCTTCGTAATATTATCGAAAGAACCCCTGTATTGGAAAGCGCATCCAGGAAACCCCTGGATGCCCAGGCAGGACGGATTGCATCAGATTAGGTGATGGTTGTGAAAACAGAACTCACAAAAGTTGTTTTAGCTGTAATAGTCCAAGAACCCCAACTGGTTTCCGGGGGTGCGCCTGTTTTTAATGCCTCCTCCCAGGAGGAACAGGAAAGAATTGCCCTCTATCTGAGCAGGATTTTGAATGGCATGGTTCATGACCTGGGAAATGGGGTATTTATAATTGTCAACCACTAGGAATTGTTTATGGCCAAAATAATTTATCACTGTTATGGTGGCTCACACTCTTCAGTAACTGCGGCAGGGATACACTTGGGGATGTTGTCCAGGAAGAGAACTGCCAAGACCGCTGAACTCCTGGGAGTTCCTCATTATGACCAGTATCAATCGGTGACACACGGGCGTTTCCGCTTTATTGGGCGTGATATTTTGGGGAATGAAGTCTTTGTTTTGGGAAAACGTACAGCTGGTCCTGATACAACTATTTTTTTGCATAAAATTGCTGAATTATTCAACTGCGGAAAAGAGATACGCCCTGTTGACACGACATTTCCTATTAATCCGTTGATGGTTATCGGAGGGTTTCTCTCTAGAGGCCTCAACCTGGTTTCTCTAGGAAGACCCATTGTGCTTTATGGGACACAGATAGCCTATCCCTTCCTGGTAAAGATTGCAGAGGATGTTTTACAAGCAGTTAAAAAGGAACCCGCACTGCATAGATGCTTACCATCGTTTGCGGAATACCGTGTGTTGTTTTATATATGTCCGGAAAACGATCTTTTATCACTGCTGCTGGCAGGACTTCACCTTAACCCGGAAATAAAGGATCAGGATTTGGTTAAATGGGTGACGGAACTGGATTTTTCCGGTAAAATTGGGGCAATACAGCGTTTAGGAATAACTGATAACTATGAGCTTTATCTGGTTGGTGCAGGCAGAGAACCGGAGATTATGGCACGGATACTAAGAGAAACACGAATCCTGATGGAGATTCCCCAGGTTTGTTTATGCATTGTTCAGTCACAACAGCCATCCTCTTTGTTATTAAAATGTGTCCGCAAAATACAAAATTATTTTTTATCTAAAACAGGAGCTTACCGGCTAATAAAAATAGGATTACATAATATTATAAAAAAAAGCCGCCAGGAAGTATATACTATTAAAACTTCTCTACGGGAAGGAATTCTTGACTAAATTGCTCTGCTAAATGATAATGGTTAAAAAAGATGGAGCTAAAAACGTGAAAAGTTGTAAAAAATCAGGTATTTTCATGGAAAACATTGTCCCGGGATCACCTGCCGCTCAATGTGGTATATGTAGAGGCGATCGGCTGCTTTCTATCAATGGGATTAGGCCCCGGGATATTATTGATTATCGTTTCCTGTGTGCTAGAGAAAATGTAAATTTGAAAGTCCGCCAGCTGAATGGGCAGGTTGTCACCTATGATATCAGTAAGGGCTATGATACTGACCTGGGTATAGTATTTTCAACAGATTGTTTTGATGGTGTGAAAAACTGCCGCAATAAATGTGTCTTTTGCTTTGTAGATCAACTGCCTTGCCACCTGCGTTCCACTCTTTATGAAAAAGATGATGACTACAGGCTGTCATTCTTGCATGGCAATTACATCACTTTGACGAACCTCCAAGAGAATGAGATGGCCCGCATTATAAACTTAAAGTTGAGCCCACTCTATATCTCCGTGCATACCACAGATCCAGAAATGCGGGGGAGGATGTTGGGGCTGAAAAGACCTGCACCGGTTCTGGCTCAGATCTCTCAGTTTGCTAAAGAAGGTATTACGATGCACATTCAGATTGTGCTCTGCCCGGATTGGAATGATGGGGATTTTTTAGAGCGAACCATCAGCGATCTGGCCAGTTTTTGGCCACAGGTGGCATCTGTAGGGATCGTGCCCGTCGGGCTGACCAAATTCCGGCAGCATCTTCCCTATTTGCGCTCTATAACACCGCAGGAAAGCAAAAAGCTGATCTACAAGTTAAGTAATTATCAGAAATTGTTTCGCAGGAGAAATGGGGTTTCGTTCATTTATCTGGCTGATGAGTTTTATTTAAAAGCTGGATTTCCCTTTCCTCCCTATGAAGAATATGACGGTTTCCCACAGTTGGAGAATGGGATCGGGCAAGCGCGGCTTTTCTATGAGGAGTTTCGAAAATTAAGGCCTCTTTTGCCGAGAAAAGTGCACAGGTGGCAGCGTTTGTTCCTTGCCACCTCCAAGGACGGGGGGCGCGTCCTTTTTCCCGTAGTTAAGCGGCTGCGGATGATTAAAAATCTGGATGTGAAGATAATTAGTATTCCCAGCACCTTTTTTGGCCCCTGGATAACTGTAACCGGTCTTTTAACCGGACAAGATCTTCTATGGGGGTTGAGAGATGTCCAGGGGGAAGATGTTCTGGTACCCCGTGTTTTTTTACGCCTCGGTACATCTCTTTTTCTTGATGGGTTAAGCATTGCTGAGGTTGAACGCAAGAGCGGGTGCGTATTTCATCTGCTTGATCCTACTGCTGCTGCACTGGTTGAGCATATCTGCATGTTAGGGGGAATCCGGTTATGAGAAAACCTGTTGTTGCTTTGGTGGGAAGGCCAAATGTTGGGAAGTCTACCCTGTTCAATCGCCTGTCAGGTGGAAGGTCCGCTATTGTTGCGGATAAGCCAGGTGTCACCCGGGACAGACTCTACAGGGATGTGGATTGGGATAATCATCCCTTTACCCTGATCGATACAGGAGGGCTTTTTCTGAATGACGCTGATTTCCGCGACCATATAGAAGAGCAGGTGACAACTGCTATCCAAGAGGCTGATGTTATAGTTTTGGTTGTGGATGCGCAAGTGGGCCCTACCACGAAGGACCTTCAGGTGGCCCAGGTTTTGTTGAAGAGTAATAAAAACACAGTTATAGCTGCTAATAAGGTTGATGATTTTAATAAACAGGAGGATACTTACGAATTTTATAAGCTAGGGCTGGGTGATCCTGTTCCTATTTCTAGCCTGCACGGCTTGAATATAGATGAGCTTCTGGATAGAATTGTTGTTCTGCTTCCCCAGACCTCATTTAGGGAGGATGAAGAAGGTGTACGGGTTGCCGTTGTAGGAAGGCCGAATGTAGGTAAGTCATCTTTGATTAATGCCCTGCTCAGTGAAAAAAGGGTAATTGTCAGTAATGTCCCGGGAACAACCCGGGATGCCATTGATACCAAGTTTCAGGTAGATGATAGCTCTTATATTCTAATAGATACCGCCGGGATCAGGAGACGCAGTCGGGTATCCAGAGGCATAGAGTATTATGGAGTGCGCCGTGCCCTAAGTGCTATCGATCGGGCAGATGTGGTGCTTTTGGTGCTTGATGCCACAGAAGGTGTTGTAGAACAGGATAAGAAAATTGCAGGATATATTGAAGAAATCGGGAAAGCAGTTATAATAATAATTAACAAATGGGACTTAACAGCCGATCTTAAGAACAGGCGGCGAATATTTGAGGATCTGACCCGGACCAAATTGAGTTTTATCTCTTATGCTCCTGTACATTTTGTTTCTGCCCTGACTGGGGAAGGGTTGAAGGGGATACTGTCCCAAGTGGATTTTGTACACTTTGAGCAGAACAAAAAGATCAGCACAGGAAATCTGAATTCCTGGTTGAGTGAGGTTGTCTTCTTGAATCCTCCTTCGGCTGTGGAAAAAGGTGGTCTTAAGTTCTACTATGTTACCCAGGTTGCCACAAAACCACCGGTCTTCGTCTTCTTTGTAAATAACCCGAAGCTGGTTCATTTTTCTTATAAACGCTACCTGGAGAGGCAGCTTAGAGAGGCATACGGTTATGAGGGGACACCTGTCAGGCTTGTCTTCCGGGGTAGAAAGCGATCCCCGGAAAAATGAATAGGGGGGGGGAAGATATGTATTTTATTCTGATGGTGTTTATCTGTTATTTAATCGGCTCCATTCCCTGCGGCTATATGATTGGCAGGAGGAATAGGGTTGATTTGCGCCGCCACGGCAGTGGAAATATCGGGGCTACTAACGCTTTTCGCATCTTGGGTCCCGAAGTGGGCCTGCTTGTCCTTTTATGTGATGTTGCCAAGGGTTTTATACCTGTACTGATAGTCAATAATATTTTCGGACCTTCTTGGGGTGTAGGAGCAGGTCTTGCGGCGATTGTCGGCCACAACTGGTCGGTTTTTCTTGGTTTTCGCGGGGGGCGAGGGGTTGCTACCGGGGCCGGGGTACTCATTGCCTTGATGCCGGGGGTTGTACTTATTGCTTTTGTGGTTTGGGTTCTTGTTGTTCTTGTATCTGGATATGTTTCCCTGGGATCAATTATTGGTGCAGTTGCTGTTCCCATCATAGCATTGATATTACGTGTGCCCTGGGTTTATTTTATTTTTGCTGTACCCGCTCCTATTCTTGTTATAGTCAGACACCTGCCGAATATCAGGCGGCTGCAGGATGGTACTGAATCCCGTATTCGCTTTTGGTAGAAAATAGATGAAAAACAGAGGTCGGAAGCCGGAGGTCAACTTGGTAGTTGGTAGTTGGTTGTTTGTTGTTGGAAAAAGAAGCAGGTGAGTGTCACCTGGGAACATATTGCAGCGGCTTAACAAAGGCCGCTCTTTTCGTTATTAAAAACCCCCTTCCTTGTAATACCAATTATTGACTGGCATATAAATAGTTATGATGGTAATTTTCCGGAATAAGTAGTCCTGGTATTGATTAAATTTTGTGCATGAATAAGGATTGTCTTGCATAAAAAAGAATAGGGAGGGGGTTGCCCATGGAAAATCTCAGTATCTTCCGGGATATTGCTGAGCGAACAGGTGGGGACATTTACCTGGGTGTGGTTGGACCTGTGCGGACCGGCAAATCAACATTTATCAAGCGTTTGATGGAGCTGTTAGTTCTGCCTAATATCGAGGATCCCAGTGACAAAGAGCGGGCAGTGGATGAACTGCCGCAGAGTGGAGCCGGCAGGATGATTATGACTGTGGAACCGAAATTTATACCTCAGGAAGCCGTCCAAATTGTGATCCGGGATGGACTCAAGATGAAGGTAAGAATGGTCGACTGTGTTGGCTATACTGTTGATGGCGCTCTTGGTTATGAGGAGGAAGAGGGCGGGCCACGCATGGTGATGACACCCTGGTTTGAAGAGGCTGTCCCCTTTCAAGAGGCAGCAGAAATCGGAACACGAAAAGTAATTGCTGATCACTCCACAATTGGGATTGTGCTTACGACCGATGGTTCTATTACGGATATACCCCGGGATAATTATTTGGATGCCGAAGAGCGTGTAATCGAAGAACTAAATGAGCTAGGCAAGCCATTTATTATCATACTTAATACTCTTTATCCTGAAGCCTATGAATCCATCGAATTGGTACAGAACCTGGAGGAAAAGTATGATGTGCCAGTCCTGGCTATCAACTGTGCCGAAATGTCTTATGATGATATTTTGAATATCCTCCAGGAGGCCCTTTATGAATTTCCGGTCCAGGAGGTCAATATCAATTTACCACTCTGGGTGGAAGAACTGGGTAGTACTCATTGGCTGCGCTCAGAATTGGAAGAGGTTATCAAAGAAGCTGTAGCCAGTGTGAATAGGCTGCGAGATATTGATCAAGCTGTAGAGAAAATCAGGGAAAGTGAGTTCGTGGCAGTAGCACTGCTGCAGGAGATGAACCTGGGAACAGGTGTTGCTGATATAGAAGTCCGATCCCATGAGGACCTGTTTTTCAGGGTGCTTGAGGAGGAAAGTGGGCTTTCGGTAAGTGGGGAGCATGATATCCTACGACTGCTGCGGGATCTGAGCAGAGCCCAATCAGAATTGGAAAAGATGGCACCGGCGTTAGAAGAGATGCAAGAATTGGGGTATGGGGTAGTAGCTCCGAGTTTAGATGAGATGATTCTTGAAGAACCTGAACTGATCAGGCAGGGGAATCGTTTTGGTGTAAGGTTAAAGGCGAGCGCTCCCTCTCTCCATATTATCAGAGCAGATATTACAACAGAAATAACCCCGATTATTGGTACGGAAAAACAGTGTGAGGAACTAGTCCGCTATATGCTGGAGGAATTTGAAGATGATCCCATCAAAATATGGCAGAAGGATATATTTGGCAAATCGCTCCACGATTTAGTAAGGGAGGGCATCCAAAACAAACTGCACCGCATGCCGGATAATGCCCAGGAGAAATTGCAGGAGACGGTGCAGCGTATTGTCAATGAGGGGAGCGGTGGCCTGATCTGTATCATCATCTAGGTTTTTCAAAAACGGTCTAAATAATGACCGTTTTTTTATTTTTCTGTAGAAAAGCAGGACTTGACATTTGCAGGAGCGAACGTTTTCGGTATATTATTTCTATAGTTGCATTATGAATACAGGAGGATGTCCATGAAAGATTCTTCTATCGGTATCGGGCTCCTAGGCTTAGGTACTGTTGGAACAGGAGTGTACAAGCTGCTCCAGGAAAACGCCTCTCAGATTTTTCAGCGAATCGGAAAAAGGCTGGAGATTAAGAGGATATTGGAGCTGGATCAAAAAAAGGCCTTGGCTTTGGAGATTCAACCAGAGGTTCTGACAAAGAATATTGATGAGATATTAAATGACCCTGACATCCAGATTGTAATCGAACTCTTAGGAGGAATTGAACCGGCTCGTACATATATCCGGGAAGCGTTATATCAGGGGAAACATGTTGTTACTGCGAACAAAGATGTTGTTGCGGCTTACGGCAAGGAGTTGTTTGAAGCCGCGACTGCCGGAAAAGCTGATTTTTACTTTGAGGCAAGTGTCGGCGGGGGGATTCCGGTAATTCACACTTTGAAAGAAAATTTGGCAGCAAATAAAATTGAAGAAGTGATCGGGATTGTTAATGGAACCACAAATTATATTTTGTCTCGGATGAGCGAGGAGAATGTGGATTTTTCTACAGTTCTACAGGCTGCTCAGGAGGCAGGATATGCAGAAGCCGATCCTGCAGCTGATATCGAAGGAGATGATGCTGCACGCAAGATTGCTATTTTAGCCTCAATTGCTTTCAATACCCGGGTGACCCCGGCAAATGTTTTTGTGCAGGGGATCACCAGGATCACTCCTAAAGATATTAACTATGCCCAAGAACTGGGGTATGTGATCAAGCTGCTGGCCATTGCCAGGGACCATAACGGGAAGATCGAGGTACGGGTTCATCCTGCCTTTCTTCCTCAGCATCATCCGTTAGCAGCTGTGCATGGTGTGTTCAATGCCATCTATATCTGTGGAAATGCCGTAGGTGAGACTATGTTTTACGGTAAGGGAGCGGGACAAATGCCCACTGCCAGTGCTGTTGTAGGCGATCTCATGGAGATCGTTCGCAACCTGGAAAGCGGCAGTACCGGCCGGTTCCCCTGCGGCTGTTATTTAGACAAGCCAATACTTCCGATTGGTAAGGTTCACACTAAGTATTATCTTCGTCTTATTGTTAAAGATAAGCCCGGGGTTATGGCGGGCATTGCCGGGGTGTTGGGCGATCATCAGGTGAGTATTGCTTCGGTGATACAAAAAAGAACTCTTATTGCAAACAATGAAAAAAGGGCTGAGATAGTGCTTATTACACATCAGGTTTTGGAACAGGATATGCAGGATGCCCTTGCTGTTATTAAGGGGCTTCCCATTGTAGGTTCTGTTGAAAATGTTATTCGTGTTGAGGGGGAACCAAGAACATGAATTGGCAAGGGATAATTTACAATTATCGATCTTTTTTACCAGTAACAGATCAAACACCGGTTATAAGTCTTCATGAGGGGAATACAATTTTACTTCCTGCCCCACGCCTCTCAGAAAGGCTTAAAATCCGTCTTTATTTGAAATTTGAAGGTCAGAACCCCACAGGGTCCTTTAAGGATCGCGGCATGACCGTTGCAGTAAGTAAAGCTGTAGAAAGCGGGAGCAGAGCTGTGATGTGTGCATCAACTGGAAATACCTCTGCTTCAGCAGCAGCCTATGCCGCCCGGGCTGGGATCAAGTGTGTTGTTCTGGTACCTGATGGCTATATCGCTTTGGGAAAGTTAGCACAGGCGTTGATTTATGGGGCGGAGGTTATAGCGATCAAGGGCAATTTCGATGCTGCTCTACAACTTGTGCGGAAGATTACCCAGGAACATCCAATCACCTTGGTTAATTCCCTCAATCCTCATAGGATTGAAGGGCAGAAAACGGGTGCTTTTGAAGTCTGTGACCAGTTGGGCTTTGTGCCGGATTATTTGGCTCTTCCTGTAGGTAATGCGGGTAATATTACAGCTTATTGGAAGGGCTTTAAAGAGTATAGGGACGCGGGATGTATTTCCTCAACACCTGCTATGATCGGTTTCCAGGCCGCAGGTGCTGCTCCTATTGTCAGAGGTGAGGTGGTTCCGGAGCCTCAGACCGTGGCCACAGCTATTAGGATCGGTAATCCTGCCAGTTGGATAAAAGCCAAGACAGCTGTTGAGGAATCACAGGGACGCATCGACCAGGTCACAGATGAGGATATTCTTGCTGCTTATCAGTTGGTTGCACGAATTGAGGGGCTTTTTGTGGAACCGGCATCTGCTGCTGCTCTGGCTGGGGTAATCAAGCTAGTCCAGGAAGGCTTTTTTAAACAAGATGCTCGGGTTGTCTCTATTATGACGGGGCATGGTTTAAAGGATCCGGATACAACTATCAAAACCTGTCATTTAAAGCCCAAGGTAATTCCAGCACAAGAAGATGCAGTTTTAGAAATCCTAAAAAGCTATGATATTCTCTAAAAAAACTATAAAAATAGGTGGCTATGAAATGGGGAAACAGGTTATTGTTAAAGTACCTGCTACTACTGCTAATTTGGGGCCAGGGTTTGATGTGCTTGGTATGGCACTGAACCTATACAATACTGTGGTCCTGGAAGAGATGGATGGTGACTGTCAGTTAATAGAAGTAAAAGGGGAGGGGGAGGCTTTACTTCCCCGGGACAACAGCAATCTTGCTGCTCGTGCTGCCTCCTCCCTTTTGTTCAGCGCGGGTTACAGTAATCATGGATATAAACTCTATCTGGAAAACCAGATACCTCTCATGAGTGGACTAGGAAGCAGTGCCGCAGCCATTATCGGCGGTCTGGTGGCAGCTAATATATTGGCGGGAAGCCCATTTTCTGACCAGGATATTTTAAAAATGGCTATAGAGATCGAGGGGCATCCAGATAATGTGGCTGCTGCTCTCTTGGGTGGAGTAGTAATTGTCACCAATGGTGAAGAATCTTATATGTATACACGTTTGATCCCCAAAGAGGGACTGCGGATTACTGCGGTTGTTCCTGATTTTAATGTATCTACAGCTGATGCACGAAGTGTTTTACCCAAACAGGTCCCTTTGCAAGATGCTGTTTATAATTTAGGTAGGATTGCCTTGCTGGTGACGGCTTTACGTGAGGGGGATTGGGAACTGCTCCGGGTAGCACTGCATGACCGCTTACACCAGCCATACAGGTGCCAGCTAGTGCCGGGGTTGATTGACGCCTTTGAGGCCGCTCTGGAAAGTGGTGCTTATGGAGCCTTTTTAAGTGGAGCAGGACCTACTGTGATTGCTTTGACTCCTCCTGATTGTGAAGCCGGGGGAATAATTGCTGATGCATTCCGATCTAGAAATATTGCAGCACGGGTTCTGCATTTGGAACCATGTTTAACGGGAACCTATATATCAGATGCACAATATTAAACATTCAGTGGGATCGGGTGGACGATGCTGCTGATAACTGCTCAAAAGAGGAAACTCCTGGCGCATCTAAGAGAGCAAGCGCAACTATGAACCAGAATATATTACCAAGTTGGGGGAGGCTTTTTCGTGGGAATTGTAGTACAAAAGTTCGGAGGTTCTTCTATATCGAATCCCGAGCTAATTAAAAATGTCGCCCGGCGTATAGTGCAGGCTAAAGAAAAGGGAAGCCAGGTGGTTGTAGTGGTCTCCGCAATGGGGGATACCACAGATGAGCTGCTGGATCTGGCACGCAAGGTTACTGCCAATCCCTGCAGCCGTGAAATTGATATGCTCCTCACAACCGGAGAACAAATATCTATTGCGCTAATAGCTATGGCAATTAACGAAATGGGGCACACGGCTATTTCATTGACCGGGTACCAAGCCGGTATAACAACAGATAATGCCCACACTAGAGCGCGTATTCTAAAAATTGATCCTGAACGGATTCGACAGGAATTAGATCAGGATAAGATTGTAGTTGTCGCCGGTTTTCAGGGCATGACAGATGCCGGGGACATTGCCACACTTGGGCGAGGGGGATCAGATACGACAGCTGTTGCCTTGGCCGCATCTCTGAAAGCGGATCTCTGTGAGATCTACACAGATGTTGACGGTGTTTATACAGCTGATCCCAGGATTATTCCTAAAGCTATGAAGCTTCGTTTTATTTCTTATGATGAGATGCTGGAATTAGCCAGCCTGGGAGCCCTGGTCCTGCAGCCACGTGCTGTGGAGTTTGCTAAAAATTATACAGTCCCTCTTTCAATAAGATCCAGCTTCAACGAATGTGAAGGGACACTTGTAGGGGAGGTTAAATCAGTGGAAAGTTGTGAGCCTGTCAGTGGGGTTGCCCATGACTTAAATGTTGCGAAAATTGGTATATTTGATGTCCCTGACCGTCCAGGTATAGCCAGGAACATCTTTTACTCTTTGGCAAGTGAACAGATCAATGTGGACATGATCATTCAAGGATGGGTGCGTGACGACAGGAACGATATTGTATTTACCGTAACCCGCGGTGATCTGGAAAAGGCTCTCCCGGTAGTGGAGAATATTGTCAAGGAAATCGGGGCATCGGGTTTTGTCTATAATGACCGGGTGGCCAAGGTCTCTATAGTGGGAGCCGGTATGATTACCAATCCGGGAGTGGCAGCAAACATGTTTAAAGCCTTAGCCAAAGAGGGTGTCAATATTGAAATGATCAGCACCTCGGAGATCAAAGTATCCTGTATCATCGAAGAGGACCAAGCTATCAAGGCAGTGGGTGCCCTCCATGCTGAATTTTTCGAGTAAAATGTGACCCGAGGGCGGTCCTGCCTGTATATACAAGGTTGTGGACATCTGGAACTTGACATTGAAAACAGGTAAGGCTACAATAGTTAAGACATTTAAATATTGTTCAGGGTGTAGCTCAGTTTGGTAGAGCGCTAGCATGGGGAGCTAGAGGCCGCGGGTTCAAGTCCCGCCACTCTGACCATCTACTTTGGGCGAGGAGAAACCTCGCATTTTCTTTTTTGGGGGTTTCTTATTGACAGCTAAGGTTCTTCATGTGATTAGACCCGCCCAAGGGGGCATGAAAAAACACCTGGAAATATTGTTTCAGGGACTGAAAGAGGACAGGTTTGACCTCTATCTGGCTGTACCTGCTTCCAGTGATTTATCTATGGTTTTACGTCCCTTCACACGTAGGACATTTATGATACAGCTTGATGAGGACAACAATCCTTTGCAAAACTGGCGTGCCATCTGTTATCTTGCCCGGATCATAAGCCATGAAAGAATAGATCTGGTGCATACCCATGGTGTTAGAGCAGGAATAATCGGGCAGGCCGCCGCCCTGCTTGCACGCTGCCGGAAAGTAGTGGCAACCATTCACAACATGCACAATACAACACTTCCGTTTTCCACTGTCCTACGCACCTTGCAGGCCTCTTTGATGAGAATGGCCGTCAGCCATACCATTACAGTTTCTGAAGCCTTAAAACGTGAACTGGAGACTTATATATGGCTCCCGCAGGAGAAGACAACAGTGATCTATAATGGCATCGATACGGATTTGTTTCTACCCGACGCGGGTATGCTGCGAACATCAATAGGAATCCCTGAAGATGTACCAGTTATAGGGACTGTGGCTCGGCTAGAGCCAACAAAAGGAATTAAATATCTTCTGGAAGCAGCACATCATATTGACAAAAAGTATGACACGGTTTATTTTTTAATAGTGGGAGATGGACCAGACCAGGATTCCTTACAGCAGCAAGCCAGAATACTGGGAATTGAGGAGAGGGTAATATTTTATGGCTTCTGCCACGACATTCCTTCTCTCCTGCCGGTATTTGATATAGCTGTAATCCCATCCCTTAGAGAGGGGATGTCAATATTCTGCCTGGAGGCCCTGGCCTCAGGTCGCCCTGTGGTTGCTAGTGAAGTTGGGGGACTGCCGGAGATAATACGTTCTGGGAAGACAGGCCTCTTGGTGCCTCCGGGGGATCCGGAGGCTTTAGCAGAAGCTTTAGTTTTTTTGCTTAAAAACCGTGAAATGGCCACATCTTTAGGGAGCAAAGGGAAGGAAATGGTGGTACAATATTTTACATGCAGCCGTATGATAGAAAGGACCAAGGAAATTTATACAAAAGTTTTACAAGAGGATTGAGAATGCCGGAGAAGAGATTTAATAAATTATTAAAAACAAAAATATTCATGTCATTGCTGGTAATATTATGTTCCTTAATGCCGGCATTAGCCTGGGCTTCTGGTGGTGAAACAGAGCAGCGCAAGGTAATTCTTGTTATCTGTGATTATTTAAAAGCGGATGATTTAAATAGAACGGAATTAACACATCTACATAATTTTTTTGGAGAGGGAGGTATTGCTCTCCTAAACACCAATACTGCCGGGGCGCGAAACAGACAGAATGCTGCTGCAACCATTAGTGCCGGTCGGGTTGCCTTGAGTTCCGGTACAGAACCCCTTGTTTTTGGTCCCCGGGAAAATATCCGGGGTGAGGATCCATTGGTGCTTTTTCAGGCACGGACAGGGTTTACACCTGAGCAGGGCAATCTCGTTGTTTTAGATCTACCTTCCATCCAGTGGGCAAACAAAAAGGATCAAAACAGAGCGGAACCAGGTGCTTTAGGGGATGCTTTGCATAGTAAAGGGCTCAAAACAGCGGCCATCGGCAACTCGGATTTGCCTGGGGTTCCTTTGAGCAATCGTTCTGCAGCCTTAATCGCTATGGACCGCAAAGGGATTATTGACTGCGGAAATGTTTCTGAAGAAGTCCTTAATTATGATCCCAGTGATCCCTTGGGGCATCGCACAAATTACCCTAAACTTAAAAAAATATTCCTCCAACTATATTCACAAACAGATTTTATGGTGATCGATCTTGGTGATCTCGCCCGTCTCGAGCATAAAAGACAGCATCTTACTCCCCGTGTATACTTGCAAGAGAGAGAAAAAATATTACGTGAATATAATGAATTTATTGGATTATTGATGGAAAAAACCGATTTATCACAAAGCCTTTGTCTTGTTGCAACAACAATTCCTACAATGGAGGAAGACAGCGATAAAAGGTATTTTGGCTTTATAGGTGCTCAAGGGAAGGATCTAAAAGAGGGACTGCTGTTAACGCCCACAACTAGAAAGCCGGGGGTTATCACATTATTAGATATCGCTCCTAGTATTGGCTCATTTTTACAAGTGGCACCGGATTCCCTTTATATTGGCAGACCCTGGCATGTTGAACCGACGAAAAATAACCTAGCTGAGATGCAAAATATTGAAAAGCGTACAGTTTTTGCATCCTTTCTCCGCCCTCCACTGGTAAAAGGCTATGTTCTCCTTCATCTTATAGTGCTGGCCAGTGTTCTCTTTTTTCTCGTTTTTGACCCGCGAAAAGGGAATTATCTGGGTCCCCTGCTGCTGGCACTTATTGCTGTACCGATAACCTTGCTCCTGACTTGTCTTACAGACACTACCGATCTTTGGTTATATATGGTTCTTTGTTTGGTGATCGATGTTGTGTTAGTTTTGATAAGTATTTGGCTTGCCAGGGATAAGAATTATGATTCCTTGATTTTTCTCTGCCTGGCTACAGTTATCGCTCTTCTGGTTGATACGATATCAGGGGGGCATTTACAAAGGTTTTCTGTGTTAAGCTATGATCCTATGGGCGGAGCGCGTTTTTATGGGATCGGTAACGAGTACATGGGGGTACTCATGGGGGCTACCATTACCGGGGTATCACTCTTAGTCACACGCTTAAAAAAGCGCCCGGCTGTACAGTATTTTGTTGCTGGTGCTCTCTTCCTTTCCGTGTTGATTGTTTTAGGAGCCCCTTGGTGGGGAAGTAATTTTGGCGGTTTTGTAGCTTCGTTGATCGCTTTTGGCTACACGTTTTTGCGTTTATTCCAAATTAAGGTGCGCCCGCGGGATATCTTGATCGGCCTCTCTCTTATAGGCTTATTAGGTGGAGGTGTCTTTATTATAGACTACATGAGGCCACTTGAAATGCGGTCACACTTTGGCCAGTTTGCGTTTTCTGTTCAGACCTCTGGTTTATTAGCGGTTAAAGAAGTGATTATCAGGAAACTGGCTATGAACTATAAGTTAATCAAGTACACAATATGGACGAGAGTGCTTTTGAGCAGTCTGTTGGCTTTAGGGATTCTCTTTTATCGTCCTGTGGGGATCTTTAAGCGTCTGTTAACAAAAAACCCGGCTATAGCTGCTGGTCTTACCGGAGGGGTGCTGGGGGCTTTTACAGCTTTAATTTTTAATGATTCGGGAATTGTTGCAGCTGCCACAGCCATTATATTTCCTGCTGCAACATTGTTTTACTTAGTGCTTCGGGAACAAATAACTTCATTATAATTTCTGACATCCCACATTTTTACGGAACGGCGAGAGGCAATTCCTACAAACTTCCGACCTCCGGCCTAACATCTGACCTCCGGCTTCAGATCATCTATTTTCTTATAAGTGCCACCATTAGAGGATGCAAACAGCGGCCAGAAAACGCACCTGGTGAATCTTAAAATAATTCGTTGACAAAACACCGTGAGGTGCTAAAATTTAAGAAGATTATTTTGAAAAAATAGAGAAAGAGGCTTGATAAAAAGACAATATCAAGGGAGGTTGAGAAATGACAAATATCAACTCTTTGGGGCGTCACGTATTAGCTGAATTTTATGGTTGTACTTTTGAAACACTGAATGACATGGAGATAGTGAAAGGTTGTATGATCGATGCGGCCCTGTTTGCAGGAGCAGAGATTCGAGAGAGTGTCTTCCATAAATTCAGCCCTCAAGGGGTAAGTGGTGTGGTAGTTATATCGGAGTCCCATTTGGCAATTCATACGTGGCCTGAATTAGGCTATGCAGCAGTTGATGTTTTTACATGCGGGGAAAAGGTAAATCCCTGGGATGCCTGCAAGTGTCTCTCAGAAATGTTTCAGGCTGAACATATCACAGCAACAGAAATGAGAAGGGGTATCATGGAACAAGGCCCCAGGGCAGCTGTCAATCAATAGGAGGGAGATATTTATTTTAGTAAGCTTAAATCATATGCAGAAGGGTTAGGTAATAAGCCTTACAAGGTCAGTGTAAGGCTTATTATATTCTTGGCTCTTAGTTCTATAGTCTGGAAAACCCCATTATTATAACTCTCAATCATGGAGAAATACTATTTTGAAGATTAATACCAAAAATCTTTTGTTTTTAAGGAGGAATTATTGAGAAAAGGGAGAATAGAGTTTTATGAGAGATTATATGCTTTTTAAGAGGGGGTCGCGATGGGCGAGGTAAACTTATATCAGGTAATGGATCATAATCGGTCGTTTACGGATAGGGTCATTGCGGAGAGCGGACAGGATATTCGCCAGTGCTATCAGTGTGCTAAATGCTCTGGTGGATGCCCGGGCAGTACAGCAATGGATTACCCGCCGAACCAGATTATCCGGATGCTGATGTTGGGAATGAAGGAAGAGGTATTGAAATCTCAAACAATTTGGGTATGTATGGGATGCAGTACCTGTACAACCCGCTGTATTAGAGATATTGACGTTGCCCGGGTGATGGATACCCTGCGCCAGGAGGCAATTAGAGCGGGTTATGTCGACAAGGCAAAGTATGTGCTCAGTTTCAATGAATCATTTTTGTGGACGGTCCGGAGCTTTGGTCGTCTTTTTGAAGCGGGTATGGCCATGATGAACAACTCGAAGACAGGTAACTTTATGAAGGACATGCAGTTTGGGTTACCGCTCATGCTGAAAGGAAAAGCGTCAATGTTTCCCCACCGGATCAAGGGACGTAGAGAAATGAAAAATATCTTTGATAAGACGATACAGGGGGGGAAATAAATGTCAAAGTATGCATTTTATCCAGGCTGTTCATTAGAAAGCGGTGGTATTGAGTATGGGATGTCCAGCCAAGCGGTAGCAGATGCACTAGGCATCGAATTTCTTGAAGTGCCAGATTGGAACTGCTGTGGGGCATCTTCAGCACATATGACAGATCATCTATTATCTCTAGCTCTACCAGCCCGGATTATGGCTTTAGCCGAAACATTACCTGTAACAGAAATTGTAGCTCCCTGTGCAGCTTGCCATGCTAGATTTGCCGCTGTAGAATACGAACTTGGACGGGATGATGACCTGAAACAGAAGGTAAACTCCCTATTGGAGCGGCCCTATACCGGAAAGGTTAAATTAAGGTATTATATTGATGTTTTTTCAAATCCTGATACCCTTTCCAAGATTGAAAAGAAAGTAAAGAAAAGCTTGAAAGGGCTAAAGGTTGCTTGCTATTACGGGTGTCTTTTTGTTAAGCCACCTAAAGTAATGCAGTTTGTTGATGATCCTGAAAATCCCCAAGCAATGGACAACATTGTTAGGGCTCTTGGGGCAGAACCAATTCCTTGGCCTTATAAAACCGAGTGCTGTGGGGCTTCACTTGGTGTAACAGAAGAGGATCACTGTACAAAGCTGTGCAATGATATCCTGAGATTTGCCAGGGATTCAGGTGCGGATTGTATTGTTGCTGCTTGCCCGCTCTGCCAGGCAAACCTTGATATGCGGCAGGTAACTGTAGAGAAAAAATATGGTGTTAGCTATAGGATGCCCATACCCTTTTTCACCCAGTTAATAGGATTAGCCTTAGGTTTAAATCCAACATCTTTGGGGATGAAGAAGCTATTTGTAGACCCGGCGGGGATATTGAAGAAAGTAGGAGTTGCTTAGACTACTGTGAGCGCAAATAGTGAAGTGACTTTTCATAATAACGAATATTTCACAGATAGGGGTTCTTGTTCTAAAGAGAACCCCTTACTACTAGAGGAAGAGGTTTTCCCTTTATCACGGGATTTACCGCCATTATGGCACCCTATTGAGCGAGAACTGCGAGTGGTTTTTAAGAAGCTGGAGGCTACTTTGCGGCCAGAGGGCAGGTCTTTGTTAAAACAACTTATGCAGCCGTTGGATTATGAATTCCTGCTCCCGCCTGGGATGGTGCTCTTTAGTGGACACCTTTTTTCAAAAAGAGGAGATCAACACCTGCCGGCAATATTTATGGAATTAACATATCTGGGAACCAAATTCCTCAACCTGGCGGGACAACTCAGCTGCAAAGAGCAGCAGATGTTTGTTCTAACAGGTGATTATCTGTGTAGCCATCTTTTTCATCTGATCTATGAATCAGAGAACATTTTCCTGTTAGAGAAGTTTTCCGCGTTGATAACTACAATGAATGAAGGTTTTTCTAGACAAGAAGGTTACAGGCTGAAGAGAACTGAACCTGGCAAAAATGAGATTAAGGAATATCTTTACAAGCAGTACGGGGTTTTTTATGGAGAGAGTTGTGCCCTCGGAGGGGTCTTTGCCGGCTCTAGCAAAAAAGAGCAGTTATTGTTGAAAGAGTTTGGAACTGCTTTTGGAATTGCTTACGGTGTGCACAAGAAGGGATATAGTTGTCTGTCTGCAGATGAGTTTCTGGAAGAGGGATTTCAAGCTCTGTCCTTGTTGCCCAACTCCCTGAGTAGAAGGGAACTGGAGTTTTTTGCGCGGAGAGTTATTTTAAATAGTTGCAGTGTATGATAACTGCTTTTGCCAAAAAGCAAATGACAAAACTGTGGGGTGGACTGTTATGGCTTATCGTGATCTACGTGAATTCACTGCAGTTTTAGAAAAGAAAGGTTTACTGAAGCGAATCAGTGCCGTTGTAGACCCGGTGCTGGAGATTACGGAGATTACTGATCGTATCAGCAAAATGAATGGTCCGGCGCTGCTCTTCGAAAAAACAAAGGATTCTTCCTATCCAGTCTTGATCAATGCCTTCGGGAGTTTTGAAAGAATGGCACTGGCCTTAGGTGTTAAAGACCTTGATGAAATTGGAGCACGGATTTCAGAACTCCTACAGCTTCAGGATATGCCGGGGGGGTTCTGGGACAAATTTAAGATTTTGCCACGACTTGCCGAGATCGGCTCTTGGGCACCAAAATTGGTTAAAAATGCCCCATGCCAAGAGGTGGTTCTTCGTGGTCAGGAAGCCACCCTAGACATATTTCCCATACTGCAGTGCTGGCCTGGTGATGGCGGTCGTTATATTACTCTACCTTTGGTTTTTACAAAGGATCCACAAACAGGTGGACGCAACCTGGGAATGTACCGTCTGCAGGTTTTTGACGGAAGAACTACAGGGATGCATTGGCATATCCACAAGAACGGAGCGGAAAATTATCGGTCTCACCAGAAGTTAGGTAAGCGTATGGAGGTTGCGGTTAGCTTGGGGGGAGATCCCGCGACCATTTATGCTTCTACAGCTCCACTTCCTCATGGTATTGATGAAATGCTATTTGCCGGCTTTCTTCGCCAGCAGCCGGTGGAAATGGTTAAATGTATTACCGTGGATCTGGAAGTACCTGCCCACTCAGAGATTATCCTGGAGGGGTATGTGGATCTAGATGAGGAGCGCATGGAGGGCCCCTTTGGCGATCATACGGGGTATTATTCTCTTGCTGATTTTTATCCTGTTTTTCATATTAACTGTATCACTCACCGGAGGGATGCCATCTACCCAGCCACTGTAGTGGGGAAGCCTCCTATGGAGGATTGTTTTCTGGGTAAGGCAACCGAAAGGATCTTTCTTCCCCTTTTAAAGATGTTCATGCCGGAAATTGTAGACATGAATCTTCCGCTGGAAGGCGTTTTCCACAACTGTGCTGTTGTGTCGATCAAGAAGCGCTACCCGGGCCAGGCAAAAAAGATCATGTGTGCCATTTGGGGGATGGGGCAGATGATGTTCACCAAGATGATCATCGTTGTGGATGAACATGTGAATGTACAGGACATGTCTGAGGTTTGGTGGCGTGTCTACAATAACACCGATCCCAAAAGGGATTTTATGATTGTGGACGGGCCACTGGAGATTCTCGACCATGCCTCATCTCTGCCTGCCTATGGTTCAAAAGTGGGAATTGACGCCACCAAAAAATGGACCGGGGAAGGGCATCAAAGAGAATGGCCCGATGAAATTGTCATGAATGACAAGATCAAGGAGTTGGTGACGTCTAGGTGGAGAGAATACGGTTTTGATGATCAGTGATAGATAATCATTGAATGCCATATCAATGAAAAAAGGTTTTTTGTTTGTTATGCAGAAAATTTATTTATAGGTTTTTTAAACTGATCTAACTTGGTGGTTGGTTAAATGTCCTATCATGATATAATAATATTGGACGAAATACACGGTGATCTGGCTTACGTAGAAAAAGAGCTTCATAAGTATGCCAGGGCTTCACCAACTATATTGGGTGAGTCATCGGAACGCCTGGTTCAAGCAGGAGGAAAGAGGCTGCGGCCTGCATTTGTGCTCCTATCCGGGAAGTTCTTTAAATATGATCTACAGGCTATCGGTCAACTTGCTGTGGCCATCGAGCTCATCCACATGGCAACACTGGTACATGATGATGTTATCGACAGCGCTGCTACCCGTCGCGGGCTTCCAACTGTATGCGCCCAATGGGGGGACCCCATTGCACTTCAAACAGGAAGTTACCTTTTTGCCCAGGCCCTCAAAATTGTTGCCCAATATGGCAACCAGGATATTATTCGTGTACTTGCCGGTGTGAGCCTGGAAATGTGTGAAGGTGAAATTGAGCAGATCAATAATATTGGAAATACCGATATTGGGCTGCGGACCTACTTGCGACGAATTCAGCGTAAAACAGCACTGTTGATTTCTGCCTGCTGTGCAATCGGTGCTTTGGCCGGGGATGCTCCCTCAGATCTTACTTGGCATTTAAAGAGATATGGTTATTATCTGGGAATGGCTTTTCAGATCACCGACGATATCCTTGACTTTACAGGTTCGGAGGAGGTCTTCGGCAAACCGGTAGGGAGTGATCTGAGACAGGGGATTATTACTATTCCGGTGATTTATACCCTAAAGGATCAGTTAAGAGGACCGCAGCTACAAACAATTATTGAAAAAGGGCATAAAAAGGAAAGTGATTGGGAGGATGCCTTTGCTTTGATCGAGGGTGCTGGAGCATTAAGGGCTTCACAAAGGTTGTGTGAGCGCTACCTCCAGAAGGCAAAGGAGGAACTCCTTTGTTTGCCGGATATACCGCCACGAAGAATCCTGGTAGCACTTGCCGATTTTATCGGAACCCGAAACTACTAAACCACCTTTCAGGAGGACTATCATGAAAAACAATGGTGCACCAGATAAAGATGAACGAGCAATGGGCATACTGCAGCACCTAGAGGAACTTAGAAAAGTAGTCATTATATCATTGATCGCTATTGCTGTTGCCAGCATCATTTCATTTGCTTTTATTGAACAGATTGTGGCTATTATCACCAAACCTCTGGCAGCACAGGGAATTAAACCTGTTTATACTGCTATAACTGAAGGTATTTTTACCTATTTTAAAATTGCACTGATCGCTGGTACGGTTATCGCTGCCCCAGTGTTGCTCTGGCAGGTGTGGCGCTTTATCGTGCCGGCACTTTACCCCCATGAAAGAAAATATTTATACAAAATCGTACCAGTTTCTATTATTCTTTTTGCAGTTGGAGTTGTTTTTGCCTACTATACTGTTTTTCCACTTGCGGTTTTTGTACTCATTAAACTGGCTAGTGAATTCGACCCCATGCTTACAATCAGCAAGTATCTTTCCTTTACTTTGGCCTTTTTGATTCCATTTGGTCTTATTTTCGAACTTCCGTTGGTTGTTTACTTTCTTACCAATATTGGAGTGGTTACTCCGGAATGGTTAATTCGCAACAGAAAGTATGCCATTGTAATTGTATTTATTCTTGCCGCTATACTAACACCCGGTCCTGATCCTATATCACAGTTGATTATGGCTGCACCCATGATAATTCTTTATGAAGCCGGTATCTTAGTAGCCAAGGTGGTTACAAAAAAAAAGAACGCAAAATTTAGAAAACTAGCGGGTGAAGAGAGTTAAGTATTAAGATTTACAATGTGTAAGAGCAGGAATTTATTGAAGAATGGAGAAATAGTATTTGGTGATATATAAATGTGGGTATGTTGAGGGGTATACTTGAGCTTTTTGTATGGGGGGGGGTGAAACTTGACGAAACAGGAGGGATATGTCTCATGATTAAATTAATTTAGAAGGAGTGAGGAACGCGGTGAAAGTAACAAGGCGCGAGTTCTTAAAGATCTCCGGCGCCGCGGTTGCTACCCTGCCGGTCCTCGGCTTTGATCTTACACCTGCAATGGCAAATGCGGGGGAATTCAGGATTAAGAATATTGATCCTGTTCCTACGATATGTCCTTACTGTGGGTGTGGCTGCGGTCTGGTTGTATATACTGCAGATGGTAAGGTGATTAATACCGAGGGAGATCCCGATAACCCGATAAACCAGGGTTCTACATGCGCAAAGGGAGCATCAGTTTTTCAGCTCCACGATAATCCGCGGCGAATGCGCAAACCCCTTTACCGGGCACCGTACAGTGACCATTGGGAGGAAAAAGAATGGGATTGGGTTTTTAAAGAGATTGCTAAAAGGGTCAAAAAGACCCGGGATGAGACATTTATCACAACGGAAAAAGTTAAATCCAAAGATGAAGCTGGTGCCGAAAAAGAGATAGAGATACCAGTTAACAGAACAGATGCTATCGCTACCTTAGGGGGGGCGGCCCTAGATAATGAAGAATGTTATCTCTATTCTAAGCTAGGGCGCAGTCTTGGTCTTGTTTATATCGAGCACTGTGCACGCCTCTGACACGGCTCCACGGTTGCCGGTCTGGCACCATCGTTTGGTAGAGGTGTAATGACAAACCATTGGGTTGATTTGAGGAATACTGACTGCGCTCTGATTATGGGGAGCAATGCAGCGGAAAACCATCCCATGTCATTTAAATGGTTAATGGAAGCTAAAGAAACACGGGGGGCTAAAATTATTCACGTCGATCCACGCTTTTGTAGAACATCGGCGAGATCTGATATTTACGCACCACTTCGCTCAGGAACAGATATAGCATTTGTTGGAGGTATGATCAATTACATAATTAATAATAACCTCTACTTCCACGATTATGTAGTAAACTTCACCAATGCTCCCTTTTTAATTGATGAGGGTTTTGATTTTAATGATGGGCTTTTCAGCGGCTATGATCCAGAAAAGCGCAAATATGATCAGAGTACATGGAAGTATAAAACAGATGCCGAAGGAAACCCATTGAAGGATCCTACCTTGAAGAATCCACGCTGTGTTTTTCAATTGATGAAGAAACACTATGAACGCTATGATGTGGATACTGTGTGTAAGACCACTGGGACACCGAAGGATCTCTTCCTCAAGGTGACGGAAGCCTATGGGGCAACAGGTGTTCCGGATAAAACCGGTACGATCATGTATGCCATGGGTACCACCCAGCATTCGGTTGGTTCCGAGAATGTGAGAATTTTCGCTGTTCTCCAACTGTTGCTGGGCAATATCGGGGTCCCCGGTGGTGGAGTCAACGCCATGCGCGGGGAGTCCAACGTACAGGGTGCCTGTGATATGGGCTTGCTTAATCATGTCTTGACGGGATATATGGGTGCTCCAACAAATGATGCCGCATATGTGAATTTGGATGGGTACCTGAAAAAGGAAACTCCTAAAGCCGGATTTAAGGTAAACACCCCTAAGTGGCTCGTTAGCATGCTGAAGTCATATTTCGGTGATGCTGCAACTAAGGAAAATGATTTTTGTTATGATTATCTTCCCAAGCGGCGAGCTGATCGCAATTACACCCATATAGGCTTATTTGAGGCCATGTATGAGGATATTGTCAAGGGTGTTTTTATTTTCGGTGCCAACCCCTATGTGAGTGGCCCGGATGCCAATAAAGAAACAGCAGCAATGGGAAAACTGGATTGGATGGTAGCTGCGGATCTCTTCGAGACCGAAACAGCGGCCTTTTGGAAGAAGGAAGCAGGTAATGATCCCGAAAAAATCAAAACAGAGGTATTTTTCCTACCTGCTGCTGCCTCCTATGAGAAGGCAGGGACCATTACCAACAGCGGGCGCTGGATCCAGTTTCGCTGGAAGGCAGTTGATCCTGTCGGCGATGCTATTGGCGATTTGGAGCTTTTCTACGAAATCGGCAAGCATATCCGAGAGCTGTATAAGGACAGCACTGATCCGAAGGATAAGCCGATCCAGGAACTGACATGGGACTATACGGAACACGATGATGAAAAACTACTGGATGAGGTTCAGAGGGAGATCAATGGTTATGATCTCACTACTGGAAAGCTGATGGAGAAATTTGCGGATCTGAAAGATGATGGTACCACATCCTGTGGTGTCTGGATCTACTCGGGTATGTACACAGAAGAGGGCAATAAGACGCAGTGGCGTGATACCGAGGATCCGTCAAAAATCGGTATGTATCCCAAATGGTCATTTGCTTGGCCTGCCAACAGACGAATTGTGTACAATAGGTGTTCTGCAGATGCGGCAGGAAAACCATGGTCAGATGACAAAAAGGTCATTTGGTGGGAAAATGGCGAGTGGGCAAGTATTGATGTGCCTGACTTTATCGTTAAAAACGCACCTACAGATCCCGATGGTGATAAAGCCTTTATTATGAAGGATGACGGTAAAGGCGGTTTGTTTGCTCCCATGGCTGACGGTCCATTCCCAGAACACTATGAGCCTTGGGAAAGCCCGGTAGAGAATCTTCTATCTTCGGTTAATTTCAACCCAGCAGCAAAGGTCTGGGATACTCCTATGAACCCCCAGGGGAAAGCTGACAAGTATCCGATCATTGGAACTACTTACCGGGTTGTGGAGCACTGGCAGGCGGGGATTATGACGCGTAACACTCCCTGGCTGGCAGAGCTGATGCCCAATGTCTTTGTGGAGATCAGCAAGGAACTGGCGGCTGAGAAGGGAATTGCTAATGGCGATCTTGTTACAATTGAGTCCGCCCGGGGCAATATCCAGGCCGTTGCCTGTGTGACCCCTCGTTTCAAGCCGTTCAAGATTAACGGCGAAATGTACCACGAGATTGGAGTCCTGTGGCATTACGGGTTCCAGGGCGTGGCCAAGGGTGACCCGGCCAACCGCCTGACACCCCATATCGGTTGTGCCAACTCCCATACACCGGAGTACAAGGCATTCTTGTGTGATATCCACAGGGGGGTGAAGTAATTGGCTAATAAAGGTTATTTGGTAGATACCAGCAAGTGTATTGGCTGTCGCGGCTGTGTTGTTGCCTGTAAGCAGTGGAACCAGCTGCCAGCTGAAAAAACTAGATTTCAAGGTACCTACCAGACAGTTCCGGACCTGACGGGCAATACCTTGACAATGATCTCCTTTCATGAATATGAGGAGAATGGGAAGATGGAGTGGTATTTTACCAAACGTCAGTGTATGCACTGCCTGGAACCGGCTTGCATGAAGGTATGCCCGCAGAAGGCTATATCTGTTAATGAAAATGGTGCTGTTGTAAGGGACTATGATAAGTGTATCGGCTGCCAGTATTGTGCCGCTGCTTGTCCCTTTAACGTACCACGCTATAACAAAGAAACCGATAAAGAGACCAAATGCTCTCTTTGTACTGAACGGACTGCTGAAGGGGAACTGCCTGCCTGTGTGAAGGCATGCATCACCGGGGCTCTCCAGTATGGGGATCGTGATGAACTCCTTGGGGTAGCAAAGAAGCGTGTTGGTGAGCTGAGGGCAGAATACCCTAAAGCCAATGTTTATGGTGAAAAGGAGGCAGGGGGTACTAATATCCTTTATGTTCTGGCTGACGAACCTGAAAAATACGGGTTTGAAAGCGATCCCAAGGTCTCCACTGCCATCTACGCCTGGCAGGACATTATCAAACCCTATTTTCCATGGTTGATCGCCCTCACCGGGGCTGTATCAGTATTCAGCTTTTTCTCTACCCGCTTGCTGGGTGTAGGAAAAGAAGAAGCTCATGAGGGGGAGAGTATCGATGGCTGAGGAAAAAAGAGTTGTTAAGTGTAGTTTAGGAGCGCGTATCACACACTGGTCCCATACAATCTGCTGGTTTATCCTGTTATTTTCAGGATTGATCATGTTCAGCGATTGGTTTGGATGGTTGACACCGGTCTTCGGTGGGGCCAATGGAGCCAATTTATTTCACAGAATTTTCGCAGTAGCTTTCGCTGCAGTTCCCTTGTTCGGTCTCCTTTATAAACCCGAGAGTTTTGCTGGTTGGATGAAGGAGGCTGCCACGTGGGGCAAGGATGAGATTAAGTTTATGATGATGTTTCCCTTTGACTTAATTGGCTTAAAGGTATATATGCCGCCCCAGGATAGGGTTAATGCTGGGCAGAAATTCAACTCCTTCTTCTTTCCTATTATCGGTTTATTAATCGGATTGAGTGGGGTTGTGATGTGGTTTGCACATGCTTTTCCCATGTGGATGGTTCGCTTAGCTTATCCCACCCATAATATCTGTTGGATTCTGGGTACGATGCAGCTTATGTTCCATGCCTACTTGGGTTCACTCCATCCCGGGTCCGGAGAGTCTTTTTGGGCTATGTTCGGGGACGGGACGGTCAGGGCAAGTTGGGCAAAACACCATCATACAAAATGGTATAATGAAACCTACGGTGATGATGCATAAGCATAAAGTAAAATGAAATAGAGAGGGGGTTCACGTGGGGACCCCCTCTTTTTTCTATCATAATTCGATTATTGGGGGGAGAAAGTTGTCAGATATTGATTCTGTTGTTGCGGAAGCCCTGCAGTTGTTTACTGACCTACAGGACCTGAAAAAGGTTTACTCCCAAAAAGTTATGCGGCTGGAACACTCATTTTCAGAGGAGGATTGGAAAGAGCATAGAAAAAACGGGTTGTTTTTATTTAAATATGATCGGCCGGTTTTTAACAAGGATCTTTTTCTACAGTTGATCAGAGATGTCTGTAATTGTATAAAACGAAACCGGCCAGAAATAAAGGAGCAGATAAAGAGTATCAGTAAATTTTTTGACGGGGTCACTGATGATTTTTTTGAAGATTTTCTGCTGGATGGACACAAGGTCTCACCTTCACCATTATCATTTTCTCCGGAAGAACAGAACCTGCTCAATTTTGTTGTTCGGCAGGCTTTGTATCCGTTTCTAGAAAAGTATGTTTCTCTTTTGCCTCAGGAAGTGGGAGATGATGGGTGGCAGCGTAATTACTGCCCCGTCTGTGGTGAAAAGGCCAATCTTTCTTATTTACGACAGGAAGATGGTAAACGGTATCTAATATGCCCCTTTTGTGGACAAGAGTGGCTTTATCGTTACCTGGCTTGTTCTTGGTGCGGTAATGAGGATCATAAAAGCATTAGATATTTCGAAGTGGCTGAATTGCCCGGGTATGAGGTATACCTCTGTGAGCAGTGCCACGGCTATTTAAAGACGTTTAATGCAAAGAAGGCTGTAAGTCATGAAGATTGGGTGCTGGAAGATGTCAAAACAATTGCCCTTGATCTTCTTGCACAACAAGAAGGGTACACAGGACCAGGCAAAAGGATTATGTGATTATGCAGCAGGCTGCTGCCTGTTTTATTGAAGGGGAAATTTATAGATGAGCTATTTTTATCCGGCTGTTTTTAAGCTTCAGGGAAGATGCTGCCTGGTGGTTGGCGGTGGTACTGTTGCTGCCAGGAAGGCTGCAAGCCTGATAGAATGTGGGGCTGATGTGCGTCTAGTCAGCCCCCATTTAACAGAAGAGTTGGAACGAGAAGTTGAAAGGGGAAAAATAAATTATATAAAACGCGGGTTCGAGAAAGTTGATCTAGAAGGTGTCTACATGGTAATCTGTGCAACAGATAATGCAGAATTGAATAGGAAGATATCTGAATACTGTGAAGCACTTCATATCCCGGTTAATGTGGTGGATAACCCTGAGTTAAGCAGCTTTTATGTCCCTTCTGTTATCCAAAGAGGTCCTTTATCTATCAGTATTACTACAGGGGGTAACAGCCCCTTGTTTGCTAGAAGACTTAGAGAAGAATTAGAAGAGGAGATTAGCCAGGAATATGGTGAATTGGTGATGTTACTTGGCCAGATGCGCTGCATTGTCCAAGAACAGATACATGATCCTTCTCGACGCCGCAAAGCCCTAGAAGATATCCTACCACCGGGTAGTTTGGCTGATCTGGATGAGGAAAAGATGGAGTCACTCAGGAGGCGGGTGAAAGAATGCATCTCATCGCTCTTGGAATGAATCATCGTACAGCACCGGTGATGATCCGGGAGAGGTTGGCGTTCAGCAGCAGCACCATGAAGTCTGTTGTTAAAGAACTAAAGAGATTTTCTTCTGTTAACGGTTTTATTGTGCTTACCACCTGTAACCGTACAGAGATTTATGCCAGTGTTCACCGGGTGCAGGAAGGCATCTGTGATCTGAAAAGGTATCTTTGTCAACAGGCACAGTTATCAGAAACAGAGGTGTCTCGTTATTTTCATATTTGGACCTGTGAGCGTGTTGTTGAACATCTCTTTCGGGTGACAGCTGGGTTAGATTCCATGATCCTTGGTGAAACTGAGATCCAGGGCCAGGTAAATGATGCCTATCAGTATGCCTGTTCCATGAATACAGGCGACAAAATTCTTAATACCCTATTTCAGGAGGCTATTAGATTTGGAAAACAAATTCGCAGCCAGACTGGCATTGACCAGCATCCGGTGTCGGTAAGTTACGCTGCTGTGGAATTGGCACGCTCTGTATTTGGGGATCTCAGTGAGTGCACGGTTTTAATCATTGGGGCAGGTGAGATGGGGGAACTGGCCTTAAAGTACCTTATCGCACGCGGTGTGAAGACAATTCTGGTTTCCAACCGCTCCTATGATCGAGCCTGCCATCTTGCAGAGGAATACGGCGGAGAGGCTATTCGCTATGATCACTTTTTAACACGGTTGGAAAACACTGATATTGTTATCGGTTGTACAGCTGCTGCTCACTTTGTGATCCATGCTGAACAGCTGTGCCAGGTTGTCAAAGGGAGGAAGAGTCCGCTGTTTTTAATAGATATTGCGGTTCCCAGGGATGTCGACCCAGATGTAAAAGAGATTCCCGGTGTTATACTTTATAATATCGATGACCTGCAAGAAGTGATCCTTGAAGGCATGCAGGAGCGCAAGAAAGCATCTATAAAAGCTGAGGAGATGCTTCAAGATGCTGTGGATGAATTTCTAAACTGGTCCAGTACTCTAACGGTTGTTCCGACGATCAAGGCTCTCAAACAAAAAGGGAACGAGATTATGGAGGAAGAATTAAATCGCTGCTTTAACCGCTTAGGAGGAGCAGATCCCAGGACGGAAAAAGTGATCAGGAGCATGGCTTATTCCATTGTCAACAAATTGCTTCATTCGCCTACAGTGCGTTTAAAGGAATATGCCTGTGGTGGAGATGGACAACTTTATGGAAAGATGCTGGAAGACCTATTTGATCTGTCACATCTGCACCACGATGCCAGGCAGTTGGGAGAACATAGGAGCCAATGATGCTCTGGGGAAGGTCCTGGCTGTATATCTTTTCGGCATTTCCGGTATCAGCCTCTATTTTGGGGACATACTCCTTAAATAACACTCAGAGAAGAGAGCTGAAGTTAGGCAATTTTGGAGGTGACAGAGAACTGTCCCCTGTCACCGATCTATTTCCAAGGTGGGGTGAGTTAGGATGAGAAGTAAACTACGTGCCGGGACCAGGGGAAGCAAATTGGCACGTCGGCAAACAGCTCTAATCATAAAGCAGATATTAGACAAATACACAGAACTTGAGATTGAAGAGGTTGTTATCTCTACGAAAGGTGACAAAGATAGAAGATCCTTTAAGGATTTGGTGACCGGGGGAGAAACAGGCTTATTTACAAAAGAACTGGAAAAGGCACTGTTGAGTGATGAGATAGACTTTGCAGTGCACAGCCTCAAGGATCTTCCGGTAGAATTGCCACCTGGGCTGGTTCTTGGGGCAGTGCCTAAACGCGGACTGCCCTATGATGCTTTGGTGACGAGAGATAATTGTTCATTAAAGGAGCTTTCCCCGGGTTCTCTGCTTGGTACCAGCAGTTTACGTCGTGCCTCTCAGCTCCGGCATTATTTTCCCCATCTAAGAGTTGTGGACATCCGCGGCAACCTGGATACCCGTCTGCGAAAACTAGCCGGTGGTAATGTAGATGCAGTGATTCTGGCTGCAGCAGGATTAATGCGCCTTGGGTATCGGGAAAATGAGGATTTTTCCTTGATTCCTCCGGAAATCTGTCTCCCGGCACCCGGTCAGGGGGCTCTTGCACTGGAAATACGTGAGGATGATGGTTTTATGCGAGATATCTGTACAACTGCTCTTGACGATTACAGGACACGCCAGACGGTTTATGCCGAGCGAGCGTTACTCCAGCTTCTGGGAGGAGGGTGCCAGATACCCTTAGGTGCCTTTGCACAGGTGGAGGGGGATACTCTTACACTGCAGGGAGCGGTTGCTGCACCTGATGGCAGTCAGGTGATCAGGTCGGAAACAACCTGCCATGTACAAAGTCCCCAGGAGGCCAGTTACCATATAGCAGAAGAATTAATAGAGAAAGGCGCAAAGGAGATACTTACCTGTGAATAAGAAGAAAGGTATTGTTTATCTGGTTGGGGCGGGTCCCGGTGATGCATCTCTTTTAACTTTGAAGGGCTTATGGTGCTTAGAACACGCAGATGTTGTTGTCTTTGACCGTCTGGCCTGCGAGTACATGTTAACCTTCTGCCGCCCTGATGCAGAACTTATTTATGTAGGAAAAGCAACAGACAAACATACCCTTACCCAGGAGGAAATTAACTCTCTCCTTGTAACAAAAGCAAGTGAAGGGAAGGTTGTCTGTCGTCTTAAGGGTGGGGACCCCTTTGTTTTTGGTCGCGGGGGTGAGGAGGCAGCATCTCTTGCGGATAAGGGTTTTCCCTTTGAAATTGTTCCTGGTGTAACCTCAGCAGTGGCGGTGCCTGCCTATGCGGGAATTCCCGTTACCCACCGTGATTATGCTTCCGCATTTAATGTGATTACTGGACACAGGCGCAGTGATACTGGTCCAGTATCACTGAAAAAAGATGGGGAAGCCACTGCCATTTATCTGATGGGATATAAAAATCTCAATGTAATTATAAGTGGTCTTCTTGATGAAGGATGGAGTGGAGAAACCCCTGCGGCAGTGATCCGTTGGGGGACCAGAGCGGACCAGCAAACAGTTGTGGGGACTTTGGCCAACATTCAAGGCCTCTCCAGGAAGGAGGATTGTGGGCCCCCGGCTGTTTTAGTGGTAGGGAATGTGGTGGCCCTCAGGGAAAAACTGCAGTGGCGAGAAAAACAGCCTCTTTTCGGTAAAAGGGTATTGATTACCCGGCCCCGGCACCAGGCCCGGGAACTGGCCCAGGAGATTATCCTCCAGGGCGGGGAACCCTTGTGTCTTCCGGCAATAGAGCTGCGGCCAGTATCTGGGTATAGTTTTGATTTTTCTCAACTTCCTTCCTATGACTGGCTTATTTTTACCAGTGCCAATGGGGTGTCCTTTTTCCTCGAACAGCTGCGAGTAAAAAAGATAGATGTGCGCTGCCTGAGGGGTAAATTGGCAGCTATTGGTCCTGCGACAGCAGCATCTCTGGAAAAGTACGGCCTGCAGGTAGATTTTATACCGGGTAAATACCATGCTGAGTCACTTCTGGAAGGGCTGCAAGAACTAATCCCTCCTGGAGGAAGGGTTTTAATTCCTCGGGCACATGGTGCCCGGGATGTTCTGCCAGAAGGTTTGATGTCCCTTGGGGTTCAAGTCGATATCCTTTCCCTCTACAGGGCTGTTCCTGCACAAAAGAGCAGGGAATGGATGTCCAGATTGATGACAGATACAGATATTGATTACCTGACCTTTACCAGTTCTTCAACTGTAAGGAGTTATATGTCCCTTTGTGCAAGTGAGGAGGTCAGTCCTCTTCCCAGTGAATGCCGTGTAGCCTGCATTGGACCTGTGACCGCGGCAACTGCCCGTGAGTTAGGACTGTTTGTAGATATTGTGGCAGAGGAGTATACCGGTGCAGGCCTTCTGGAAGCAATCATTGCAGACGCGAGAGGTGAAAAATAATGATTGGTTTTACTAAGTTGTTGACCGGTAAGGCGACAGTGGCAGCTGCGGTTCGTGCCGCAGACTGTGGGGCGGTGCCTCCGCACCTTCTCCAGTTTTCCACTGCCAGCAGGCCCATTGTCGTCTGGAATTTAACCTTGAGATGCAATCTCCAGTGTCGCCACTGCTATCTGGAGTCTTCTCCTAGCTCTCAAAGTGAGGAATTGTCTACTGCAGATGCATTGCAGTTAATTAAAGAATTTGGTGAGATGAAAACCCCAGTGATCATCTTTTCAGGAGGAGAACCCCTGCTTCGTTCTGATCTGTGGAAACTGGCAGAGCAAGCGCGGTCACAGGGGATCAGGACAGCCCTTTCTACAAATGGAATTTTAATTACTCCTGATGTAGCTAGGAAATTGAACTCCTGTGGATTTTCCTATGTTGGGGTAAGTATTGATGGGGGCCCATCGGTTCACGATACCTTTCGTGGGGTATCTGGAGCTTTTGAAAAAACCCTCAATGGTCTTCGTAATGCGAAAGAAGTGGGGCTGAAAACCGGAATACGTTTTACAGTCAATAAAAACAACCTCCAGGATATTCCTTATGTTTTTGATCTCGTCAAAAATGAAAAGATACCCCGTTTTTGTCTATATCACCTGGTTTACGCCGGGCGTGGCCGGGATCTCACTTCTATAGATCTCACAATCCAGGAAAAAAGAGAAATGGTGGATTACCTGATTTGCAAAGCAATTGATTTCCACAGAGAAGGAGTAGAGGTAGAGATATTGACAACAGATCACCACGCGGATGGAATCTATCTCTACCGCTGGGTCAAGGAAAATCTTCCGGAGCGCGCCCAAGAGGTGGAACAGCTGCTGGAATTCCACGGTGGTTGTTCTGCTGGAGTCAAAATAGCCAATATCGACCCGCAAGGGTATGTTTATCCCTGCCAGTTCTGGAGGTCAAGTTCACTGGGCAAGTTCCCGGAGCGGTCCTTTCGTGAGATCTGGTACGATGAAAATAATCAACTGTTGAAGGCCCTACGGAATAAGCAGGCACATTTGAAAGGCAAGTGTGGTGAGTGCAAGTATAACTCCTTATGCGGAGGCTGCCGCATCAGGGCTGAAGCGGTAAAAGGTGATATTTGGGAAGAGGACCCGGTTTGCTACCTGACAAATGATGAAATAATGATGAAATAATGTGACATTTTCTCTTAGGTGACTGTCACCTGTAAATATAAGGAGGCGGATTGAGCAATGAATTACCTACAACTGCGCCTGCGGCGCAGGAGGAGCACTACTGCTATCAGGGAACTTCTCCAGGAAACAAGAATTCATATTGAGGATCTGATCTATCCGCTTTTTGTGTGCGCGGGTAACAACTGCCGCGAACCTGTAGAGGCTATGCCGGGGGTATTTCGGCTGTCAGTGGATCTGCTTTTGGAAGAGGTGGCAAGAGCCCGGAAAGAGGGTATTCTTGCTGTACTGCTTTTTGGGGTCACTGAGAGCAAGGATGAACTGGCAACAGCTGCATATGACGACAAGGGTATTGTCCAGAATGCAGTGCGTCTATTGAAGGAGCATTTTCCGGAGTTGGTGGTGATCACCGATGTCTGCCTCTGTGGCTATACCAGCCATGGGCACTGTGGTGTGGTTAAAAATGGCGTCATCGTCAACGATGAAACCCTCCACCTGTTAGCGCGGACAGCTCTTTCCCATGCTCAAGCGGGTGCGGATGTGGTTGCGCCATCTGATATGATGGATGGCAGGGTAAGGGCGATTAGGGAACAACTCGATGAAGAAGGGTTTTCCCATGTAGGTATTTTGTCTTATGCAGCCAAATTTGCTTCTGCCTTCTATGGTCCTTTCAGAGAAGCGGCAGGGTCTGCTCCATCATTCGGGGACCGGCGCTCTTATCAGATGAACCCGGCTAACCGCAGGGAAGCCATGGAAGAGGTTTTGCTTGATATGAAGGAGGGGGCTGACCTGGTGATGATCAAGCCGGCATTGGCTTATCTGGATATTATCCGTGAGGTTAGGGAGCGTGTCCTCTGTCCCTTGGCTGCTTACAATGTCAGCGGGGAATATGCCATGATCAAAGCAGCGGCAGCTCAAGGATGGATTGATGAAAAATTGGTCGTTATGGAAACCATGACCGCGATCAAAAGGGCTGGTGCAGACCTGATCATTACCTATCATGCCAGGGATGTTGCCCGTTGGCTACAGGAGGAGTGAGAGATGCTTGTTTCATGGAATACCACCAATGCCTGTAATTTAAAGTGTCCCCACTGCTACCGGGATGCCGGGAGGGAAGCACCACAGGAACTGTCAACCACTGAGGGATACAGGCTCCTTGAGGAAGTCAAGAAAGCTGGTTTTAAGATTGTTGTTTTCAGCGGTGGGGAGCCAGCCCTGCGCTCGGATCTCTGTGATCTGATTGCTCGGGCAAAATCCTTAGGGCTGCGACCTGTCCTGGGAACCAATGGGACCCTTCTTACACAGGAGAAGGTACAGCAGCTCAAGGAAGCAGGAGCAGCAGCGGTAGGGATCAGTGTTGACAGTATTGATCCTAAGATGCATGATCACTTCCGGGGTGTCACAGGAGCCTGGGAGGCGACACGTCAGGGGATCATCAACTGCTGGGAGGGAGGACTTCCTTTCCAGATCCATACCACGGTTTTTCCCTGGAATTATTCAGATATTGAAAAAATAACGGATTTCGCCCTCCAGACAGGAGCCCGGGGTCACCATGTTTTCTTTTTTGTTCCCACTGGGAGAGGTAAAAAAAATATCGAAGAAACTATTACAGAGGAACAGATGGAAAGCCTGCTGGTGCGCCTGATCTCCCTCCAAGAGCGGCTGCCCTTGGAGATCAAACCCACCTGTGCCCCGCAGTTCATGAGAATTGCGCGACAATTGAAGGTACCTAACCGCTTTAGCAGGGGATGCTTGGCGGGTATTTCCTACTGTATCATTGGTCCCCAGGGTGATGTCTATCCATGTCCTTATATGGATCTGAAAATCGGCAGTGTGCGAGAAAAACCATTTTCTGAAATCTGGAGTAAACACCCGGTTTTGTTGAAACTACGTACACAGAAATATGGAGGCTACTGCAGTGTTTGTAAGTTTCGGGCTGTTTGTGGCGGTTGCCGAGCGCGAGCCTTCGCCAGCAGTCAGGGAAACTTCATGGACGGGGACCCCAACTGTCTCTATGGTTGCGAAGAGGAAAAGAAAATGTATCCTGTTGCTGTAGAATTGCTCCTTCGCCTGCAGGAGGGACTGCCTGTGGTCAGCAAGCCCTACGCCATTATCGCTGAAGAACTGGGCATTTCCGAGCAGGAGATTTTCAAAACTCTGCGGTGGCTGAAGTCAAATGGTCTTATTCGCCGCCTGGGTGGAATCTTTGATTCCCGGCGACTCGGTTATGCAAGCACACTTTGTGCTGCCAGGGTTCCCCAAGAGCAGCTGCAAAGAGTGGTAGAAATTATTAATGCATACAAAGGTGTTACCCACAACTATTTAAGGGAACACCATTATAACCTTTGGTTTACTGTAACAGCTTCCTCTCAGAGGGAACTGGAAAAGGTAGTGGCAGAGATTCAGCAGCGTACTGCACTGAAGGAATTTTACAGCCTTCCTTCCCAGGATCTTTTTAAGATCGCTGTTAAATTTTCTAGAGAGGAGCTGACCAGTGTTTTCCAGAAAAGAAGAAGCTGTACTGAAAGCCTTACAGAATGACCTTCCCCTGGACAGCAGGCCATTTAATACCATTGGGCAGCAAATTGGCCTCAAAGAGGAGGATGTGATCTCAACAATCAACTCTTTGCTGAAAAGAGGTGTGATCAGGAGAGTGGGAGCTTCCCTAGGGCACCGTGCCTTGGGTTTTGCAGCTAATGCCATGATCATGTGGGCTGTGCCTGTGGAACAGATTCAGGAGATGGGGAGGAAATTGAGTTCTTTCCCAGAAGTAACACATTGTTATCATCGTCAAGTGCCGCTGGGCTGGGCTCACAACATTTTTACCATGGTGCATGCCCCGTCAAAGGAAAAGTGTCTGGAAAAGATCAAAAATATTTCTCTGGAAACTGGTCTTGATGATTACCAGATACTGTTCAGCACAAGTGAATTTAAAAAGACCAGTATAGTTTATGATTTATAAAAGTCCTTACAGCAGGAGGTATCACTTGTATGACATCTAAGACTAACTCAAAGGTTTTGTTTCAGAATGCCTGCCGGTATATGCCAGGGGGTGTTAACAGTCCAGTTAGGGCTTTCCAGGCAGTAGGAGGGGATCCTTTGTTTCTCTCCAAGGGAAATGGTTCTCGTGTATATGATGTAGACGGCAACGAGTATATAGATTATGTCTGCTCATGGGGGCCCCTGATTTTAGGTCACCTCCATCCTGATGTTGCAGCTTCACTCAGAAAGGTACTCGATGAAGGAACAAGTTACGGTGCTCCGACAGAACGAGAAATAACACTCACATCTCATATTGTTGATGCCCTTCCCTCTATAGAGAAAGTGCGCCTGGTCAATTCCGGTACAGAGGCTACTATGAGCGCTGTCCGTGTAGCGCGTGCCTTTACGGGACGCAAAAAAATTGTCAAGTTTGCAGGGTGCTACCATGGACACGCGGATGGTTTTTTGGTACAAGCGGGTTCAGGTGCACTCACTATGGGAGTGCCTTCCAGTCCTGGGGTGCCGGAGGAGATCGGGAACCTGACCGTGGTGCTGCCTTATAATGATACGGCTGCTGTACACAGAGCTTTTCAGAAGGAGGGGGACCAGATTGCCGCGGTCATTGTGGAGCCTGTTGCTGCCAACATGGGAATAGTACCGCCACAGCCCGGATTTCTGGAAACGCTGCGAGAGGTGACCGCAAAGGCATCGAGCCTCTTGATTTTTGATGAGGTAATCACCGGTTTTCGCCTGGCATACAGCGGTGCCCAGGGCTTTTATGGAATTGAACCCGATCTGACGTGCCTTGGTAAAATTATCGGGGGTGGGTTACCTGTGGGAGCCTATGGTGGCAGGCAAGAGATCATGGACCTGGTGGCACCGGAGGGCCCTGTATATCAAGCAGGAACACTTTCGGGTAATCCCCTCGCTGTCCAGGCGGGAATAACTACCCTACAGCACCTTGCTGCAGGGAACCCTGACCTTTACAGAGAGCTTGAAAAGAGAGCTGTGCACCTGGAGACAGAACTCCTAGAGGCAGCAGAGGATGCAGGGATTCCTCTACAGGTAAACCGGGTGGGGTCGTTGCTTTCACTGTTCTTTACCAGTTCAGATGTTACTAATCTAGAGGAAGCGTTAACTGCTGACCAGGAACTTTATAAAAAATTTTTTACAAAAATGTTGGAAGAGGGAATCTATCTACCCCCTTCTCAATTTGAGGCACTTTTTCTTTCTATAGCTCATACGGAAGGGGATATTGAGCAAACAATTCGTTCTACTCGTAATATTTTCAACAAGTTCTAAAGGATAAAAACAATGGAATACGAAATGTTTATTAAAGCAATCGGGGAATATATAGAGATTGATTTGACCAAGTACAAGCGCCCCCAGATGGAGCGCCGTATCAATTCCTTGATGTGCTCCCAAGGTTTTTCCAATTACCAAGAATATCTTAATAATATCAAGAAAGATGACAGCTGCCTGAGTAAGTTTTTAGACCACTTGACGATCAATGTCAGCGAGTTTTATAGGAACCCATCCCAGTGGGAGATATTAAAACAACTTATTCTTCCTCAAATTGTTGAGGTAAACCCATCACCTAGGTTCTGGAGTGCGGGTTGTGCAACAGGTGAGGAACCTTATTCACTTGCCATGCTTATACGAGAGTCGTCAGCAGCTATTAAACCGCTGATTTTAGCTACAGATATTGATGAGCAGGTTTTAATAAAAGCAGTAAACGGAGTTTATACAGAGCGCTCTGTAGCTAATGTTTCACCGGCAATTTTAACAGAATATTTTGAAAAAAAAGAAGATAAATATCATATTAAAGAAGAAATAAAAAAAATGATTAAATTTAGAACCCATGATCTTCTCAAAGACACTTATCATTGTAATTTTGACCTTATTCTCTGCCGAAATGTTCTCATTTATTTTACAGGGGATACTAGAAAGATGCTTTATAAGCGTTTTCATGATGCTCTGAGGCCAGGAGGCATACTGTTTACGGGCAGCACAGAGCAAATATTTAAGGCCTCCCAAATCGGAATGGAGGCCATAGCATCTTTTTTTTATAAAAGAGTATCCTGAGTTAGATTTTTCCTTTGATTTCCTTTAATCAAGTAGGCTTTTGTTTCCTGTATTCCGAACAACAGAGCCTGGGTGTGATCATCCATATAAATGTCAATGCGGTTTCCTTTAATGGCTCCTCCAGTGTCTTCTGCTATAAATGTACCCAACCCTTCCAGGTGAACTTCACTGCCCATAGGAATCACATTAGGATCAACTGCGATTGTTTGTTTTTCTTTGGCTCGGGTACCACTGCTTGTGATTCCATCACTTTTACCGCAGCAAATTGGGCAGGGACAGTAAGCTGTGATTGTCACTGTCAGGGTTGTTTTTTCACTTTCAACCCAGGCAAATGCATCTGCTTCATCGATGGCAAACTCCTGAGGCGGCGTTGATGACCATGCCGCCGACGGTAAAGCTCAAACCAAGATGAGAACAGCCAAGACAAAAGCCTGTTTGAGTTTTTGCATAATGGAAAGATAAACCTCCTTACAGACAACTTTATTTGTTAATAAAGTATGCGCAGAGAAGTGCCAAATTATCATGACAATATATAACATTTATTTTTATTTTTTTATTATTTTTTTTGGAAGTAACCTTGCTCCTAGTCAACAAATATATAATACAAGCAAAGTCAGGCAGTCCATCATCAAAGCTGATCACGCTTGTTAATGGAAAGGAAGCACAAGTTACAACTTCTCTACAGCATGGTGATCAAATAGAAGTACTACTAGTCACCAACGACTAAATGTTTCTTGACAGGTTAAAGCAAACATGTTATCTTTTAATACGTGCAATACGCGGCTGTGGCGGAATTGGCAGACGCGCTAGACTCAGGCTCTAGTGGGTATTGCACCCATGGAGGTTCAAATC
>DUMY01000260.1 GCA_012839645.1 Syntrophomonadaceae bacterium
ACACTCTTTGCAGTTTGTCTTTGGTAGCAGCTTAAAAATAGCTAGTCCTGTTAAACCCATTGTCACTTCTCCTTTCTATTGTTTTCTCCTTTTTTAAAGAAACCGGATTTGAGGCCGCCAGTCTAAATAAGGCGGCCCCAAAACCTGGTGTCTTTACATTACATCAAGGGATCCATCTTGAGAGCTGGATGTCCCTTTTCCTCAAGGAATGGCATTATTTCATCCGGTGTTTCACCAACGGTTTCATCTGCAATCATATCTGCGAAGTTGTCTCCGAATCCTTCTTCCTTACCTCGCTCATTCAACTGGTCAGTCAGTTCATCCTTGAGTTCCTTCGGTAGCCAGATAACTCTACCTAATCCACCATCCGCAGGCAGGAACTTCTTGCTCACCAGGTAGAGGCGACCGAGTCCCAGGAAGCCCGGGGTCTGGTTACCGCCACCAACCATTCCAGCCAATGTGGAGAATGTCATACCTACCGGGGTCATTCCCTTATGCTCACGGGTGGTAACCATAAAGCCGTTGCACTCGGGAACCAAGGCGAGAATACACTCACAGCAGCCGCACGTGGTCATCGGGCGGTCCATCATGGTGTACATACAGACCTCAGTAGTTTTACCCTGAGTCCTGGCAGCGGCTTCCTCATTGATTGAGGACCATTCGCCGAGAACCGGGTCGATCAGGTTCTTTTCAGTGATATCAATTGGCTGGCAAACACCGGTTGGATCAATCTCAAAGGTGGCCTTAGCATCAAGCCAGCTTACCGCTCCACAAAGTCCTGTCCGCTCAGGTGAAACAAAGCAGATGTGAGTCGGGGCAAAGGACTGGCAGAGGGTGCAGGTGTAGAATTCCTCAACTGCATCATCACGCAGCGTAGCAAGTCTGTCATCACGTGTTTTATACTTCGCGTTTGCCTCTTCAAGGACCTTATCTACTTCAGCCTCATCTGTGATCAGGTTTACTTCCAGTCTATCCACAATTGCTGCGTATTCTTTCTTAAAGTAGGCAAATAGAATCTGACCCACGTCATAGAGTGTTAAGCCTGCTTCTTTTGCGCCTTTGCTGATACGCATCCAGTTCTGGTCCCTCTGGCCCATATGCCAGACACCCTCACCGTAGTTCATGAAGTAGTGGATCCGGCGCTCCAAGACTGGCTCAAAGTCAGACTGGAACTTACGTCCATAGACCTTGATGACAATGCCCATAGGATGGGCTTTGCCTTCTTCCATCTCATCTAGGTCAGGTCCTATGATCTCTATCTTGCCATCTGTAATTTCATCTTGATCGACCATCTTTACTAGCTCACAAGCTGTAGAACGGCCACCGCCAAATTCCACAAACATCTCTGCCCTACGAATAGCCTCACCTTCAAAGGCAGGGCCGTGTGCAATGGGAACATCGATTTCGATAGCGGTAATCTTGATCCCGCGTACCTCGATGCCTTCCTGCATCATTTCATCGTAGTCATCTACATAGAAGTACCAGTCTTTCCAGATTTCATCCTCTTCCAGCGGCTGGTCTACCAGGACTGGGAAGCCAAGGTAGATAGCAGCAAAGCAGGCTGCCACCTTGACGATATCCCGCTCGCCCAGGGCCATCACGTAAACGAGGATACGGTCACGCTGGTAGTTCCTGTGATTGAATTTGTCTCCCGCCGGGATACCGGGGAAGATTGATGATGCACGCAGGGCGTAGTTAACCGCGTGAATGACCTGTGTAAAGTTACCCAACGGATAGACAGGCCAAGCATCAATATCAAACTTATAGCCTTGCTCCATTAACTGCTCAATAACTTCATCAACCAGGAAGAGCATAAAGCCCTTTTGTACCAATTCATTGACAATCCGGATGGCGTCTTCGGAGGTGCGGAACCGTCCTACGATAACAACCTCACCGGGAATTGTCCAGTCAACGTGCTTGATACCCCATTGCCGGACATAAGTGTCAGGAATAAAGCCAGTCCATGGCTTAGGCATCATTTCATGGCCACCGGTAGCATATCTAACTGCTTCGATGATTTCTGCGGCATGAATAGTTGACTCGCCCCACTGGAGTGCATTCTCCAGAGTAAGCTCCGAACGTACTAGATCCCTCATCTTGTTCAGAACGGGTACAAACTCACCTAATTTAGTAATTTCTGGCCCGCTGAGAGCCCTGATTGCCGGAATGAAGTAAGCTGTTTCACCACCATACCCAACAGGGTGATCTTCACCATAATCCTTGATCGCCTTGTTGAGCAGGATTTCAGCGTAACTGAGGGCAACAATGGTTCCCTCTAATATCCTGCTCAACAAGGCGATCAAGGATTATGGTGAAGATCACCCTGTTGGGTATGGTGGTGAAACAGCTTACTTCATTCCGG
>DUMY01000254.1 GCA_012839645.1 Syntrophomonadaceae bacterium
ACCTGACATCAGGAAAGGAACAGCATCTTCCAGTGACTCTGCATCAAAGAGAACTTCTACAGGGGCATAGGCTATCATCTGCCCCTCTTCTTCCTTCAAGTAAACCGTATAATTAGGGTCGACCTCCAAGATATCTATGCCTTTTTTAGGGATCTGCTGAAGTGCGTCTGCCTTCTTTCTTCTTATAGCAGCTGCTTCTTGTTTGAGATCCTTTAATTTCCTGAACAACCGGAAAGAGCGATCTATAAACCTATATTCAAACCGGACCCGGAAGTGCAGCTTCTGTGTACCCATTTCCTTGCCCATTACCGCCTGCAACCCTCCTGTCCTGCCTTTTCCTCCTAATGTTGCCAATAAATCTATTACATTCTCCATCAATAGACAAAATTCCTCTAATAATAGTGGTTGGTGGTTAGTCGTTGGTATTTATATTAATGCCACTAGGAAACTTCCCCTGCTGTATCCACTGCAGCTTTAAGTATCTGAACCGGGTGCAGTGTCCTCATACCGGTTACATAGCTGATGCGGCCCTTACAGGATCCACAAGGGGTTAAAATCATAGTAGGGCTAACGGCAGTTATCTGCTGCGCTAATGTCTTGCTGATGGCCATCGACACTCCCCTATTCTCCACCTTGAAGCCGTAGGTGCCTGACTGCCCACAACAGCCATCCACAATCTCCAGCTCCAAGCCGGGGATCAGTCTCATTAGATTAATGCCCAACACGCCAATCCCTTGAGCCTCGGTATGACAGGGTAGATGATAAGCCACATGCTCTTTAACCGGATGAACAAGGGCTGCCAGGCAGCTGCTGTACTGCTCCAGGTACTCAGCGAAGTCATAGGTTGCGCTTGCCAACTGCTGCGCATCTTCTGAGTCTAATTCTTCAACATAAATCTTTTTTAGGGCTATACCGCAAGAGGGGCATGTGGTGACAATTTTATATCCTTGATCAACATAGTCTTTGAAAAATTGCAGGTTATGCTGAAAAGCATTGCAGGCTTTTTCACGGTTTCCAGCAGCCAAAATGGGCATTCCACAGCAGATATCCTGAGAAACCAATGCCTTGACCCCCAGAAGCTCGAGAATTAGCATAAATGCCCTCCCTACCTCTGGCTCATGATAGTTGACATGACATCCTGTAAAGTAGATTACCTTCTTTTCTGCCGGCTCTGACCGTGTCATTGGCACTGACGGCTGTGTACACTCTAGATTCTGTACCTGCTGCCCTGCCATCTCTGCCGGCTCTTGCCGCTGTACTAGCTCGGATGGCTCTGATTGCTCTGCTAAATCTAATGGCTTTCCTGACTTTGATGGAACTGATAACTCTGTTTGCCCTTGCCGCTTTGCTGGTTGTCCCAAGGTTGGCTGCAGCAGATCTTTCTTAGGTGCAAAGGATAACGGCTGCTCCATGTCCAAACCCAGCATTCCGCTTATAATTTTCTGCAGAACAGTGTTTTTTAAAGCTGTGTTCACCAACGGCGCAAGAGCCGTTCCTACACGACCTAACTGATGTGGGTAGGCTAAGATTTTATCCTGCAGAGAGTGCTTACCTCGTGACAAACCTCTATTCTGGCGAATCAGCTGTGCCACAGGAACTCCAAAGGGGCAAGCCACCTCGCAGCACTGGCAGCCGCTGCACATATCTAGAAACTTCAGCAGCTCCATATTGGGGGTAACCCCTTCCTCATCCCCGGCACACTTGATTCGCGCCAGGTCGGGCCCCAAAATCTTAGGGCCTGGGTAATCTGAATCATGGGCGGCGACAGGGCAGGCACTCTGACAGTGGCTGCACTTTAAACAGTGTTCGAGAAGTTTTGACAGCTCACTCATCTTCAGCCATCCTCCCTGCCTCAACCGCTGCTTTATATCCCGTGGCAATGGCAACACCGGCACCACCTGTGCGGGAAGGATTTTATCCGGTTATGATCCCTTTATAGAGGGCAGTGGTGCCGGTGTTGCCATTGCCACGGGATATAAAGCAGC
>DUMY01000199.1 GCA_012839645.1 Syntrophomonadaceae bacterium
GTGAAACAAATGGTGAAGCCAGGTGTCAAGCTAATGGCCAAGCCCAGGACAAATCCAAGCACCAAGCCGGGGACAAAGCCAGTGGCGCAAACTTAAAGCCACTCTTCGATTTGATTATTGAAAATATTCCCGCACCTAAAGGCGATCCAAAGGCTCCCCTGCAGCTGGGGGTTTCTATGATCGATTACGATCCCTACCTGGGACGGCAGGCAGTAGGGCGCATCCAGCGGGGATGTATCCACAACAAGCAGGAGGTTGCAGTCCTGGGAGCAGGCGAACAGATGCGGCACTCACGCCTGTCAAACCTCTATGTCTTTGATGGGCTGAAAAAGGTGCCTGTAGAGAAGGCTGCCGCCGGAGAAATAGTAGTTGTGGCAGGGCTGGAGGATATCAATGCCGGCAGTACTATTACAGACCCTGAGTACCCGGAGTCTCTGGGTATTGTGCATATCGACGAACCCACAGTATCTATTACTTTCCTGGTAAACAAGAGTCCCTTTGCCGGGCGGGAAGGAGTATTTGTCACCTCCCGCAAACTGAGTGAGCGCCTGTTTAGAGAAGTGGAGTCAGATGTCAGCTTGCGTGTCAAAGAAACAGATTCTCCGGATCAATTCCTGGTTGCCGGCCGGGGTGAGCTGCACCTTTCCATTCTTATAGAAAAAATGCGCCGCGAGGGGTATGAGTTTGAAGTATCTCAGCCCCAGGTGATCCAGCGGGAAATCGATGGTGTCATGCATGAACCGATAGAAAATTTACTTGTGGAAGTGCCGGAAGAATACGTAGGAATTGTGATGGAGCGCCTGGGTCCCCGCAGAAGTGAGATGATTAACATGGAGAAAAAGAAGGATGGCACCGTTCGCCTGGAGTTTTATATCCCAACTAGAGGGCTGTTCGGATTCCGTGCTGAATTAATGACAGATACCAGAGGAACCGGGATTATGTACCATTCATTTCACCATTATGCTCCTTACTCCGGAGAGATACATGGGCGCTTCCGTGGCTCCCTTGTTGCCTGGGAAGATGGCGTAACAACCACTTTTGGCCTGGAAAATGCCCAGGAGCGGGGAGAGATGTTTGTGGATGTAGGGGTGCCTGTCTACCAGGGGATGGTGGTGGGTGAAAACTCCCGCACAGGCGATCTGCCCATTAATGTCTGTAAAAAGAAGCGCCTGACGAATATGCGCAGCTCAACTGCAGATATCGCAGCCAAACTCACACCGTCGAGGGAGATGAGCCTGGAACAGTGCCTGGAGTTCATTGCAGATGACGAACTGCTGGAGATAACCCCGAAATCACTGCGTATGCGGAAGAAATAACGGCCAATGCTTACTGCATCCGGGGCCAGTTGCTTTCATTTTTTCTCCGGCTTCTGGCCTTCGGCTTCCGATATCTATTTCGCGCGTTAGGTGGCTTTTTTGATGTCACTACCAGAGTAGCTCCGATAATGATTACCAGGCCTCCCAGCAGCTGCAGAGCAGTCATTTTCTGTGACAACAGCAGCGCGGAAAAAACCACTGCGGTAACCGGCTCCACTGTACACAAAACGGTAGCTGTTGTGGAGCCAATATGTTTCA
>DUMY01000200.1 GCA_012839645.1 Syntrophomonadaceae bacterium
TCCATACCAAGTTTATGCGAAGTAAAATCCGGATCAATATCAATGCAATCAGTATCAACAGTAAAACTACATAGTCTCTCCAGTAAATTAGACCACTCTTCCACCGCATTCCGTTTATCTGCACTATTATCAATAAGGATATCTTTTTCATGCAGTTTTGTAAGACGTTTGATTAGTGTCTCTTTTACAACTGCCATGTTTAATGTAGGATAAAAACTCTTGATATCTGTCTCACCATAATACGCAATACCTGAATTAAGTTTTTTAACCTCATTAAATTGTGTTTCTCTTAAACGCCTGATCCGCCTAAGACCCCATTGGTAACTTTCATATAAATCAGAGTTAGTAAAATTCAACAGCCTTCTTTTATATCCATAATCCTGATCCTGATAATAACGGCGTCGCAACCGGTTATTACAACTCCATTCTACCATCCAAGGGTATACCTTCTTTTGTTCCTCACTTCGGAATTCGGCCTCTTTGTGAATAACATTATTTGTATCAAACCACTCGCCTAGCACTAAGACAACTGTTGCCCAGGCTATTTGATCCCTTAATGCAATCTTGGTAACCGGTCGTGCATCAACCAATATGCTGTGTTCTTTTGTCTCTTTTTTTAGGAAATCCTTAACTTTGGGGGCTTTAGGAAAGCAGTAAAAACGGAGAGGTTCAGTTTCATAGGAAAGTGTAGCAAATTCTTCGTGAATACTATTTATTTCATCCTCTAAGTTAAGCTCAAATTCCTGTAATTCCACCGGATCATAAAACCCAAATGCCATTTTTTGATATCTGCATGCTTTACGCCAGGCGAAATAGAAGTAATGCAAAGGGATCTGGTCCGGGGGAGGTATTAAATAGCCAAAATGCCCCACAAAAACCACCGTCCAATCTTGCTTTATACATTTCGACATAATTCTGTTAAATCCTGCCACAACAGCTGATATTGTTGCCTTTAACATTTTCCTACTAAACTACAATTGATGAACAGCACAGAAAACAATATTCTGGCTTTTGCTGGAGATCAATCCATTCAATCTTACGATTTTGCCCCGCTTCCTCGTCCTGCCTATGGAACATAACTGTTAAACCACGCTCTTAGGTTGGCAAAACCCAGCAGAGAGGTAAACTCCACTACCGGTGGCTCCGGGAGTTTCCAATCTGATCCCACACGGCGTCTGGGAACATGACCGGCAGGACGGCAACGCAGACGCACACCTCAAGGCGGGGCTGGTCAACCGTCCCCCTCATCGACGGCAGACTGGGGCTCTCCACCTGGCAGAATATCTTTTTCTGTGAATTCGACGGCCCGCGGAAAATGCGCCGTGTTGTTGTGACCGTCATCAGCGCCTAGCGTCTTCCTTGTTCAAGCCCTCATAACAAGCCTGACCCCAGGCACTCGAATAGATCACAAGAACCGTCGCCGCGATCTGTTTCTGGACCTGTCCTCTAGGCCAAGGCCAAAGCCAAAGCGGTAAATGTTTTTGTATCTTCTATCATGTTGTCGATAACGGCATATTCATTAGGCTGGTGTGCCAGTTCATCAAGGGTTGACCAGGCCACTGCAGGAATTCCCATCTCTCTTAAGATGGCCACGCAGGTCCCCCCACCGATTCCCCCCTATTTTAGGTGATAGCCCTCGCTGTATTACTGGTATAGAATATACCCTGAATTCCTGACCCCATCAATGATCATTTGTCAAGTCACCATCCCTACTTATTGGTATCAAGTCACCAAGATATGTAGGCTCAGGTCCAAAAATTACCATAAAGAAATCTTTTACTCTTGCCAAACTTTCTCTCAAATTTCTAATTTCTTGACCAACATATTGCCTTGGGTCAGAGGCAACACCATACGCTTTAAGTCCCAACTTTTCAGCAATATATAATGCCCGATACAAATGATATCTCTGTGTTACAATGATAATCTTATCGGCTTCAAAAACATCTCTTGCACGATAAAGGCTTTCATATGTAGAAAACCCTGCATGATCCATAAAAATATGCTCGGAAATAATACCTCTATCCACTGCAAATTGCTTCATAACATTGACCTCATCATATTCTTTCCTACTATGATCACCACTCATCAGTAATCTGTCAGAAGCCCCATTCTCATATAATTCGATGCCTTGTAAAAGCCTATCCTCAAGCATGGGACTCGGCCCATCACCCCATACACCTGCACCGAGAATAAGAATACCGTCAGCATCTAACGAAGCTGCCTCATCTACTCTGATAATTTTATCTCTAACTGATGACTGGACATAGGTATTTATAATAAATATAGATGCCAATCCTAATATACTGACTAACATTAATATAATTAATCCGAGCGATAGTTTCTTTTTTCTGCTTTTTACTGGTTTTATCATTCGTAGTTTGCTCCTGTGTCAAAACCCCACCCTGACCCCATCAACTTGTCAATGAATGGCATTTTCAATTATAATAAACCCAATCCACATAAAAGAGTATAATACAGATGCCTCAGTTTAACAGCAATGAGACAGCTAAATAGTATGAAGGTGTAATTATGAATAAGAAAGATGAACAAGAAAAACGCAAAATAGAAGAACATAAAAAACATCCAATGATTAATTTTGCGGATTCAATAAACCGTTCAATGATTGGTGACTTAGAGAGTTTAACAAAAGGAAGCTGTCTTACTAGGATAATCACTACTGCTAATTATAGGAATATTGTTTTTTCTTTCTCGATGCTTTTAAGAATAGCGCGGTGTAAGATTATTAACATTATATATTATTGAAACATAACACCACCAGCATACTAATATCAGATTCGGATTGGGCAGCAGAACCGTCCCCCTGTCCACCTTGTTTGCAAGGTGGGTGTTATATTAAAGTAAGCACATGGACAACTCTAACAACATGAAGGTTCGTATTGTCCTGTTCGCTGGTATTCGACAAAAGTCGGGTGGTACCCGGTACATGGAGGATAGGTATGCAAAGAGTGATCGTAGTTGGTGGTGGACCCGCAGGGATGATGGCGGCAGCTACCGCGGCTGAGAATGGTGCAAAGGTAACCTTGCTGGAGAAGAAGGAGCAATTGGGGAAAAAGCTTAAGATAACCGGAAAGGGTCGCTGCAACATTACTTCGGCTCTGGAAGGGGATACGTTTATTTCTGGCTATGCCGGTAACGGACGTTTTCTATATAGCGCCCTGAACCAGTTTTCCAATCAGGATTTGATTAACTTCTTTAATAAACGAGGGTTGGCAACGATCACTGAACGTGGCCAGCGGGTCTTTCCTGCCAGTGGTCGGGCAGAGGACGTGGTACAGGTTCTTTACCGGAACATGCTAAATAATAGTGTGGAAATTATTTGTAAGCGCCGGGTACAGGGTGTGGAAATAGAAGCTTCCCGGATTAAGGAAATTAAGGTGGATGGAGGAGTTCTTCCCTGTGCAGCCGCCATTATTACTACCGGAGGGATGTCCTACCCGGGTACCGGATCTACCGGAGATGGATATGATTGGGCCCGAGCTGCCGGGCATCGTATAATCCCGCCCCGTCCTGGATTGGTACCACTGGTTGCCAAAGAAGAATGGGTAAAAGAACTGCAGGGCTTAAGCCTTAAGAACGTAAGGGCCAGTGCCTACCGGTTAGACGGCAGCCGTATTAACCAGGAGTTTGGAGAAATGCTTTTTACCCATTTTGGTGTATCAGGGCCAATTATTTTGAGCATGAGCCGGGATATAGGTGAAGTACTTCATAGCCGGCAGGAAACAGTGCGGTTATGCATAGACCTGAAACCGGCCTTAACTGAGGAAAAACTGGATAAGCGATTGCAGCGTGATTTAGATATCTATTCCCGGCGCCAGTTTAAAAACTCGCTGGACCGCCTTTTACCTAAAAAATTGATCCCAGTTATAGTAGCATTGAGCGCTATAGACGAAAACAAGGAAAGCAACCAGGTAACTCGGGTGGAGCGCAGAAAATTGCTGCAACTGTTAAAGAGTTTGGAAATAACTATCACAGCTACCCGTCCTATTAGCGAAGCTATAGTTACTGCCGGGGGAATAGAGGTTAAGGGAATCAATCCCAAGACCATGGAGTCAAAGTTAGTAAAAGGTTTGTATTTTGCCGGTGAAATACTGGATGTGGATGGCTACACTGGAGGGTTTAATCTGCAGGCAGCATTTTCTACCGGATACCTGGCGGGAAAGTCGGCTGCAGGTGGAGCTGGTACAACTGACTGAAATACGGACAAAATGATATTTCTATAAGACGCGAGAACCGTCCTCAGCGTCCCACTCCACTCCAATTAACATTATTTATATCCAGAATATACTGGCTCCTGTCCTGATATTGTATGGTTTATTTCTATTAGTTGGGCATCTACTACTGGTGTCATTACTACTTTATCAGAATTTATTTTACAAGCACGAGAACAGTTATATATACCATAAAAATTAATACTGTTTCCTTTTAAATATCCTAATGCATCTTTAGGAATAATTTCTTTAGGACACATAACAAGAAATACATCGCCAGAATATATTCTTACAAAACGCTTTGTGCTTACCAATAATGCA
>DUMY01000201.1 GCA_012839645.1 Syntrophomonadaceae bacterium
CTCAGTGGGACAGCAGCAGAGCTGGTTCCGGTTGTCAAGGTGGATGGCCGAGTTATCGGTGATAACGGTAAACCTGGTGAGATCAGCAGAGCCTTGATCAAACTTATGACGGATAAATCTCAGCGCCTTCATCCTTCACCAATTCCCGGAACTTTTTGATCAAGGCTCTGCTGATCTCACCAGGTTTACCGTCATCACCGATAACGCGGCCATCCACCTTGACAACCGGAACCAGCTCTGCTGCTGTCCCACTGAGGAAACACTCATCTGCCACAAAAACATCGTGACGAGTAAAGACCTTCTCCGACGTAGGATAGCCCATCTGTTCCGCTATCTCCAAGATAAAGTTCCGTGTTACACCCTCCAGGATGCCCAAGAATGGGGGCGGTGTAATTATCTCACCATTTTTAACAATAAAGATGTTATCTCCGGTGCACTCAGTGACATAACCCTCGTTGTTGAGCAGAATCGCCTCAGAAACCCCCGCCAAATTCGCCTCTATCTTGGCCATAACATTGTTCAAATAGTTCAAAGATTTAATCCGCGGGTTGACACCCTCAACAATATTGCGGCGGGTAGGCACAGTAACTACCTCTAACCCCTTTTCGTAGAGTTCCTCAGGATAAAGCTGGATCTGGGCAGCAATAATGAAAATTGTAGGTTTCTCACAGCTGCGAGGGTCAAGTCCTAGATCCCCTCTCCCCCTGGTAACAACAAGCCTGATATAGGCATCACGCAGGTTATTTCTACGCAGTGTCTCCATAAGGGCCTCTGTCATTTCCTCTTTGGAAATTCCAATATCTAAGAGGACCGATTTAGCGGATTCATAAAGGCGGTCAATATGTTCACTGAGACGGAAAACCCGCCCGTTGTAAGCCCTAATCCCCTCAAAAATGCCATCACCATAGAGCACCCCGTGATCGAAAATTGAAACCTTTGCCTTTTCCTCTTCAACAAACTCACCATTTAAATAAATCAGCATTCCCACTTGTAAAGCCCCCTTCTCTTTTTTTCGAGCACCAGGCCAAGCGGTTCTCATGCCCTTAAGAATAAAAAAGATCCCTTCCCTCCCCGACAGTTTTCTGTCAGGGACGAGAGGGACCCGCGGTACCACCCTGCTTGCTGTCCAGAAAAACTGGACAACCACTTTAAACCCGCTTTTGCTAACGAACAATGGGTCTGTCCGGCACCACCTACTAAAACCTTTTCAGCAAGGCCGTTCGGATGGCAGTTCAGGGATGAGCATCCTTACTGCCGCCAGTGCTGGATTTCAGCCGTCCCAGCTCTCTGTGACCGGCACTTCAGCAGGACATGTTCCCTTCATGACTTTTATTCGGTGCTGATTTTAATGTATGAACTATAGACTCATGGGAACAATATATTTCTACTAGTATAGGGAATTAGCAGATTCCTGTCAACCTATATTTTAACGCCCCGGGTAGTGGGGACGGGAAAAAATCACGGGGACGGATCTCGTAATCATTTTCGGTAGATCATGGGGGGAAACTGCTAATTGTTAATGGTGGCTGTCCGCGTCTATAAGCTTCAAAATGCGTGCAAACAGTTCCTTTCGTCGGTTTTCTACTGCATCAAAGTCCATGGCCTCCCGGTAATAGTTCTCCATCTGCTGATAGTAAGTCCTGGCTTCTTTAAGATAGTAGAGCGCCCTTTGAAGACAGCCGTTGAACAATTCCCGGGATTCCCGTAATTCCCGGTCAAATCTTGTTAATAAGTTATCATCCAGGCAGGTATTGCAGTCTATCCTTTCGCAGTATCTCAAACCCGAGAGGGATTCCGTATTAAAATCAAGTTCTTTAAAAAGATTTAGCACAGCAATTTTTCTCTCCGGCAACACCACCAAATCGATTTGGGCTGGATCAAAGGCACAGTGATAAACATCAACCGTAAAACCGCAGCGGTAAGCATATTCCGCCAGTTCTCTTAAAATCATCTCTTTTCCTGAGCCAGGATCACCCTCTAGAAGATAGAGAAATGTAATTCCATCCAGTAAAGAGGGAAGATAATGGATTATACCTTTTGGTGTCAGAGCTGAGGCAAAAAGGTGACGCTCATCCGGTGATCCCTCTCCCCAGGTATTATTCTGGCCAAAGATCTGCCGAAAAAGTTCCCCGGTGAGTCGATGGAAACACTGGTAGTCTAAGGCCTCCTCATGGCAGCTTATTTCTTCATCTCGTGCCAGTTTAGCCATCCGCAGGGAGCTGTATGTTGTGGCAAATTGGTGTTTTACGCGGCCGCGCAGTGAGATGATCTCCTCTTTGTAGGGAACTAGTTTGGTCTGATCCAAGTAATCCCCCAAGTTCACAATCTCATCAACAGCTCCGGGATAGCAAGGGTCAACCACATGTGGTTCCGTACCATCGAGAATAGCCAGTTGGTAGCGGGGTATGGTCAATGCGTCCAGAGACTCATGGTCAGAAGAGCACCAGTGGAATTCCAGGTCAAAGCCCCGCTCCAGCAGTTCCTTTCCAATCTGCTTCATAAATGTTGATTTGCCTGTTCCTGGTCCCCCTTTAAGCACCCAGATACGCTGTGCCTCTTCACCGATAATGTAGTTATAAAACGAATAAAATCCCAGGCAGGTATTACCCCCGGGAAAAACCATTTTGACCCTGCCCTCTGCCATCTTTAACCCTCCCTGTTATTGAAACATTAGGCTTTCCGTATACCCCAAAAAATACTGGTATTGCTTAACCGTATAATAGAAAAGGCGTCACAGAGGACGCCTGATTCCCTCTATTCAATTTTACACATTAGGAAAGGTAATTATGCAGCAAAGGCTTAAAGGTGCCTCAATGCCTCCGCCGGACTTAGAGATGCAGCCCTGCTGGCAGGATAGAGTCCAAAGAAGACACCGATAACAACGGAAAAGCCCATAGCCACGAGCACAGTCCAAATGGAGATCAGAGGCGGCCAGTTTGCTGCCAGTGCAATGACAAAGGCGCCACCGATGCCAAAAATCATGCCGATTAAACCGCCCAGCAGACAAAGAGCAATTGCCTCACCTAAAAATTGCTGCATTATATCACGCCGGCGCGCTCCCAGTGCCTTCAATAGGCCGATCTCTCGGGTTCTTTCAGATACTGCCACCAGCATGATGTTCATCACACCCACACCACCTACCAAAAGGGCAATCCCCGCAACAGCCCCAATGATCGTGGTCAGCACAGATGTGACATTACCAACCATATCCAACTGTTCCTCCAGGCTGTTGCCTACATAGTGTTTCGACGTACTAGCGTGCCTCTTTTCCAATATTTTTACACTGTCGGAGATGGCTTGGGAAATGGCATCGTCGGAAACCGCCACACCGCACAGCGTGCTGATCACCCGGGTATTCAGCATCTCCTGGGCAAAGGTAATGGGTGTATAGACAGAGCGGACATTGAAGGTATCCATCATCGATGAGGGCGCTTTTTCCAGCACTCCGATTACAGTTAAGGGTGTGTCCTGGACAAAGACCTTCTTGCCCAGGGGATCATCTTTGGGAAACAGGTCTTCAGCAAGACCGGCATCGATTACCACTACCCGCGCATGAGCAGTAACATCTGAATTGGATAGAAAGCGCCCCTTTTCTATGGTAAGATTCATGGCATCGATTATATCCGGGGTTGTACCGTAAAGGGAAGCCATCATAGACTTTTGCTGGCTGTGGGGCAGCCGGATATCCACCATTGGACCCAGTGTAAGCGGAGCCATCTTCTCTACTGCAGGTGAAAGCTCTTTAATCAGTACTGGGTCCTGCAGGCTGAAGGTGTTGGAATCAGCTGTTTCTCCCTTCATATAATCAGGACCAACTTCAAAGTAACGGCTGCTGCCCATTTTTTCGATCTCAGAAATGATCACAGCCTGACCGCCCTGCCCTACTGCAACAACAGCGATCACACCGGCAATCCCGATGGCAATACCTATAGTTGTAAGCACAGCCCGCATGCGGTGAGCGCGAAGGTTTTCCCAAACTATTTGAGCTAGATCAGCGAAGTTCATCATTTGCCTCCTCCCGCACAATCTCGCCATCGCGGAAATAGAGGACACGCTTGGCATAGGCAGCGATATAAGGTTCATGGGTTACTAAAACGATGGTCCTGTTCTCTTTGTGCATCTTTTGAAAGATTCCCATGATCTCTTTACTTGCTTTGGTATCCAGGTTGCCTGTGGGCTCATCGGCAAGAATAACCAGGGGATCATTTGCCAACGATCTGGCAATGGCAACACGCTGCTGTTCTCCACCGGATAATTCAGCTGGTTTATGGGTAAGCCGGTGCCCTAGCCCCACCTGATTCAGCAGCATCTCAGCACGCTCCCTGCGCTCCCCCCGTGGCGCACCGCCATAAACAAGGGGTATCTCCACATTGCGCAGAACATCATGCCTGGGCAAAAGGTTATAACTCTGAAAAACAAACCCTAATCTCCTGTTTCGCAGATCCGCCAACTCGTCATCTTCCATGGAGTTCACATCGCGGTCATTGAGATAGTACTCACCTGTAGTGGGGCGTTCCAGGCAGCCTAGAATACTCAGAAATGTGGACTTACCGCTTCCTGAGGGACCCATGATAGCCACAAAGTCTCCCTCTGGGATATCCAGTGTGACCCCACGCAGTGCTTCCACAGCAGCATCTCCGCTGCCGAATACTTTCGTCAGCCCAACAACCCTGATCACTTTGCTCCACCGCCAGTAATACGCACCTTCTGCCCATCCTTAATCTCATCGGGCTCCAGTATTACCTTGCTTTTTTCCTTGATTCCCTGCTCGATCTCGGTATAAAGCTCATTACTATTGCCAGTTTGAACTGCATATTTCTTTGCTGTACCATTCTCCACCACAAAAACAGCCTTAGCCTCACCCTCTCCAACTAACGCTTCATTGGGTACCAAGAGGGACTGGCGCGGTTTGACACGATAGATCACCACATCAACCGTTGCACCCGGTTTGAGGTTTATTTCCCCCTTCTCTATAGTTATGTAAACCTTAATAAATGTCTCGGTTTGACCCATTTCAGGGGTGCTTACCGCCGGTGCAATCCGGGCAACCTCTCCTTTTACTACCTGCTCCGGGGCGCCCGCCCAGCGTACCTCTACCTCCTGCCCTGCTTTTACTCCATTGATGTCCTGTTCGCTCAGTTTGGCGACTACCTGTAGATGATCAGGGTCACCCACTGTAATTAGAGGAATACCAGGTTGGACATAGCTACCGCTTTTCGCTGCAACTTCTAGCACAACACCTTTAATAGGCGACTTGAGCTTTCCTTTTTCTACAGCAGAACGGGCAGCATCAACTGCAGATTTTGCCTGATTCACCTGGAGTTGGAGAGCGTCAGGATCCTGCATTTTCAAAGCATCCAGACGTCCATTGGCTGCCTGCCGCGCTTGCTCTGCCTGAACTAATGCATCCTGTGCATCCTTAAATTGTTCTGGTGCAGTGTTTTCCAGGCGTGCCTTAGCATCTGCCACATTCTTTTCAGCAGCTGCAGCAGAAGCAGCAGCTTCTTGGTTGGCCTTGCGCGCGTTAGCCAGGTTCGCTTCAGCCGCCTTCAAAGCATCCTCTGCCTCTTTCAGCTGCTGTCGTTGTTCTGATACATCAAGCTCTCCCAGAACTTGTCCTTTGCTGACACGATCACCCTCCTGCACCTTAAGTGTCAACTTTGTGGGCAGTGAAGCAGCCA
>DUMY01000202.1 GCA_012839645.1 Syntrophomonadaceae bacterium
AGGATGCCAGGGATGGGATTGTCGGTTACTACTTGAAAAACAAAACAACTTTGAGTAGTTGGCGGGAAGTGGCTGCTCTTAATGCGGCCGGACAGGATGTATCGAATTCACCCTGGACGCTGCCTGACTGGAAAGTTGCTTCTTTGAATGACAAGTCGCAGCCAACTGATTATGCCGGGAAGATTCTTGGAATGCTGGCTGCCGGGCAGAACCCAAAAGACGTTGGGGGTAGGAACCTGGTAGATGAACTGGCTGCAATGCAAGATGTGAACGGCGGTTTTGGTGATACAATCAACCAGAACATCTGGGCTGTTATTGCGCTGGACAAAGCCGATGGAAGCTATGACACTGAAAAAGCCGTGGGATTCATTTTATCCCAACAGAAATCCGACGGCGGTTTTGCCTTTTCCGGTGATAAAGCAGAGCCGGATATGACCGGGGATGCTCTAGTGGCTCTTGCTCAGCACAAAGATGTTGCAGGTGTCTCGGATTCTATCAACAGTGCTATAGGGTGTCTAAAAGAGCTGCAATTACCCAATGGGGGATTTGTCAGCTGGGGTTCTGAAGCCCCTGAGTCTGCTGCCGCAGTAATTAGGGGGTTGCTTGCCTGTGGTGAGAAAAATATCACTTCAGGCGATTGGCAAAAAGAAAAAGGAAACATGATCGATTCTCTCTTTTCCTTCCAGCTGGAGGACGGGTCGTTTATTCACTCGACATCAGAAACTAAATACAATGCCATGGCAACCGAACAAGCACTGATGGCGGTTGCTGATATGGTAAACGCGGGTATAACTTATACTGTTAAAACCGGTCAAAGACATACCGGTGATGAAACAACTGAGGCGACAGTTAGGGTTCGGGTTGAAGGAGCAACCGAAAGCCTTGCTGACAAAACAGTGACTATCACAGGCTCAGCCTTTGATGCTCTGCAGGTTGCTGTAGGCGAAGAGAACTTGGTGGCAAATGGGGATGCTGTTTTTAGCATCTACGGGAAATATGGTACAAGGATTGAAAATGGACTCTATTCTGGATGGATGTATTATGTCATCAGAGATGGAGCAGTCGACCTGGATGCGTTTAGCCTGACTACGGGGGCTTATGAAGTCAAAGATGGGGATGAAATTGTCTTCTACATGGCTGCCTATCAGACATCTCCACCATATGCAGTGAAAACATACCTGCCTGATGTCAAGGTTTCGCCAGCTGCTCCTACAGCCGGTCAGGCTGTTACCCTTTCCATATCAGCCTTGCAGTTGAACGAGTCCTGGGACGGTCTAGAACCTATTCCTAATGAGGAAGCGACAGCAATAGGGGATTTCACAGTTTTGGCAGGGGGTACAACATACACCAGCCAGTATGGCCAGGTGACCATCCCCAATGTACCTGAAGGGGCATTGAATTTTACAGTAACCAATAGCAATGAGAAGGGTTATGCTGATGTCATTACCTATAAAGGCAAACTTGATGTGAGAAAAGCCGTTGACTCTACAGTCCGGGTGAGAGTTGAGGGTGCTGAGGGCAGTTTGAAAGATGCTACAGTAAATGTCACGGGTACCGCCCTGGATGCCCTTAAAGCAGCAGTTGGGGAGAAAAACGTCGAAGCTCCTGGTGGGTTTATTAATAGCATTTTGGGTGAGAGCGGCAAACAGATATCAGAAAATATCAGCACTGACTGGATGTACTATGTTATCAGGAATGGTGAAATTGAACCGGGTGCTTTTTCTCAAGGAGCGGGAAGTTTTAATGTCAAGGATGGGGACCAGGTCGTTTTCTACATCGGAGCAGCGTACAGTGATGGTGATACATGGGCACCAAAGACATTCTTCCCGGTAGTGAGTATTAACCCGCAGTCACCGATTGCAGGTCAAGATATCACACTGACCATTAAAACCATGAAAAACGATTGGATGGCTGGTCTGATAGAACTGACTGCAGAAGAATTAGAGGCCATTGGTGAGTATACGGTGGTGGTCGGTGATAAAAAATATGCCACTCAAAATGGCAAGGTTACCATAAAGGCCGAACAGGCTGGACCCCTATCCTTCATCATTACAAACCAGAATGAAGCAGGGTATCCCAATGTCGTACCTTACAAAGGTGAGATTAATGTTCTTGCTGCAGATGAAGAGGGAACGCCCCTTCCTGGTGACCAAAAGGATAAGTCGGGTGGAACGGACCAACAAGAGAAGACCAAGGGGAAAACCGGCCTACCTAGAACAGGTGGAAATAATTTACCCTTATATCTTGTCGGAACAGCCCTCTTATTTGCAGGAGCTCTGACGGTGCGTAAAAAACAGCACAGTCATATAGAGCGGAAATAAGCCGAAGCAGTAACGAGTCTTATTTATGGGAATTCAGGGGCGGGTTGGGTTATCCCCCCTCTTCTAGCCCGCCTCTGAAACCCTTTTATAAAGATGATGTGAATGGACGGGAGTCATGCGGAAAGTCCAAGTGTAAAGGGGTGTTTCTTTATGAAGAAAAAGACTTATTTGATCCCGTTAGTTTTGGTTGTGTTAGGGCTGTTGGTGCCTATTGTATATGCAGCCTCACATGATGATCAGGGACCAAAGCATCCATCCAGTGCATCTGTTCAGCTGTCAGATGAAGAAGATAGAGCCCAGGACGGTATTCAGAACAGCCAGGAAAACAACCGGAAAGAAACAGATCAGGAATCAGGTTCTTTGGAAAAAAAGAACGAGCAGTCAAAATCTACAGGAACAACAACTTCAAATAAGGGGAGTCAGAACCAAACCAAGAAAAACGTAAAATCTTCCACAAAGCAGTCAGGTACTTCTACCCAGCAAACAAAATTATCCCAAAATAAAACGCCTATGACTGAAGCAAAAGAGCCCCAGAAGGGTATCAAAGTAGGGTTTGCCGTTGTGGGCAAAGGTAAAAATCCTAAAAAAAAATATGATGTAGTTATTCCTGAAGACAGTAGTTGGGGCAATACCGCGTTAGGTGCACTTGCCGCATCGGGAGAAAATTATGTTATGTCTACTAGATTCAGTGGTTTTGTGGAGTCCATTTGTGGACAACAAAATGATGGCACATCCGGGTGGATGTTTGTTGTAAATGGTGTAGATCCCGGTATTGGGGCGGATAAATGCCAAGTAAAAAATGGTGATAGGATCATATGGTATTACAGCGAATCTTATAATGTCCCGGCGCCCAACTGGAATGATCTCTAGGTCTTAAGATCTTAAGAGGTTTCTGGGTGGATACCAGGATTTAAAGAACAAGGGAACGGTTTTTTGTCAATTTAATCAAAACCTTTTCGGAACTGTAAAAGGAGGTCCCATGCTAGACCAACTATCCTACAAAGACAAAAACACCTTCTTACAAAATGTGCATACAGTTGCTGTTTTGACCTACCTGGCGGCACTGCTGCTGTTACCTATCATCCTTGCTCACCCCCTTTATCTGTTGGGTGTTTTCTTGATCGTAATTTTGGCTGTTTTCGTTTCAGATGCTGTTGAAGAGTGCCTGCCCTTTTTGGTAATGGGGATCTGGGTGGCGGTGTTTGTGATGATTCTCAATCCGCTGCTTGTTCAAAATGGGAGCACTGTTCTTTTCTATGGTCCTGAACTGCCGGTGATCGGAAGGCTTCGTATTACACTGGAGGCCATCTGCTACGGGGCGACTATGGGAGTTCGCCTGATGGCCATTATTCTTGCATTTGCCCTTTATAATGCGGTTGTTCATCCGGATAAGGTTACCGGACTCTTTTCCCGTTTTGCCTGGAAGTCCTCACTGGTGGTTTCCCTGGCTACAAGGATGATTCCGGCGACTGCGCGGGATCTATCCAATGCCAGGGAGGTCCAGCAGATGCGGGGTGTGAATTTCAGTTCCGGGGGCTTCCGGGAGCGCTTGAAGAAATACTCGTGGCTTTTGGAGGTGCTCTTGTTGTCGTCTCTTGAGGGGTCTCTTGCCACAGCGGAAGCCATGCAGGCCCGGGGCTTTGGCTCTGAGCGCCGCACCTGTTACAGCAGGGAACTGGTGCGTCCCAGGGATTATCTTTGTTTTTTGAGTGGTTTATCAGCACTTATCATAGGGGTTTATGCCAGGTTTGCAGGTTATGCTGATTTTTCCTATTATCCTCAATTGGATAGTTTTATAGCTGCCGGGGATCTTATCTGGCTTGGTGTAACTATACTTTGTCTACTTTTTCCTTTGATTTTAAGCTGGGGGTGGAAACATTGGCCTTACTTGAGATCCAAGATTTAACTTACTATTATCCAGACAGTACCGGACCATCGCTCTACAATATCAACCTGAAAATCAGAGAAGGGGAATTCCTGCTGGTTGCTGGGGGATCGGGCTCCGGAAAATCGTCACTGGCCCGGGTTTTAGCTGGGTTGATCCCTGAATTTTACGGCGGGAAGATACAGGGGAGAGTTCTGCTTCAGGGAGATGAATTAAAGGGTGAGCAGCGGCGAACCCTCAACTCCCATGTGGGTATTGTTTTTCAAGACCCGGAGAAGCAACTGGTGATGACTTCAGTGGAGGCGGAGATCGCCTTTGGATTGGAAAACATGGGGCTTCCGCAGCAGGAGATGTTCAGGCGGGTTGCTGAGGTGATGACCTTTTTAAACCTCGCCCACCTAAAAGGGGAGTTCACCGCCAAACTCTCTGGAGGTGAAAAACAGAAGGTGGCTCTGGCTGCTGTGATTGCCATGCATCCCCGGGTGCTTGTGCTGGATGAACCCACATCCCAGCTTGATCCGGTTGCCGCAGGGGAGTTCCTGGATCTGGTGGAGTATTTGAATAAGGAACTGGGTTATACTGTGGTCTTAATCGATACTCCACCAGATCCAGGAACTCCCCTGCGGCAACCGGATCAAGCTGGGATGTGGGTTCATCCAGCACAAGCACCCGGGGA
>DUMY01000203.1 GCA_012839645.1 Syntrophomonadaceae bacterium
CTTCTGGTATGTTTCGAAAATTTTGTCCTGAAAATTCATATTTCTTTTTGTAACCTCCCTGTATTAATAATTCTAGCAAGCTCGGGGAGAAAGCATCTCCCCGAGCAAAGGTACCGGTTACCACCCAACATTTGTCGAATATCAGCGAATTGTTAAATCTTCAACGATTACCAGTTAAGTACCTTCGCCTGCCCTATCCGTCCCAAGCAGGTCGCCTATGAGTATCTTCATCCATAACTTCCCCTGGATGAGTCCCTGCAAATGACGTGCTAGGTGTATCAGTGGCCTTGGGTGCAGTTTTTCCATGTACTGGTTCATCGTAATATTTCCCGTTTTGATCTTCTTCTTTCTCTAATCATCAACAGCTTCTTTAACCTGTTTGCAAACATCATATCCGATCATGAACAATGCTGATTGGAGAGCGGTTAAGCGCTCATATAACAGCGGTCCTGGGGTAGTTCATGATTGCAGAATTCAAGATCATATTCAATCTCTTTCGGCGGTAGATACTGATGGTATAGGCTACAAGACCGTTAGTGAAAAACATATGTATATTGCAGCCAAGCTTTATTTTTGGGGAGCTGTGTCCTAATACTACGTCCAATCAAATTCTAAGGCACTGGGGACAAGTTCTGGTGATGGGGCTCATAGCATTTTAATTCCTAAGCAGTTGCTCTGTAATGACAGCTATATATGTAGGTTCAACGTGATACAGCATTTTCCTGCAATAATAATTTAAGCGATAATCACAAGCTATTGGTTCAATGTTGATGTTTAAGATGGCAGATAGTGAGGGATACAACTATGACATGACAATTACTGACAGTTTCAAGTCGAGTCTTCACGTAGAATTAACAACAATGCCCACTGCTATCACAAAACAACAGTATTCTCAATAAATACATGATAGAATTATGGGGGAATAATGTTGGGCGTAAGTGCGTTGTCCATAATCATGAAAAACTATTTGAATGAAGGATAGGAGATAGGGAAAATCATGGAATTTGTTTTAAAAACCACAATATTTTTGTTAATATTTATAATGACTATAAGAATAATCATGAATGTAATAGATCGACATGGTATAAATTTCGTAGAAATCTTTCAGGATTTATGGAAAAAGATTCAGAAGACATAAGTAGCAAAAACCATAAAGCTGCTTATCCTTGTGCCATAGAGTTCGTCAAATGTATCTCGACAGCACTGTGTCCAGTTGGTTAACTGGCTAGCATGGATCAGGTCAAGTAGCTTTTCCATGAAGGGTTCCCAGTGGTTGTCATCCCTTTAGTGGTATTTATCGGCTCGCTCTGGTTTGGAACCGGTTATACGATTTACTGCCGGCCGGCTGACACACCGCCTTCACTACCATCCACTACCAATTTAGGTGACTGGCACCGTGGCTTTGATGTGAGAACCCGCAAAGGCTTTGTCAATAAGCTCCCACTCTAAATCAGAGATCCCTGCCTCGTTGCCGGCCATATGTTCAAGCACTTCTTTTGTATAATAATGTTTTGGTTCTACTTCTATTTTCTGATAGCCTATTTCGCATAGAATTTTTGTGCAAGTATTAATATGCATTGCTCCGGCTATACAGCTCACCCACATCTCTGTTATCTTTCTGACCTTTTCAGGAACTTCTTTGAGCGCCAAGATATCTGCAATAGCCAATCTTCCACCCGGCTTAAGGATGCGGAATATCTCACGAAAAACTCGTTCTTTATCCACGGATAGGTTGATCACGCAGTTGGACATCACCACATCAACGGAATTATCGGGAAGGGGAATTTCTTCGATAAACCCCTTCAAAAATTCTACGTTAGCAGCCCCCATCCGTTCCTTATTATTATTGGCCAATTCCAGCATTTCATCGGTCATGTCCAGTCCGTACACTTTGCCCTTTTGGCCGACGTACCTGGAGGCCGCCAGCACATCGATGCCCCCTCCGCTGCCCAAATCCAGAACCGTTTCTCCTTCCTTTAATCCGGCAAAAACTAAGGGGTTGGCACAGCCAAGAGATGCATTGACCGCTTCAACCGGCAGATCACTGAGATCTTCACTATAGAACGCTTCTGGATTGACGATGGAAGTACAGCAGGACGCCCCCGCCCCGCAGCAGCAGGACGCACTGCCTTTTTGCAGTTTGCCGGCGATTTCGCCGTAGTGTTCTTTCACCTGATCTCGCATATTTTTACCCACTAAAGTTCTCCTCCTTAACAGCAGCATTCACTTTTTATGGTATGCACAAGCAGTTCAAGGCTTTCCAGAACTTGTTCTCTTTTATCTTGAGGGATGGATTGATAAATATTCAGGTAGTAATCGGTCATTCTGGATTCAATGTCCGCAAGTACTCTGTTCCCTGCGTCAGTTAGGCTGATTTTGACATAACGCCGGTCTTCCGGGTGCGGTTCTCTGGCAACCAGGCCATTCCTTACCATAGTATTAACTGTTCTGCTCATCGTGCTTTTGTCCAGCCCCAGCAGAGCCGCCAGTTCATTGATGGATAGACACTTTTTTCTACCGATCTCGACCAGTGTATGGCACTGACTGTAGGTTATCCCGCAGCAGGGCAATTCACTTTTATCAAGCACTCCCAGCCTCCTGGTCAGCAGTCTGAGTAGTTCGCGAAATTGAATTACATTCCCATTGAGACTATTGGATGTCACCAAATCACGTCCTCTCGTGTTCATTGTACAATACAACTGTTGCATACTGCAACCTTTTTCGCATTGTTACGTTGCTGGGTGATAACTGTATGCGGTATCGCAAATAAAACTACTAGGTAGATTTGCCTACCGGCGCTGGTCACAGACAAAGAGGTGCACCTGGTGGTGAACAAGCAATATTCTCCATCCTGGCATCCCGCGGTTAAACCCCATCCTTCATTATTTCTGTATAAAAAATGACAATATTATTTCAGCCAGCTTGAATATGACACTATGCTGTCATAGCAGTTTGTTATTATTTCTCATGGATGCCCTATATTTTTTATCCATGGGATTGTTGGCTACGCGGTGAGGGTATTGCCGAGTTTGCCAACCCTCTACTTTGCAACCATTTCATCCTTGTTATGCTGGCTGAAATCCACTAACGCACATTAAGAATATTTCTCCAACTCAGCATTATTCTCGCCCTCTCATACTCACATAA
>DUMY01000283.1 GCA_012839645.1 Syntrophomonadaceae bacterium
ATGCTGCTCATGAATCTCCTTTAATACTTCTGTGCTGTAAAAAACCAGGGAAAGCTTCCATCTCCCAGCCGCTTCCCTCAGTCCAACCTCATCTGCCTTGATTTCATGGGAAGCCAGGGAGGCCAAACCATCCCTGTGGCGCCCTGAGCATCTCAGTGCCTCTTCCAAAGCCCTAAGTATCTCCTCTGAAGAAACACCCCGCTTACAGCCGATACCCGCTGACAGGCTGGGTGGACAAAGGCAGACACCCTGACAGCCGAACTGACTATGCTCACGGCTCGTCACAAAAACCGGAAAGCCACCCTGGTACTCGGTATGTCTTGCCAGGGGAAAAACCTCTATCCCGTTTTTATCTGGAATCTGGAGGTCCCATTCCGTATAGATCACAACCCGCTTACCGGCCAAGAGGGCACTGTTGGCCTCCTTCACCCGCTCCCTGGGCAGTGGCAACATCCCCCACTGTTTAGCCAGGACATCAAGAGCGGGTTTTCCCTGAACATCTGTGGCTGTTGTAATAACAGGAACAGCTCCCAGCACAGCAGCCACCTCTCGTGCCAGGGTATTGCTGCCCCCCCAGTGCCCTCCTACCAGACTCACAGCAAATTGGCTGCCTTCATCAACCACCATCACACCGGGATCATCCCATTTGCTCTTGAGCAGGGGTGCGATCAAGCGCACCACAATCCCGACTGCCATAATAAATATGAAGCTCTCATACTCGCCCCACAGGGAGCGCACCTGTGATGAAAGAGAAGAACCCGCAGCCAAAACCTCAAAACTTTCCTCATCCCACCCGGCAACTAACCGTTCCGCCACACTCTTCCCAGTCGCTGTTAAATAAATTACCGCTATTCGTCTTTTTTCCATAATCAGATCACCACCTCAAGGTGACAAGGGGACGGTTCTCCTGTCACCTTTTCTGGAGCACAGGAACAGTCCTGTTTTGCTTCCCCTTCAACATTCACATCCCAAGCTTTTCGTGATAAACAAAATGCCCCTCTCACACCCAAACTGAAATGAAATGCTGATAACACATTGCCGATATACCTGCAGCCAATGTTTCCCTGACATCCCAGACGGCCAAAATTGTCATAGTAAGATCGTCTCTCTGTCACCCAGGTGAGGTGACAATAGAACCGTCCCTCCGTCACCCCGCACGTCTCATTTTGACCAGCCGCGGGAACCGTCCCCTTGGCTGCGTCCCCTTGGCTGGTCCGATAACCGTGGCTAAAGGAGGGATCATAGAGGAGTGAGCGGTTCCCTTTGGCAGTGAGAAAATCACCTATCAGAACCATCGCTGTTTTCGTGATCCCTTCTGCACGGGCATCTGCGGCCATTTCCCCTATGGTCGTCATGATAAAGCGTTCACCGGGCCAGGAAGCCCGTTCTACAATAGCTGCCGGTGTATCTGCAGGCAGGGTGTCCATCAGATCAGCAACCGCCTCTTCCAAAAGACTGGCACTCAAGAAAAGACAGATGGTCGATCCGTGGCGTCCCAGTTCTTTCAGCGATTCTCTTTCAGGAACCGGGGTCCTGCCCCCCTGCCTGGTGATGATTACCGTTTGGGTGCCCCCGGGCACAGTCAGTTCCCTGCCCAGGAGGGCTGCTGCAGCTAAAAATGAACTGACCCCGGGGACAATCTCCCAGGGTATCTGCTCCTCATTGACAGCCTCTATCTGTTCCTGGATCGCTCCATATAAGGAGGGATCACCTGTATGAAGGCGTACCACGGTTTTACCTGCAGCCGCGGCATCCCGGATATGGCCCATCGTCTCCTCCAGGGTGAGGCCCGCGGTATCATAACAGGGAACTCCCGCCCGAACATATTTAAGCAGTTCCACATTGACAAGGGATCCCGCATAAAGCACCAGGTCAGCCTCTTTGAGCAGCCGCATCCCCTTTACAGTAATTAACTCGGGGTCACCAGGACCCGCCCCTACAAAATAGACAATTCCCTTCTGCTGTTCACTCATCTTCATGCTCCCCCTTGCCCACTAAAATCAGTGAAAAATAATCCCTGGGTATCTCCTCGCTCAGTGCCAAGTTGTCCAACATCACCTGCCCGGGCATCCCACACCTGGAGATAAACACCGCATCATCCAGGCGTCCCAGTTCTTTTAAGAGAACCAGCACATCATCAAGCACAGAGGCTACTTTCAGCAGAACCACATTTTCAAAACTGCCTAAGACACCTTTCAAAAATTCCATACCCCGGGTCGCCGGCACCACAGCCAAAGACTCCCGGCCGCAGGCAAGAGCCCGATCAAATAAAGCCGCAGCAGCACTGAAAGAAGTAATCCCGGGAATTGTTTCCACAGCCAGATCTGGCTCCATCTTCAACAGAGCATCCAAGAGATAAGAGTAGGTGCTGTAGAGCACACTGTCTCCTAAAGTAATAAAAGCAGCATCCTTCCCCTCACTCAGCACAGCAAGAACATCCTCAGCAGCCTGCTTCCACCCTTCTCTTAAATCGTTGGAAGACCGGGTCATGGGAAATACCAGCTCCCGTATTTCCTGACCATCCAACAAATCCAAAAAGGGGGAAATAATTTTCATGGCACTGCTGGACTCGCCATGCGCCTTGACGGGTACAAAGATCACGGGCACCCTTTGCAATAGATCAGCCGCTTTCAGTGTCAGCAGATCCGGTGAACCTGGACCCACACCGATTCCATAAAGCTTTCCCTTAACTGTCACTGCTTTTCCTCCTTACCGCCTGTAGGATAAAAACAGGGTTTCCTCCCTGAAAGATCCGGGCTTCCCCCCGGGAAACCACCCGGGAAACCTGGAGCAGTACTGCATCAAGCCGCTCCCAACTGTCCCCCTGCAAGAGCCCCCAGGCGGCACTAAAGGTATCCGGTGTTACTGCACTGAGAACTATTTTGCCTCCGGGGCTTAGCCAGGAAGCGGCAGACTGCACGATATCCCCAAGCCTTCCCCCGCTCCCTCCAACCAAAACACAGTCTGGCCGGGGAAATTCAGCACAAACATCAGGAGCCTCTCCTGTAACCACCAAAGCGTTGGAAAGCCCAAACTTTTTCAAGTTCGTCCTGGCCAGATCCGCTGCTGCGGGATCTCTCTCTACCGCATAAACCCTACCTGGGGCGATCAAGCGAGCAGTTTCCACTGTCCAGCCACCTGTTCCGGCTCCCAGATCATAGACAACCATCCCTTTATGCAGGCGGGCTTTACATAGAACCAGGGCACGCACCTCCTCTTGAGAAAGGGGAGTCTTGGTACGCACAAACAGTTCATTGGCAAGACCCGGAGTTACAACATTCTTCCACTCTTCAACAGCCGGTTCTTCAACAACAGCCTCTTCTTCAACTGCCAACTCTTCAAAAACCGGCTCTTCAACTGCCGCCTTGTCCTTACTATTGCTGAATACTCCCCTACAAGAGTCCTCTCGCAGCAGAATTACAATGCTGTTCCCGCGGCCAACGACTTCTGCGCCTTCCTGCAGATCGGTCAAAGTCACTTGCTCCCCCGGCCTTCCCAAATCGGTCAAAACCCAAACCAAGGGAAAATAGCACCCTTTTTCTAAAAAAAAGCGACACACAGCAGCCGGGGTAAATTGGCCATCCGTTAAAACAGCGACCTTACCGGCGGAACAGACCCGCTCCAACTGCCCCAGCCCACGCCCATGCACACTGGCAACAGCCAGGTCATGCCAATGCAGCCCCAAACGCGCACAGCCAAGCTGCAAAGAACTGATCCCTGGAATAACCCGCAAATTCTCCATACCAAAACGCTTCCTGAGGTGCGGCAGGAGACCGAAAAAACCAGGGTCCCCGGAAAGCAGTACTACCACCCGCCTGGTTTCCCTCATCACTGCAATATAATCCAAAATCCCTTGCAGCTCACCTTTTATCAGTTGTTTCTCTTTTTCCACATCTGAAAAAAGAGACAGTGCACTCTTACCACCCACCAGCAGATCAGCTTCCTGTACAGCATCTAGGGCTGCGGGCAGGAGATAGTCCCGATTCCCAGGTCCAGTCCCCACCACAGTTACCGGATAAACCACAACAGACCAATCCCTTCACTATTATTCAAATCCGTTTCCAACCATACAATCAGCCCTGGGCAGCCAGCCAGCCTCACTGAGCAGATCTACAGCTGTCCTGTCACAGCCCAGGAGTGACTGGTCCGCAGCTATGATCACAGTACCCACCTGAAAGGCGGAGGTCGGAAGTTTACAAGAATCTGCCTTCCGCTGGTTCCCCAGTATCTGATATCGGTCTCTGTTTTCTTCGTCTGCTGGTGCTGCCTGGTCAGCAGAGGAATCTACCTGTTGATCCGCCCGTACATAGGTAACAGCCCGCCTGCTGGCACGCTCCGCGAGATCCCTCCAGATAATCTCCAGCCCGGCCCTCTTCAAAATAGGGATCATCCCCTCCACTGTTGGGGTCTCCAGAATTTCCTTGATCAGTTCACTTCCTGCACCCCTGGCTCCGGCCAGTGCAGCCACAACCTCTGCACGCCCATCTGCCACACGGTTGTGTGTATGAAAAACACCTGCAGCCACTTTGACCATTTTTCCCGCATGCCCCCATAAAATAAGCCGCCGGAAACCATGCCGCAGGCACTCCTCCAAAATGAAACCCACAAAATTGCTCATCATAATCACCGCTTCATCAGATGCCCCCAGATTCTCCACAATATACCTCATACTACGCCGCCCCGGAGTGAGCAGCAGAAGCTTGCAACCGGCACACTTGGCGATCTCCAACTGGGGAATCAGGGCCATTTTGAAGGCTTCCTCAGACATGGGCTCCACAATCCCGGTTGTCCCTAGGATGGAAATACCGCCCACAACTCCCAGCTGAGGATTCATCGTCTTTTTCGCCAATCTCTCCCCTTCAGGAACACTGATGGTAATCTCTGCCCCACGGTCCGGCGTAAGGACCGCAGCCACATTTTCCCGAATCATTTGCAGTGGTACAGGATTGATCGCCGCCTGGCCTGGAGAAACAGCCAGCCCTGGTTTAGTGGCAACCCCAACACCCTTGCCACCTCGAACAACAATCCCCTCCTTTAAAAACTTTGCTGTTGCCTCAATGCGCGCCCCATCTGTGACATCCGGGTCATCACCGCCATCTTTGATTACCCAGGCCTTTGCCTGGGCGCCACAATTCTCTATACCGGCGATCTCAATGGAAAGACTATTTCCTCCCGGCAATAGGACCTCTACCTGCTCTGGATACTGCCCCTTAAGCACCAAAACCGCCGCCCTCCCCGCAGCTGCAGCACATGTACCTGTGGTATAACCGCGGCGCAGCAGTTTACCCTTGTGCCACCGGTAGGAATTGGCATCTACTGCCCCTTGCGAAAAGTTATTTAACCCACGGATCCTGTTAATAAGCTCCTGTACACTTTTCGCCGGTGCACCCTTTTCACAACACCCCTTAGCAGCCAACACACCAGATAGTTCATACAGCAGTGGTCTGGCCAGCTCTGCATCTATGAAGGATGGGCAGGTGATCGGTGAGGGGGCTCCACTGGAAATATTCGATGATGATGAGCTTTTAAAAGATGCAGA
>DUMY01000204.1 GCA_012839645.1 Syntrophomonadaceae bacterium
AACAACTGAACGAACTGGTGGGTGCCAACCAGACAATTCAACAGTATCTGATGGCAGAGTACCGGTTTGGCCGGATAATGGCGGATATCCAAAAAATACTGAGCGAGGCGCTCTCTGATTGGTTCGAAGCAGCAGCAGAGTTTGTTGTTGATGAGGAAGAGGAATCTTTACAAGAATAAAATAAGTGCAGAATAGGTTCTTCCTGTTAGGGGGGGGTTTTATGGATGTTGAACATATACATCTTGATGAGTTTTCCCATTTACAATCTCCTTTTCACCGCTTCGACCCCCGTGTTAAAATTGTCAGTTGTTTAATTTTGTTGGTGATTGCGGTTACTTTAAAGAGTCCGGTGGGTCTTGGTGCTGCTTTGTTCACCACCTGTTTGATGATTGTTGTTTCGCGTTTGCCTGTAGGGAGGATCTTGAAAAGAATCGCCCTTATTATACCCTTTGTACTTGCCATCGGTCTTTTTTTGCCCTTTATCCGCTCCGGTACCCCGCTGTATTCTTTTAACCTTGGTTTGTTTACCCTTCATGTTACCTCCCAGGGGTTACAGGGGAGCATTCTTTTTTTTCTTCGGATAATCTGTGCTGCACTGCTCATCATCTTGGTAACTTTTACAACACCTTTCCATGTTCTGTTGCGGTCTTTGTCAGACTTAAAAATTCCTCAAATTTTTACACATCTTATTCAGTTTTCGTTTCGCTACTTTTTTGTCCTTTTTGATGAGATACTGCGTATGCAAAGGGCAAGGCGTTCCAGGAATTTCAGGCCGGCTAAATCTATTTTGAGCAGGCGTACATTGGGTACCATCGGGGGATTGATCGGGGTTTTATTTATACGCTCCTTTGAGCGGGGAGAAAGAGTATATTATTCTATGATGTCCAGAGGTTTCAGGGGGGAAATCCACCTTTTAGATGATTTGCAGATCAAGACGAAAGATTTCATTTTGGGCGTTATTATTGTCTTACTAGGGGTCACCATTTTGCTTATTGATCAGGGGGGTTGGGGATGGCCGCTTGCTTGGAGATAGAGGATCTGTACTTCCGGTACCATGATGGTACGGAGGCTTTGAAGGGGGTTTCCCTGAGTATCCAAAAAGAAGAGAAGGTAGCTATTTTGGGTCCCAATGGAGCCGGGAAATCCACGCTGCTTCTACATTTAAACGGCATTCACCTGCCACAGCAGGGGGTTGTGTGTGTGGGCGGCAAAGAGATTAATCCTGATAACGAGCATCAGGTGAGGTCAAAGGTGGGCCTTGTATTTCAGGATCCAGATGATCAGGTTTTTTCACCTACTGTTTGGGATGATGTGGCTTTTGGCCCATTAAATATGAATCTTGAGCGAGCAGAGATAGAAAAACGGGTTGCCGATGCACTGCGTGCTGTCAGAATGTGGGAGTTTCGCAGCAGGGCACCCCACCACCTCAGCTATGGTCAAAAAAAGCGTGTGGCTATCGCTGGGGTACTGGCCATGGATCCGGAGATAATAGTACTGGACGAGCCTACAGCATTTCTTGACCCTTCGGGCCAGGAGGACCTCTTTGAAATCTTAGAAAACCTCCACAGGGAAGGGCGGACAGTTATCATCGCTACACACGATGTGGATATGGCTGCCATGTGGGCGACATCGATTATTATCCTCAAAGAAGGCCAGATTCTGGCACAGGGGACAACAGAGCTTCTTGTAAAAGAGGATCTTGTGGAGGCTGCGGGTTTAAGATTCCCCCTGATAAGCCAAGTTTTTGAGGAAGCTGCTGTTAGCTCTGGACAACCTCTTCCCCGCACAGTAAAAGAAGGAAAAAAGCTGCTTTTTAAATTGACCAAGCATTGATTTGTTGCTATAATCTCTCTAGTTTTTCATACAAATTTGAGAAAATGGGGGGATATAGTATGATGCGGACACCGGAACTATATACAATGGTCGCTGCCGCAGCGGAAGGAAAAAAAGAGCTTACAGCCTTTGATCAAGCACTCCTTAAAGCAGGAGTAGGAAATGTTAATCTGATCACAGTGAGCAGTATTCTGCCACCTGGTGCTGAGTTTGTTGAGAAACTAGAGTTCCCCCCCGGTTCATTGCTGCCTATCGCTTATGGAAGCATTACAAGTTCAGAGCCAGGGTCATTAATCGCAGCGGCTGTTGCAGTTGGAATCGGGCCGGAGAAGAATGAATTTGGGGTAATCATGGAGTTTTCGGGGTACTGTACGAGGCAGGAAGCTGAAAATGAAGTAAAACAGATGGTAACCGAGGCCTTCCAGTACCGGGGAAGGGAATTAATAGAGATCAAGGTCGCCGGTGTCGAACATCGTGTTGTGTGCTGTGGGAGTGTGTTTGCGGGTATCCCACTCTGGTACAAATAATAACGGTGCCAGGCACCAAAAGGAGCAGAAGTTATGGAATTGTGGTTTACGGAAAAACAGACACCAGGTCTTGGTATTACCTGCAAGGTGCTGCAGACTTTACACCGCGAGGTGACTCCTTATCAGGAAATTGCAGTTCTTGATACAGAGCAGTTTGGGCGGATGCTTGTTCTTGACGGCATGGTACAGCTGACCATCAGCGATGAATTCGTTTATCATGAGATGCTTGCCCAGGTGCCCCTGCATATCCATCCCCATCCCCGTCATGTACTTATTATCGGTGGGGGGGATGGAGGTACTGCCAGAGAGGTGCTTCGTCATCCCCAGGTGGAAAAGGTTACCCTTGTGGAAATTGACCGCCGTGTTGTGGAGGTAAGCAGGCATTTTATACCGGAGGTTGCCAGTTCTTTTGATGATGCCAGGATGAATGTAGAATTCGTGGATGGTGTGGCTTATGTTCTAAATAAATGTGGTGAATATGATGTTATTCTCATAGATGCGCCGGAGCCCATCGGCCAGGCAGAGCGCTTATTCAGCATGCAATTTTACAAAGGGATCGCATCTGCCTTGCGAGAGGATGGTATCTTTGCCGCCCAGACAGAATCTCCTTTTGTGAATCAAGAATTGATCAAGAGGGTTCACTCAGATATCAGCGGTATATTTCCCATTACCAGGCTTTATCTGGCCCCTGTTCCCACTTATCCCAGTGGGACTTGGAGTTTTACAATAGGCTCCAAGCAGTACGATCCTCTGTTATCGCTCCGGAATGGAGGTCTGGATGGTGTGCTCCGTTACTACAATGCCGATGTTCACCGGGCTGCTTTTCAACTGCCTAATTTTGTGCGGGAACTCCTCAGCAAGGAGGTACTACTGTGAAAACAGTTGATCTTTGTGTGCGAGACTGGTCATTTCTCGCCGCAAAGGATTCTTATCAACAGGCCCGGCTTGTGCTGGCAGGGATACCCTTGGACTTGACATCCAGTTTCCGGCCTGGGTCTCGCCAGGGGCCACAGGCAATTCGCAGTGCATCTGAGGGGTTGGAGGAATATAGCCCCTACCTGAATCTGGATCTAATGGACTGCCTCTTTTATGATAGGGGTGACCTGGTATTACCTCATGGGAATCTCCAGGTCTGTTTTAAAAGGATCCTACACCTCTGCCGGTTACTTCTGCAAGATGAAAAAGTGCCGGTTTTTTTAGGTGGGGAGCACCTGATCACTTTTCCCATTGTGAAAGCCATGCTTGACTTCTACCCGGACCTTGCTGTTTTGCATTTTGATGCACATGCGGATCTACGGAATGATTATTTGGGAGAAACCTATTCTCATGCCACTGTGATGCGCAGGGTTTGTGAACTGGTGGGTCCGGAAAATGTATACCAGTTTGGGATCCGTTCAGGAACCAGGGAAGAGTTTGCTTATGGGCATAACTTTACGCATTTTTATCCCTTTGAGATTTTGGCTGGACTTGAATCTTCACTGCCTGGTCTGAAAGGACGCCCGCTTTATGTAACACTTGACATTGATGTGGTTGACCCATCATATGCTCCAGGGACAGGCACTCCTGAACCAGGCGGTGTTTCACCGCAGGAACTTTTCTGTACTTTTGATTTACTCCAGGGATGGAATGTGGTAGGATGTGATTATGTGGAACTGGCTCCGGTTTACGACCGGAGTGGGATCACTGTACTCCTGGCAGCAAAACTGGTCAGGGAAGGGCTTCTCGCTATTTCTAGAAAGTTGCCGACTGCGGCTGAACTGTAGATTTAATGTAATTTTATTAATCGATGTTGACGCAGGAGAAAAGGGATGTTATAATCATTGAGCGAGAGGCGATGAGGGCGATTAGCTCAGCTGGTAAGAGCGCCTGCCTTACAAGCAGGAGGTCGGCAGTTCGAGCCTGTCATCGCCCACCAGATAAACATTTTTACGGAACTGTGGTGTAGATGGTTTAACACACCGGCCTGTCAAGCCGGAGATCGCGGGTTCGATCCCCGTCAGTTCCGCCAGAGACGGCTCGGTAGCTCAGTTGGTAGAGCAGCGGACTGAAAATCCGCGTGTCGGCGGTTCGATTCCGCCCTGAGCCACCATCAGCAAGCGGAAGTAGCTCAGTGGTAGAGCATCGCCTTGCCAAGGCGAGGGTCGAGGGTTCGAATCCCTTCTTCCGCTCCAGGAAACCAAGGCTCCGCATGGGATTGCGGAGTTTTTGCTTTTCTTGGCTTTGTGAAAAAATGTTGTGTTGTTATTATGTTGTCGAATTTGGGGATAAAATCCTTGTGTATGGTAGAGAAAAAGGGTATAGTTTGATTATATGTACATGGCGATGTAGGACGTACTGTGTTGGTAACCTATCGAAGTTGCTGTAAGAGAGGACAAACGAAATAGATGGAGGGCATAAATGAAAAAAATCGCTCTAGTAACAGACAGCACTGCTGACCTAACGGAGGAAGTCCAGAAAAAGTATGATATTCACGTAATACCATTGAAAATAAGGTTTGGAAACAGCGAGTACTTTGATCATGAAATAACCAGTGAGGAATTTTATCGCCGCTTAGCAGAGGAAGAGGAACTTCCCCAGACGTCACAGCCTACTCCAGATGAATTTGATTGCTTATATCGAAAACTATTAAAAGAGTATAATGAAATTATATCTATTCACATATCTTCAGGTCTGAGCGGTACTCTAAACTCCGCACATTTGGCAAAAGAAAAGCTTAAGGCAAAAATACATATAATAGATTCTAAAAACATCAGTTTGGGAATGGGCTTAATGGTGTTGGAGGCATCCAGGAATATCAGGGAGGGTCTCGATGCACGTCATATTGTAGAGAAGATTACAAATGTAAGAAAAAACATAGAAACCCTTTTTACTTTGAATACTTTGGAGTATCTGCAAAAAGGAGGGCGGATAGGTAAGGTTCACAGTTTGTTGGGCTCTCTTTTGAATGTTAAACCTGTTGTCCGGGTTGGGGATGATGGAATATATCATACCTATACAAAAGCCCGCGGCCAGCGTAAGGCTCTGAAGGCAATAGTTAAAGCCTTTCAAGAATTAGCGCGGGGGAGAAAACGAATTCAACTGGCGGTTGCTCATGGAGATGCATTTCCAGCCGGACAATACTTAAGAGAAGCATTAGAAAACGCTTCTGATCTTAAGACAGCTATATTTACTCAGGTTGGCCCAGTGATAGGTGTGCACACCGGTCCCGGAACTGTGGGAGCGGCTATTCAGTATAAATAAATTTCAGACAGAACGCGGAAGTTATCCTGTCAAAGAGAATATTTCACGAATAAGTTTACTCCCGGGAGACCGGGAGTTATTTATTATCGACCATTACATAAATAATCATATGATGGGAAATAATCTTAGTGAGTTGTGTTAAGAAGATGATTTAATTAAGGAGGCATAAAAATGCAGGCTGGAGTTCGCAATCAATTGAGTGGGAAGATCACAGGGGTAAAAACCGGAGATGTAATGTCTCAAGTCACCATGCAGGTGGGTGACAATGAAATCACTTCAGTTATGACTACCGAGTCTCTTAAGGATGCTAGTTTGCAGGAAGGGGACACGGCTACAGCACTGATCAAAGCAATCCATGTAGTAATGGTTAAATGACAACTCTCGCTTAAAGAAAGCCCTGCACAGTGCGGGGCTTTTTAGATTCTGGTTAGTTTTATGTTTTGCGATTCAGATCCTTGTCAATCTCTAAAATTTAATATATAATAATGATTGCAATCGCGAGGGCAAGTGGCGAAGTGGTAACGCAGCGGACTGCAAATCCGCGATGCACCGGTTCAAATCCGGTCTTGCCCTCCATTTTTATTTGCCG
>DUMY01000205.1 GCA_012839645.1 Syntrophomonadaceae bacterium
TACCTGCTGTGCCATCATCCCCGCAGCTGCAGTATAAAGGCTGCGCACCATAACACCACCTCCTTTACTTAGTTTGCACAACAAATGTAACAAGAAATTTCCTGTTACATTTTTCGCATGGTCCCACCGGGATAACACTCCACCAACAAATAATCTTAGCTGTTCCTCGCTGCTTCTTGTCAAGGGAGAGTAGAACACATAAGCGATGGCGCCGACATCTTCCTGTTCGGGTTTACTACTCGTCCAGGGAGAGGTAACAACACCGTAATGTCACCGCCCAGCAAGGATAATCAGCTGTTTTCATCAACTGATGGTGCCACCGGAGGGAACATGCGTCTAATGTACTTATATTATTCTTTATACTCCCTGGTTGGGGAAAATTCCTGCCAAATTATCTTATAATTTCTTACTTTGGTCCTAAAACAGGCATTGTCTAGCTCTCCAACTCTAGGCTGTTACCTTGCTGCCGAACTTCCAGACTTCTGTGGATTGCCTTGTTTTCAATCTGGTTTCATATCCTGCAAGACATTCATCGTATCCAAGGCAAGCCCTGTTCCCTTGGCTACACAGGATATAGCATCCTCAGCAACATTGACCGTAAGTCCTGTTTCCTCACTGATCAAAAGATCCATGCCGTGCAGAAGGCTGCCTCCACCGGTCAACACAATCCCGCGTTCAAATATGTCTGCTGCCAACTCAGGCGGAGTTTGTTCCAATACCTCTTTGACTATATCAATAATCTGGCTCACCGGCTCCTGAAGGGCTTCCGCTATTTCCTCTGAAGTAATAATACTGGTTTTCGGGAGCCCGGTCACTAGATCACGCCCGCGAATCTGCATGCTGGAACCTGGATCTTGGGCTTTGGGGTAAGTAGTGCCGATTCCAATCTTCAATTCCTCTGCGGTGCACTCTCCGATCATTAAGTTGTATTCTTTACGCACATACCTGATGATCGCCTCATCGAAATCATCCCCGGCAACCCTCATGGAACTAGAACGTACAATCCCACCGAGGCTCAGGACTGCTACATCTGTCGTGCCTCCACCAACATCGACCACCATGTTGCCGTTGGCCTCCTCAATGCATATTCCAGCTCCTAAAGCAGCAGCCACAGGTTCCTCTATAAGATGGGCCTGGCGCGCTCCAGCCTGTAAGACAGCCTGCCTTACAGCTCGCTCTTCTACACCGGTAGCTCCGGATGGTATACACACCATCACCCGCGGGCGGCAAAGAAAGCGATACTTCACTATCTTTTTAATAAAATGTCGTAAAATCCACTCAGCCATACTGTAGTCAGCGATCACACCGTTGCGTAAAGGACGCACAGCCACAATATTGCCAGGTGTGCGGCCCAGCATCCTACGCGCATCCTCACCAACTGCAATTATCTTCTCTGTATGTGTGTCAACTGCTACAACTGTAGGCTCATTAAAGACAATGCCCTTGCTTTTCAGGTAAACAAGGACTGCTGCTGTTCCCATGTCGATCCCTATATCTTCGTTCCAAAACATCAATGCGCATTCCTTTCTAATTAATGATGCTTGTCTTTTTATCAGCAAAAACATGTTATTCTGAAAATATTCGACGTTTTCTTGGTTTTACCTGCCAGTGTGATCAAAATTTACCGCTACTTATCTATTTTTCCCGGTATTTCCTGCGTGTGGCTTCCCCCCCACGGAGATGGCGCTCCGCTTTATTAGTGTCTAGAACTTGGCGTACCTTACGAGCCAACTGTTGATTAATTTTGGGCAACCGCTCAGTCATATCTTTATGAACAGTACTTTTGCTCACACCAAAAACCCTGGCAGCCTGTCGGACAGTTGCCGAGGTTTTTAATAAATAGACACTTATCTCCAGTACCCGGCGGTGGATGTACTCCTGCACTCTGCTCCCCCCGTCTTTAGATTTCTGTACATTTATATCCAACAGGTATGCAAAAAAGACTAGCAGAGGGACACGGTAAGTTGAGGATCAATTTGCATAATTAACAAGACCAGGAACTAAAACTCAACTTTTCCACCGAAAAGAGCAGAAAGATCAGGGGAACAGATCTCCTGATCTATTTTTTCTGGAAGGATCAGGAACGGATCTCCTGATCTTTTTTATGGATATCACAATGATTTCTTACCTTTTTTCCAATTTCGTCCCCCTATAATAATGGGCTAGGA
>DUMY01000206.1 GCA_012839645.1 Syntrophomonadaceae bacterium
GTAGAGTTTCTTCCCCCGGCAACATTTTATAAGCCTGCAGGAGTTCCTCTGCGTGAATTGGAGGAAGTTAGCCTTTCCGTGGAAGAGTTTGAGGCCCTACGTCTGAAGGACATGGAGGGATTAGAACAAGTACAGTGTGCCGAGCGGATGGGGGTTGCTCGAACCACCTATCAACGCATTTTATATGCTGCCAGGGCAAAAATAGCCGAGGCCCTGGTTGAAGGGAAGGCAATTCGCATTGAAGGAGGCAGGTATATGCTGCTTCAGAAGCACAGCTACAGGTGTGCCCAATGCGGACATGAATTTGAAAAGTCAAGTAAAACTGAGCAAAGCGGAATGATGTGTCCAGGTTGTGGCAGGGATACTACATATATGGAGCGTATCTCTAAGAGGCCGGGGAAGGGAAGAAGACGTGGTTTTAGAGGGGGTTGCTGTCAAGAGGATAGGGTTTCTGCCGAAAATGATAGCAGCGAATCCAGCAAGAACCCGGAAAAGAATAAGGAATAATTTTCGTGTAAATGGGCATTTCGCCTCCGACATCTATTAAATTAAATGGCTTCCAGTGCAATGGAAGCCATTTATCATGGGTTCTTGGCACATTTTCGACAAATAAGGAATGACCAACCAAGGCAATATTGGTATTTCATTATATTACCTGCCGTTCTCTTGTTGCCCTGCTTCCAGCTAGGCGTTACCTTACGCTAAATCATGTTGTGTTCAGGAAACATGAAATATTTCAATTATGTTAAAGGAAAAGCCAGTTATCGAACAATATCCTTCAATAATCGATCTATTTTACTGTTTTTTATCAAAGGAAATTTAATAGTCAGAGAGAAAAGGTAAAAAAGCCTAATTTTTAACCGCCACTGTAGGATTGGATGTAAACAGATATCCAACCTTTAAGTGATAATGGTAATTAGGGAATCTATGGTTTTCTCAATACATAAAGGGGGTTATTGCATGGGTAGTAAGCTCAGAAGGTCTGGGATAGACATTATTGGAGACATTCCTTGGGGCTCACACTTCTGCAGTTTTTACCAGACAGAGCGGGATTTGCTCGATATGCTTATACCGTTCATCAGGGCGGGGCTGGAGAGTAATGAGCTCTGTTTATGGGTTGTTTCTGATTCTCTCTGTGAAGAGGAAGCAAAAGAGGTGGTAAACAGTACGATTCCCAACTTTGATTGTTATCAGGAGAAGGGGCAGATAGAGATTGTTCCGTATTCCGGTTGGTGCTGCCGGAACGACTGGATTCAGGTAGTGGAAAACGGTATTTCCCGGGGGTTTTGTGGTATGCGGGTTGCAGGCAGTACAGTCTGGATGGAGGAGAGAGCGCAAGTAAGTTTTATGGAATATGAACGGGTTATCAATAACATGATTGACCAGGTTCAGATGCTTGCTTTATGTACATTTGCTCTTCCCTACTGCATGGCTTGTGATGTAATTGATATGATGAGCAGCCACCATTTCGCCCTATTTAACAGAGAAGGCAAGCGGGAGATAATTGAAACTTCACAGCACAGGAAGGCTGAACAGGCACTGAGGGACAGCGAAGAGAAGTTCTGTGCTATTGGGAAGCTGGCTAGTGGAATGGCTCATGAAATAAACAACCAGATGACTGTTATTCAAGCATGCCTAGATCTTTATGAGCGGGATAACACTTTTGGTTTAGCTTGCTCAAGGATACAGCAGGCTGTTGAGAGAACTTCCAAACTGAATCGTCAATTGATGCTCTACAGTAGGTTTGAGGATGTTTTTGATGAGCAAATACTTTGATAGCCGCTGAGTTTTACAGAGATAGTACACTTTATTATCTATTTTATCGATCCCTTATGGGAATACACTTAGACAAAAAGTCCCCACTGGGCTGCTGTGGGGACTTTTTGTCTTTAGGTTAACAAGGGGTTATAATTTTTGTTGGTGAGACTCTACCATTTTTACCATCATGTTTGCCAAACTCTGCCTCTCCTGGTTGCTGCCGTGTTCCCATAAGGCCTTGATTACCTTATTTTCTGGGGCATCCGGGACTACATTTGAGGCCAGGTAATCGCCCAGTTTCTTTGCTGAGTTCTGGATTTGTGCCTGGGAGAGCCCTGCTTTTTGGCCGGCAGTCAAAGCCGTAGACAAAGTATCAACCCATTGATCGAAGGTTTTAATATCCATCCTGCTCCTCCTTATAAGTTGTCATGTTTGTAAAATTGTTTTCTGTTTATTAGTTTTTCAGCTTTATCTGATAATATACAGAGTGTGGTACCATATAATACATCATTTAACAGCAATTAAACGAATTGCTTTTGCAGGGAAAAATAATAATTTGTCGAAATACACAGGTTGTTAAGGTAAAGGAGTGGCTTTGTTGCTAAATATAATATTTGGCGTTTTAGGCGGGCTTGCTTTATTTCTTTTTGGAATGAAGATCATGGGAGAGGGTCTGCAGAAGGTCGCCGGCGATAAGATCCGTAAAATACTGGAGCGAGTAACTAGAATTCCTGTTGTAGCTGTTTTATTAGGGGCTCTTGCAACTGCCGCTGTCCAAAGCAGCAGTGCCACGACTGTGTTGGTAGTAGGTTTTGTCAACGCAGGTTTAATGACATTGAAACAGGCCGTTGGCGTGATTATGGGAGCAAATATTGGTACAAC
>DUMY01000207.1 GCA_012839645.1 Syntrophomonadaceae bacterium
AAGAAGAACTGGAAAAATAAAAACCAGGCAAATTATGAGGAGGTTATGCAAAAGTGAAACGAAGAAAATTATTAGCTCTGTTATTAGTATTATCAGTATTCAGTTTAACGATCCTCGCCGCTGGCTGTGGCAACCAGGAACAAAGCGCGGAAAAAACAATGCCGAAAGAAATTAATATTACTTTCGTTAAATCACCTCTGAATGTCCCTTCCATAGTAGCTAAGAATAACCAGCTGTTTGAAAAGGAGTTTGACGGTATTGAAGTCAACTTTCCTGAAATTACAGCAGGTTCCAAACAAAGCGAGGCTCTAGCCGCCGGAGCATTAGACTTCTGCAACCCTATTGGGGGAACTTCTGCCATCCTAGCAGCGGCTAATGGTGTGGACCTGAAGATTATCAGTATATACAGCCGTGCTCCCAAAGCCTTTAGGATTGTAACCAAGTCCCCTGACATCCAGACTATAGCGGATTTAAAAGGTAAAAAGATCGCAGGTCCAAAAGGTACAGTTCTCCATCAGCTGCTGGCTACAGCTCTGGCCAAAAATAATTTGAAATATGAAGATGTGGAGCATGTAGCCATGGATCAACCGGCAGCCGTTTCTGCTCTTATGAACGGCAGTGTAGATGCTGTGCTGGTAGCAGCAGGCGAAGCCAACCGTGCAGTTAAGGCCGGAGGACGTGTTCTTACAACCGGTGAAGATCTGGTTCAGGGAACAATTGTGGTAGCTGTTCGTGGAGAATTCCTGGAAAAGTATCCGGAATTGGTACAGCGGTTTAGAGATGTGCAAAAGCAAAGCCTTGACTTTATAAAGGATAATCAAGAGGAAGCACTTGAAATGGCAGCTAAAGAATTACAGGTACCACTTGATGAAGTCAAGGAAATGTATGCCTGGTATGATTCTGATCCTACAATTCGCGAATCCGATATTGAAGATCTAGATGCAACCCAAGATTTCCTGGTTAGTTCGGGAATGCTGGAAAAAACAATTGAAATTGAAGATCTTATAGTTGAAAGTAATTAGTGCACCAAGCGCTGCTCAATAAACATGGAGGTATTTTATGAAAAATGTTCTAATGGTAAAAGACCGGGGAAATGTGCTGCAGATATCATATGAAGATATGATAAAATACCATGGACGTTTTCATATCGGTGGTGTTGCCATGGCATTCAAAGCCCTAGAGCTGGCTTTTCGAAAGATTGTTCCGGTCGGAGAGACACCAGACCGGCACCATATCACTTTCGTTTCCGGTTTGGGGGAAAATGGTACCGGGATTATCGATGGAGTAGAAATGGTTACTCGTGCCCGATCTCGTGAAAGCCTCTTATTGGATAAGGATATAATACCGAAAATCGAAGCTCCGCCGGCTCCCAATAGGGGTTGGTACTATTTTGAAATATGCTATAATGGGCACAAACTAGGGTTAGCCCTGAAAAAAGGATTGGTATGCGAAGAGTTTGTTGTACTGTCGCAAAAAGCACGGCAAGGAAGTCTGGCTCAGGGTGAAAACCAAACTCTGCAACACCTACGCGAAGACCTGGCCTCTACCATAATGTCCAAAAGCCCGGAAGAATTGTTTAACTGGAAGAAGCTGTAGGCCTAAAAGATAATGCGAACGACTACAATCGTCTAAATAAGGGTATTTCTTATACTTAGATAAGAATATCAAACTATGAAAGGTGGGGCTTGCAAGTCTGCATCCCCATCTTTCGCTTTTTAGAGATAATTAAAGACTTATTAAGGTCTCAATATACTCGTTAGAGCCTGGAATACTGATCGTATTGTTAAAGTGTGTAACGATTCTTTCCAAAGCAACACCATCATATTGTGTTACACCTCGAGAATTTCTCCCAGCCCAGTGTCTGATGATTCTTGTGTTGTTGCGTAATTGATCATTATACATAGAGCACAATTGAGTGCTAATGCTCTTTTGTGCATCAATAGCAATTATATAAATTAGGTATACGCTGTTTTCCTGAGACAAAAACTTTAATAGCTTATCAATGTTGTATCCTTTTGGATTGCTTGACAAAAACAATACCTTTGTTTTTATGTCAGTTTCAGTTAAATAGTGTTCGAATAATCTAGTATAATCACCAAGCTCATCCGATGTAAAAATAGGAGGGAGTGGTTTTTTATCATGAAGCGCATCTATTAGAGCCGCTTGCAAATTGCCTTCTTCAGTAATAAGGTACTCAATGATTCTTCCTCTCAAATTCACATTATTAATAAAAGCTGCAATTGCAATTTCATTTGACACTTTGTTGACTCGAGTGCTAAGGTCCTCGTTTAGAATATGGTATTCGTTAGAATTCATAAATTGTATCGCTCTATCGACCGATTCTCTTATGCACCTTAGTTGTTCAATATTAGGTACAAATTTATGCCCATGCGGATGAATGTTATTTGTCGCTGTTACTAATCGTTGCAAGTTTTCTTGAAAAGTGAAATTTTCATGAGTCGTAAAAAGGTACTCGAAATTTGATGGTTCGTTTTGTACGCCTTCAAATTCTCTCATGATGTCACTTCCATTAAAACTGCCTTTTATATTGTCGACTCTGAGTTCTTGAGATGAATGACTTATTTTTTTCAAATATGTCGAATTTGCGAGCAATAAATAATTTGTATCAGGAGTAACCAGACAAACAATGAATGGTTTTCTATCATATTTTTGGAGCTTTGATAATGCTAACACTGTATTCGAAAAGCTCTTTGATTTTGATCTACAAAAACGGATGGCGAAATTTTCACCAGCAAACACACTTCGATCCTTAACCAGATTGAACTCAGATTGCACCTCCAAACCCAACTGGTCCTTATTCATAGCGCCATTCCTATCCTGAATAAACGAGACAAGGCGATCGATCTCAAATTTGTTATACATTTCCATTTTCCTTGAGGTTTAATATTGACAGTTGGTAACTTTTACCTGATAGTGAATCATCAGCCTTCCTATCACTTTTATCTACGGTCCTTTCATTGCCGGAATTTGAGGAACACACAGCCTTCTGCTCGTTAAGCGTATTTCTATCCCAGAATACACCATCAACATATCCTTGAATTGAGGAATCAGATTCTGCCATTTTTAGCCGTTTTTCCGCCCACAAACAGTATAAGGGGTTTTTTTCAATCCCTAAATAACGTCTACCGAGCTTTTTAGAAACGACACTAGTAGTACCAGATCCTAAAAACGGATCAAAAACAATATCTCCTGGGTTTGAACTTGCGAGCATGATTTTAGCAATTAATTTCTCTGACTTCTGTGTTGGATGTGCTGTGTTTTCTGCCATTGACCAAAACGGAATTGTAATGTCCCCCCAAAAATTCGATGGGCAAGTATCACGATAATTACCTTTTTTAGTTTCCATCCAGTCTTTTGGTTTTCCATTAACTCGATAAGGAGCAATCACTTTTTTCCGAATCTTAACAGCGTCTAAATTGAATGTATACTCTTTCGACATCGTCGCATACCATATATCTTCGAGGCCATTTTTCCAGTTTGCTTTTGCTCCTCTTCCCTTTTCACGTTGCCAAGTGATTCGATTTCTTACAATACACATATCCATCAAAACACGACCGATAATTAGGCTAGACTCCCAATCACAGCAAACGTAAATCGAGCCATTATCTTTTAACAATGGAAGTACTAATTCAAGCCATCTTTTTGTATAAGCCTCGTATTCATCCGTTGCTTTTTTTGAAAATTTGTTACCATGAAAAGACTTGCTAAGATTATAAGGAGGATCGGCAATTATCAAATCCACACTCTTTTTTGGTAAGTATTTAACGACTTCAAATGTGTCGCCAACAATCGTCTTCTCTAATACGCTTGACATTTCCACAGGGGTATTCACTTTGATGCAACGGTCCAAATACTCTTGTCCGTCCTCGATGGAAATGTCAATAGTTTTGTTTCTCCTAGCTTTTTTCGTAGCCATC
>DUMY01000208.1 GCA_012839645.1 Syntrophomonadaceae bacterium
TATTTTGCGTTTCAGATCCTTGTCAATCTCTAAAATTTAATATATAATATTGATTGCAATCGCGAGGGCAAGTGGCGAAGTGGTAACGCAGCGGACTGCAAATCCGCGACGCACCGGTTCAAATCCGGTCTTGCCCTCCATTTTTATTTGCCGGGGTGGCGGAATAGGCAGACGCACGGGACTTAAAATCCCGGGGGCCTCGCGGCTCGTGAGGGTTCGATTCCCTCCCTCGGCACCAGCACTATCCTCACGTTCCACCAGGACCAGGATATGTGGGGCGGGTTTATGACAAACTAAATCTGTGAGGATAAAGTTAGGCTCATGCCCTTGGTACAACCCAAAAAAAGCAACTTTAGAAACGGACAGTTATCTCTGCTGTCCGTTTTTGTTTGAAGGTACAATGGTGTGCATTAATCTGCCGCTGCAGCAGGTAAGGCAGGTTTTTTTTCATTCCTTGACGAAGGATAAACGGTTAAAGCGACTAAAGACAACACAGGAAAGGATAGGTAATTGATGGCACAGGTAAAATTGGGCACTGGAGCTTATCAGGAAAGATTCCTTCAGGACTGGAATTATTGCCTGGAGCACTTTGATGTTGTGGAACTGCAGGATTTTATTATGCCGGATAATCTGGACAATCCAAAGATTATTGATGAATACCTGGGGATGCTCTCCGGTTTTACCGGGGAGGTTACCCTGCATGGTCCTTACTTGAATCTTGTTCCCACCAGTATTGACAATAAGGTCAAAGAGGTAGCTGAGTTAAGGTACCTGCAGGCTGTTGAAGCTGCCAATAAGTTGGGGGCACATAAACTGGTTATTCATTCCTTCTATGACACGACCACAGGTTACTCCAAATATGATGATTTATGGCTGGAGGGAAATGTACTTTTTTGGGATGCTTTTCTTCAGAAAATCAAGGGAAGCGGAGTGACCATCCTGCTGGAAAATGTTCATGATAAAATACCGGATACCTTTGTTAAAATGTTGGAACTCCTCGACTCTTCCCAAATCTCCACGTGTATTGATATCGGGCACTGCAGCTGTTTGTCGAAATATAAGCCGGGTGAATGGGTCAGAAGAGCAGGGGGGCAGTATTTCCATATTAATGACAATGATGGAGCAAGTGATGGTCACCTGTTGCCAGGGAAGGGGAACATCGATTTTCATCATGTCATAGAGGAATTGGCTAAGCTGCCTGTAGTCTATCTAATTGGTGAAGTATGGGACGGGTTTGCTTCTCAATTTGAGAGTTTGACAAAACTACAGGAAATGATAGCTGCAATAGGTTTATTGAGCTGCAGTAATTAGAATAATATATGATGCAAGTAATATGTTCTAAGTAATAGGAGGCACAGGGACAGGAATGCGAAAGAAGAGAATTTGTGTAATTGGGGGCGGTCCCGCAGGTCTGGCAGCGGCAGTGGAAGCTGCCAGGCTGGGCATGGATATTGACGTTTTTGAGCGCAGTGAGATTGGCAAGCACATCAGATGTGCAGAGGGTTTTTATGACTCTATGCACTTGGTGAATAAACCGGAAGTGGGAGTGCGCTATAAAGTAGATGAAGCCCTACTTAAAGTCAGGAAAGAGTATCAGGTTGATTGCCGGAGAATTAATCTTTGGATGATCGATAGGGCGAAGTGGCAAAAATATTTTGCTAAGCGAGCAAAAGCAGCAGGTGCCAGGATCTTTGAAAATGCCCGGGTTACCTCAGGTGACCTGCAGGGTTTGGAGGCTGAGTACGACTGGGTGATCGATGCCAGTGGTATTCCTTCGATTACCTCTGTGAGGTATGGTTTCCGTAATTATTATAGACGCAACGGAGCGGTAACTGTTCAATATGTTTTAGAAGGGGATTTTTCTGGACAGGGAGAGCGGCTAAAGTTCTTGCCATTCCCCCATTATAAAGGGTACTTCTGGGTTTTTCCCAAAAGCAGTACCATTGCTAATGTTGGTTTTGGTTATTTTGACCCGGAAAGCAAAGAAAGGGGTTTACCTGGCAGACTGTTGTGGGAAAGGCTTGATCAGTTGATGGTCCAGGAAAAAGTAGCAGGCAAAATTATTAGAAGAACCGGAGGCATTGTACCCATACGTATGCGCGAACAGCTCCAGTATGGAAAAGTACTGCTGGTCGGGGATGCTGCCGGCTGCGCTTCTCCTCTTCATGGGGGTGGAATTGATACTGCATTAATTACCGGAAGACAGGCTGTTCGGTGGATTGCCGGTGCTGAAGGAATACAAAACCAGGACTTTTCCGGGGAAATTTGGCGTGTTCTCTATCCGAAACTAGAGGTTGAAATGCGCTTATGCCAGATATGGAAAGAACTTGACCAAGAAGCAGTGGATGTTGTGGCGGCGTTGATCGCTCAGAACTATAAAGAAGTTGGATTAAGGAGAATTCTACGGTATTCTCCGCGGTTGGTGCGTGATTATCGAATAGGGAAGCGTTTTCGCAAAGGATTAATGACAGGACAATGGGCAAATTAATGTTGATTTTGTGTTTCGAAGATACCGGCTTTCTCTTCCAGATGGTGACGTGTTTCTTCATCAACTTTACCTGTCACGGTCAGCCCTGTGTGTAATTGGTATGTCTGTACAGCCAGTTCAGTGAGGGCACCGTACCAACCATCACAGTAATAGGGATTGAACCCGGTTTCCTTTAACAGTAGTTGGGCATAGACGACATCAGGCCCACAAACACCATCTTTTAGGGTACGGTTACAGCTGCCCGCCAGCCAGGTCAAGGGTGCCTTTATTTTTACCCTTGTTCCAACAGTTGCCCATTCAAAAACCTGGACAACATCTTCATTAAACATCCTGATGCAGCCGGCAGAAGCTGTGCTGCCAATGGACCAGGGTCTGTTTGTCCCGTGAATCCCATAGTCCCCCCAGGGGACATTAAGCCCCATCCAGCGTGCCCCGAAGGCACCACCTTTATCATATTCCTTGCTGGTTATTTTCCATTCCCCGATGGGTGAGGGGGTTGATGGTTTACCTATTGCTACCGGGAACTGCTTGAAAGGGTGATTACCTTCCATAATGGTTAGGGTTAGTTTTTCCAGATCTATAAGTATACTAACATATTCAGGAGGTTCAGCAGGGGGAGTACTCACTGGCTCACAGCCTTCTCCCAGAGCCTCCCAGGTAGCCTCAACAACTTTTCCGGTGACAGGTTGTTTTCTGGCTTTTTGGAAAGAGCGCACAGCTGCTGCTGTTTTCTTGCCATATATCCCGTCACAGGTACCTTTAAATAAACCGAGCTGTTTAAGGCGGTTCTGGAGTTCCCATACATCTTCTCCCTGCATCCGTGGTTTGGTTTCGTATAATTCCCTGTTGTATGAAGCACAGGGGCAAGGAAGTTTGCCAGAGGCAAACAGTATATTCGGCGAAACCAGAGAGACTAAAAGGAGCACAAATATCGTTAGAATTATTTTTCGTATTGAATGATCCAGGTGTCCCGCTATAATACTTACCTCTCTTTCCTGGAGCAAATATAGTACGGACGGAACAGGAACATGTCAAGAACAGGGCAATATAATAAAAAAATAATACTTCTGCCCGACTTTTTTTGTCAAAACTAGTTTCTCAATAGAATCCCCTGCAGTTATTGTTGTTTTCCTTCAGTATTTTTATTCCCCTGATTCCCAGGAAAAAGAGAACAGGTTTGTGGTGGAACATCAAGGAGTCTAATGAAAACCGGCTGGCGCAGTTTGAGGCCCGGGGTCCATTCTTGAAATTCAATTTCCGCTGTGAAAAGGGGTTCCACCCAGTGAACATCCTTTTTCAACCTTGGTATAGGCTCAAAGGCAGAGGTTTTCCTAGGTATAGCTGAGAGAAGAGAGAAAAGCTCATCTTCTATTTTTCCGAATCCCGAGCCAACGCGGCCTAGATATTTCAGTTTATTTTCCCAAAAGGAACCCACCAGAATGCTGCTCAAGTGTCCAAAAGAGATGACATACCCACCGATTATTACAGGCTGTCTGCGTCGGTTCTTGATCTTCAGCCAGTGCTTGCTTTTTTTCCCCAAAAGGTAGGGCGTATTTTTGCCCTTAGCAACGATTCCCTCCAGTTCCTGGGCCTTGACCGTTTGAAAAAGGGAGATGCCCTCTTTTGGGAATACTGGGGAAAGCATGGTATGTGGTCCACCTTCGAAGGTGCTCAGCAGAATGTCTTTGCGCTTAATCAGGGGAACCCCTGTAAGATCCTCTCCGTTCAAGTAGAGAAGGTCAAAAGGGATATAAACAACAGGAATCCGGTTTGCCCTAGATGCTGCTGAAACAGCAGAGCCCGTGCAGCGCTTCATGAGCAACGGAAAACTGGGTTTGCCTTCTTCCAGTGCAAACAACTCACCATCGACAATCCCTTCCCTGCCATGAAAAAACCGGTAGAGGGTTTCCAGTTCCGGAAAGAATGCTGTCCGCTCTATCAGACTGCGGTTTTGTAAGCGCACTTCTTTCCCCTTGATAAAGGTTAGCAGGCGCATGCCATCCCATTTGATTTCAAAAATATGCTCGCTGGAATCAAATGGGGTAGGGTGGGGAGAGGGTTCCATGGGTTTCAGTTGACCTGGGGACCACTTCATCTTCTGCACCTCCTTGGACTACTGTTAAGAAGCCTGGTATTTAGTTTCTGCTCAATGGGGAAAATGATTCTCGTTCCGGGGCCAGGATTGCTTTATTGCTTTGTTGCTTCTAGGTGTCAGGTCATCTTTTTTCCGACCTCTATTCCCACTTCCAACTTCCCGCTTCCCACATCTCATTTTGCCAGGCTTGCATTGTTTGCCTTAAGCAAGATAATCTATTCGCATTTTTAGCAGTCTAATAAGAGCAGCAGCGAAAATATTTGCAGAAGCTTGACCAGAAGCAGAGATGCAGTTATAATATGTATTGTGAATCGGGCGCGTAGCTCAGTGGGAGAGCACCTCCTTGACGCGGAGGGGGCCATAGGTTCAATCCCTATCGCGCCCACCATACCAACACATAGGAAAATGACCCCAGTGGATTTCTCCATAGGGGTCATTTTATCTTTCTCATACTTTAGCACTCGTTGGTTTTCGACAAGTCGGGTGGTAACCGGTACCTTTTTTAAATAAGCCCCTGCTCCTTTAAGTATCCATTGGCAACATCTGCAGGCTCTTTCTTCTCTGTGTCTACTTGAGAGTTGAGTTCGGTCATTGTTTCGTTATCTATAGCACCGATCAGGGGTGCTATAATTTCTTCAATTTCAGGGTATTTTTCTAAAATATCCTCTTTGACAAGAAGTATTGCATCATAGGGTGGGAAGAAGTTTTTGTCATCCTCGAGGGCTACTAGGTCATAAGTCGCAATCCGTCCGTCTGTAGAATATGCTACTGCTGCATCAACTTCTTTGTTCTTTAGGGCCTGGTACATCAAATCATACGCCATTCCTGAGGCATCTTTAAAATCCAGATCATAAGTTTCCGCAAATTCTTTCCATCCGTCACCTTTGCGCTCCATAAATGTGGGATCTGTTGCAACTTTCATCTCAGCTGCATGGGGCACCAGGTCACTGATTTTTTTCAGATCCAGTTTTTCTGCGGTTTCCCGTCTTACTGCAACACAATAAGTATTATTAAAACCATATGGCTCAAAAACTTTTACCCCATTTTTTTCATGATGCTTATTTTTAACATATTGATAAACTTTTTCCCGGTCCTTCCATTCCTCTGTGACTTCCATACCTAGAACACCGGTGAACTGTGTCCCGGTGTAGCAGACATAAAACTGCACATCACCGGTTTCCAAGGCTTGTTGTGTAGCTGAGGAGCCTTGAAAATTCCGCTTGTGTTCAATTTGTATGTTATCCATATTTGCTTCAAGCAACTGCTTGACCATTTCAGATAAGATCTGAGTTTCGGCATAATTATGGGAAGCAATCACCAGCTTTTCTTGCTCACTACTATTTCCACACCCTGTTCCAACTACTAGAAAAACACCTAACATGCATATACTGATCCACTTGAATAAATTTTTCAAAAAATATATCCTCCTTGTAGCCATTAAGTTTTTATTATATTTGAAGCCCCCAGGAAGTAAGCAAAAATCCAGTGGCAAGGCCATCACTACTGCAGGAATCGCTTCCAGGAGCATTAAATTGTTATAAATTATAATTGCACATAAAAAAAACGCTAAAACCACGCTATGGCCTGGTTATTAAGCGTTTCGCCAGTCATATGACTTTTCAACATGTTATGTTATCATCCATAGTTACCACCGGCAACGCAAAACACAAGCTAGGTGTCCCTCGCAATATTATTAGCAGGCTACCGTTGTTTCATTTTTTATGATGTAATGCAGGGTTAAGGAATATGCTGAAAAATATCACCTTCATTTAATTGCTGAGAATGATAGTGTGAGTATTATTATAAGCTATTTGCAGACAACAGACAACCTATATATATTATATAAGTTGTCTGTTGGGAGTGGAAATCTAGCAAAGCATAAAGTATTTTTCATGTAGGTAATGCCGGGTAAACAGTTATTATCTTTTTTTCTGAACCACCAAAGAATCATAATGAGAAGGAACTCTCATGCGCACATTTTCTTTAACTCTTACCGGTTTATCGGGGTAAATCCCGTTTTTGCTGCTAGTATCAACAGGATAAGAAATTATCCCTTCTTCACAGTTCATCACCTTTTCTTGCCTTGGCCAGTCGGTAGGGCCAAAAATACCGCTCCATCCCATACCTCCGCTATCTATTTGATTAGCAAAAGCAATAACTGTATTGGTTTCAACAGCACGAGTTCTCCATAGATGCCAGTGAACAGAGTCATCATCCACAAAGGTTACTGCTGAGGATAGAGGAGCTCCGGTTGATTTGAGCGCTGTTGGTTTCGGTTCATGCATTGCAGCAGGTACTGCAATAATATCCACACCACAGACAGCCAAACACATGGTCGACTCCGGAAAAACACAATCATCACCGGAAAGCAAACCAATCCTGCCCAGAGGCAAGTCCACCCACTGAAAACCCTGATCGCCAGGAGTTGCCCAGAGTTTGTCCACCCCATTAAGATGTGCCTTTCGGTATCTTACTGCGCTTCCATCTCCGTTAATTAAAAAGACTGCATTATACAGCTTGTCATCATCTTCTTCAACTGCCCCCAGCACCAAATAAACCCCATACTTTTCTGCCAAGTTAGCAATTTTATCAATTAAAACCTCAGACGGAATCAAATCAGCTGTCCATTTCGCTTCATCAGGAGAGGATACCCGACCGGAAACAGCAAACTCGGGCAGTACAAGCAAATCAAGATCATTCTGCTGCGCCATTTTTGCCGCCGATTCTATCTCAACCAAGTTTTTTTCAATAGCGAAAGGCTCAGGGTAAAATTGAAATACCCCAATTTGTGATGCCTTCCCCTCGGGAAGAGATTTCATATTGTACAACCTATGTACAGAAAAGGGATTATTGAGATAGATGTTTAAATTAAGGTTTTTATATAAACATGGCCGGCGTTCTTGCATCCAATCTATACCTGATACTAATTTTTTGGGCTTTGTTAAATCCAGGTCAACCTGGGCATATGCGATTCCGTCCACGGAATCGAGATAACTGATGTTGCTGCCATCTGGGGCTATAACACCGGATCCGCCAGAAAACAGCACGCCCCGTTCACAATCACAGCGGTTAGTGGAAACTACATATACTACATTTTCCCACGCACGGGTATGCCAGGATGGGGCAGGGCACTTTTCCCCATTCCAGTTTGTCAGATTACAGATTATTTCCACACCCTGCAAGGCCAACATCCTGGCTGGCTCAAAATAATAACAATCCATACAAATTAAACAGCCTATCTTTCCAATCTCTGTATCAAAAACCGGGTACCCCAAGTCACCTTCTTTTGCCCAAACAGTATCAGAGACGTAAAGGTGTGTTTTTCTATATTTACCTATCGGCCCACAGGGGCCTATTAAAACAGCTGTATTGTAATAGTTATCTGTAACAGGATCAACCTCTGCTATTCCGACAACTAGATAACAGCCATACTCCCTGGCAATTTCACCGAAAACATCTGTCGTCCTGCCGGGGACCTGTTCTACATATTCCTGTATCTCCTGGCGGTCAAGAAAGCAGTAACCAGTCGTAGCCATTTCAGGAAGCACAATCAGCTTCGCTCCCTGTTCCGCTGCGTTTCTGGCCATTTGGTACAATTTTTTAATATTATTCGCTTTTTCTTTTAACTTCGGAGAAAATTGAACCGCGGCTACTGTATATTGCCGCAACACATAAACCACCTCTCAATTCAATTTGCATTTACTCAAGGATGCTTGGTAGTTGCGTAAAGGTACCTGGTAACCGGTACCTTTGCCATTCATAGTGAGGTGAAAACTTCAAGAAACAAAAGGTTGGATATGTGGAAGCAAGTCAAGGGAACAAATATGCAGCTATAGCTGTCCAGGTAACAAACAAAGGAGACACCTCGCACCACGCTAATCCAAACAACATCACACTTGTTGATACCAACGACCAAAGTTATAGTTACAACCCGGTAACACATGACCCGACACTCCAGGGGCAGGAGTTTGATGCGGTGGTGTTTGTGTCCGGATCATGAATACGTCCCGGAGTTCTACAAACCATACATTCCATTTGGGTGTTACTGGTTGCCGAGGGTAGTACCGCCTGTTCATGAATCTGACTTTCCACCCCTTATAGATACTCCATATCCATTATTCTCCAACCCTTGTTAAATTTTTTTAATATAAATTTAAGCATTTCTGGCTCAGGCTCGTCGCTGTCAGGATAATCTACTACGACAGCAACCAATATTTCCGCTTCATTTCCATCTATTTCTTTGGATAAGATTTTGTGATCATTAATTGAAAAAGCCTGTAAATAATCAAGCTCCATAGCTTGTTCATCAGCATCAAGCTCTTTAAAGTAATTTTCAACCTCTGGCTCAAGACAGGACATAATTCTATCGATATCGTTATTGTTAATTGCTTTTATGCATCTGGTTACAGTATGTTGTGGTTGAGGCTTATAACATATAAATATCAAAAGAATACTAACGGCAGCAATGATAACTCCTATAATTATCTTTGATGGCGTATTATTTATGGAGTGTAAACCGGCCGGTGTTTTTTCTGATGCACTGTTGTGTTGATCTGTAAAGTCTATTGGATTTCCACAAACAGTACAAAATGAATTTTGTTGATCTACCTCGCTGCCACATTTTGGACAGAACATAGTTGCCCTCCTTTTAAAATATTAGGTAATTTACGTGCAATGTTGACATTGTAAGGAGGGCAACTATGTTCTGTCCAAAATGTGGCAGCGAGGTAGATCAACAAAATTCATTTTGTACTGTTTGTGGAAATCCA
>DUMY01000209.1 GCA_012839645.1 Syntrophomonadaceae bacterium
CAATAGTTTCTTGATAACATCTTCCGGTACCGGTTCCCCGGTATACCTTCTGATACTTCTCCTTGTAAAAAGGGCTTCCATTGTATCCAAAGGTAAAACCTCCTTTTTATCATAATTATATACTACTGTTATTTGATAACAAGCCCGGGCCACGCTGCCCCGATCCCCCACCTCACCCTTGCGATACCCGGACCTCCAGAACCTGGTCATGCTGGAAGCCATCCATTCTCAGGTAGAAGGATGCCACATCCAGCAGGGCCTCCATGGGTACCAGACCTATGATCTCGCTGCCGGCAATACTCACATCGAAACGTTCAGCTTCACTCTTCACCGTTTCAAAAACCCTGGCCAGTGAAACCTCTCTGAAGTTGCAGACATTGATCGTCACCTGGGCTGTGTTGGTTTCCTCAATCAAAACACCCAGCGCCTTGATGCTGGGATAGCCGCCGCTGCTTCCGCGGATGGTTTTGGCAATAGCCTTAGCAATCTCCAGATCACTTGTGTTCAGGTTGATGTTATATGCCACAAGTGGAGGCCGCACCCCTACTGCTGTGGCTCCTGCCCTGGGGTGCATCTGGGCGGGCCCAAAATCCGGGCATCTCTCCAGCTGCTTGATAGACTCTTTGAGGCCTTCATATTCACCACGGCGCACATCAGCCAGATTCTTGCGCTCCGCTTTAACTGCTGCTTCTTCATAGAGAAAAACCGGAATGTCCAGCTTTTCCCCGATCTCCTGCCCCAGTTCCCGGGCAAGTTGTACACACTCATCCATAGTCACACCGCTGATGGGAACAAAGGGGATTACATCAGCAGCGCCAATGCGAGGGTGCTCCCCTTGATGGTTCTCCATGTCAATCAATTCCATAGCCTTTTCTACAGCCAAAAAAGCTGCCTCTTTCACCCCCTGGGGTTCCCCCACAAAGGTCACTACTGTACGGTTATGACTGCCATCTGATGAAGAATCCAGGATCTTAACACCCTCTACACTGCGAATAACACCGAGAATCTGCTCGACCACATCCATCCGGCATCCTTCGCTAAAGTTAGGGACACACTCTACAATTTTCATGCTTGCCCTCCTTCATGCCACCACTCCCTCAGATCACCATTCGTCAGAAAAGGTAGCTGTCAGCCATTCTATGAAAGCTTGGCCATTCTTCCAGCACCCAAAGATATAGACAGCTCCACAGCCTCCGCTTTGCTGCTAATAAAGTACCGCTGTTTACATCAATATATGGGAATAATGGGCTTCCACTTAGCCTTTATTTCGTCGCTGTCTGCTCAATTTCCTTGCTAGTAAAGCTTTGTAACAGGAAATAGGCTTGAACCAACGACTACTATGGCAAACAGATCTTTTGGCCGACCTGGAGATTACCAGGATCAATACCCGGGTTTGCAGCAATCAATGCATCCACAGAGATCCCTGTCGCCTGAGAAATTAGATAGAGGGTATCCCCCGGAGCTACAACCCAAAATAACCCTGAAGGGCAAGGGGGGAGTTCTCTGGGCAGACACAGAAACTGGCCAATCCGCAGGTTAAAGGGATCCACATCGGGATTCAAACGCATCAATTCATCTACCGATGATCCCACACCCGCAGCGATAGAGTATAAGGTATCACCTTTCTCCACCAACCAGTAACGTCCAGAAGGGCAGGGAGGTCTTCTTTGTTCCATTTTTATCACTCCATTTTGGTTTTTCCCCTGTAGCCGGCTTTTTCTAGACGTTATCCCTACCGCCCTTACAAAAGAGAACGGCGCAGGAGAACGGCCTGATACAGGAGAGCTGCTTCAATATTCTATGACTGTAAAGCAAACACCGTCCCTGCCATTCAAGCCAAAAAAAAATAGAATATTGAAGCAGCTCTCCTGTATCAGGCCGTTCTCCTGCGCCGTTCTCTTTTGTAAGGGCGGTAGGGATAACGTCTAGAAAAAGCCGGCTACAGGG
>DUMY01000210.1 GCA_012839645.1 Syntrophomonadaceae bacterium
ATTACTGTCTTGCATCTACAGTAAAGCGTGATGATCTAAGGCTTATTTGCTGTGTTTTCGGTGTTCCCAAAATTGGCGGCCACTTTGAGGAGTCTGTGAAATTATATAATTGGGGTTTCGCTAATTTTGCCTTTCGGCAGTTGGTCAAACCTGGAGAGGTTGTCGGGGATGTTCGTGTTGGTAAAGGAGCTGCGGATTGCGTTGGGGTTATCGCACCTGAGGGTGCTGGTATATTGACACCAAAAGGTGAAGACAAAAGACTTAAAACAGAAATAAAACTTTTACCGTTAATAACTGCTCCTGTGAGTCAGGGGGATTCTGTGGGTGAATTAATAATTATCGTTGACAATAAAACCAGTGAGAAGGTTCCCCTTGTAGCACAAAAAGATGTTCCCCGGGGAAGCTTTTGGTGCCTGTTAAAAAAGAGTTTCACATCATTGGCTGGGTGATTTAACCATTAACTTCCCCCTTAAAAACTCTGAGGGGGTTTTTTTATGCCATAATTTAGCAGGAGTTTTCATCACCGATGACGAATTAAAGGCTGAAAACAGGGGAGGGCTGACCTTTGGGCCTAAATTTAAAAAGACTGGGGAATATTATGTTAATCGAAGTTTGCGGGGAATTTGACCTTAGTGCAGCGGATTATTGTCGCCAGGAGATTGACCAAAAAATCCGGGCAGAAGGAATTAAAGATATTCTCTTTGATCTGGAGAAGGTTGCTTTTATTGATAGTTCTGGATTAGGGGTGATCCTGGGTAGATATCGGAAAGCAAAGGAAAATGGGGGAAGAATGGCCATATCCAACGCCAATCCCAGGATTACGAAAATCCTAGAACTTTCCGGGATTACTCGCCTGATACCGGTTTATCCTACCACATCGCAGGCCCTGAGGTTTCTTGGCAGGGGGGTGGGGTGAAATGAGACTGCGTAACCGTATGAAGCTGGAGTTATTAAGTTTACCCGGGAATGTCAGGCTGGCGCGGATTGCTGTGGCTGCTTTTGCCTCTGAGGTGGATTACAATGTCAGCGATCTTGAGGAGATCAAGGTGGCGGTATCAGAAGCGGTTTCCAATGCCATCACTCACGGGTATCAGCAGAAAAAGGATGGTGTGATCAGTTTAACTGCAACCCTGTTTACTGATGCCCTGGAAATTGTGGTCCAGGACCATGGGAAAGGAATTGATGATCTTGAACAAGCCTTTGAGCCTAATTCCAGCAGTGATCCGGAAAGGATGGGTTTGGGGTTTGTCTTTATGCGTTCCTTCATGGATAAAGTAGATGTGGTTTCAGAACCCGGGCAGGGCACAACGGTGAAACTGCGCAAAAAATTGCCTGATAAAGTTCAGGCTGAAACATAAGAGGCGGAGCTGATGGGGTTGCAGGATATGAGTCTGCCTCGCTTTCCTCTTCTCCAGGATGAGGAGACACAGCAGCTGCTGAAGAGGTCTCGCCAGGGTGATCAACAGGCTAGAGAAAAGCTGGTCAACTGCAATTATCGTTTGGTGTTCAATATTATCAAGCGTTTCGAGGGGCGCGGTCATGATAATGAGGATCTTTTCCAGATAGGGGTTATCGGGTTAATCAAAGCGATAGACAACTTCGATCCCTCTTTCAAAGTTAAGTTTTCCACTTATGCAGTACCAATGATCATTGGAGAAATTCGCCGCTTCCTGAGGGATGATCACCCGGTCAAGATCACCAGAGCCATAAAAGAAAAGGCAATTCAGGTAAAGCAGTCCAGAGAAAACCTGGTGCGAAAACTTGACCGAGAGCCCACTGTGGAAGAGATCGCTGAGGATATGGGTATGGAGAATGAGGATGTGGTCCTGGCCATTGAAGCAGCACAGTTCCCTATTTCGCTTTTTGAAACAGTGGGCCGGGAGGAATACGAGTCTTCTGAACTGATCGATTACCTGTCCAGTCATGGGGAAGAAGAAACAGGGTGGTTGGAAAGTATCGACCTGCGTGATGCCCTGGAGTGTCTTCCTGAGCGTGAACAAAAGATCATTGCAATGCGGTACTTCCAGGATAAAACTCAAACAGAAATAGGGGGACTTATGGGGTTATCACAGGTACAGGTTTCTCGTTTGGAAAAGCGAGCAGTTACTAAACTGCGAGAATACTTACGTTGACCCGGGTTTTACTACCCGGGTTTAATTATTTTTGAGTATATTTACCAGAAGGGAGGAAATAATAACAGTAAAATAAAAAGGAGATGGGTTGTGTTGGTTGTTAAGGTTATGGATCTTGTTGGCGAATCAGATAGCAGTTGGGATGATGCAGTGAAGGGAGCGGTACAGCAGGCTTCTCAAAGTGCTGGTAATATTACCGGTGTGGAAGTTGCGAACCTTACAGCCGGTGTCCGGGATGGCAAGATTTTTGAATATAAAGCAAATGTCAGGGTTGCTTATACAGAGTAGTTTTTTGATTTATCGTGATCATGCTTTGCGAAGAGGAGTACCAAGTAGGTACTCCCTTTTTTCCCAGGTGAAGGGTGAACGGCGCTTCAGAATTCTATTGTAGGGAGGTGAGCAAACTGATGAATGGGAATGTGGAGCAGCAGCAGGAGCAAGAAGAACGTCAGGAAGAGTATAGGCTGCTGGTAGATGAGATCGAACCAAAGCATAATATTGTGAAAAACTGTTTTTTTGCTTTTTTGGTAGGGGGGAGCATTTGCCTTATCGGGCAGTTGTTTTTAACCTTTTTTCTGACACAGGGCTTTGGATTTAATGAGGCTGCAGCGGTTACAGCGGGTACCATGGTTGTTATAGGGGCTTTTTTAACAGGTATCGGTGTGTATGATGAAATCGGTAGGATCGGTGGAGCGGGCTCCATTGTCCCCATTACCGGGTTTGCCAACTCTATCGTGGCACCTGCTATGGAGTATAAAAGGGAGGGCTTTGTTTTTGGGGTAGGGGCAAGGCTTTTCACTGTTGCCGGGCCTGTACTTGTCTATGGAACGCTCATTTCTTGTATTATCGGCCTTATCTATTTTTTGCTGTATTAGGGTGAATGTAATGGGTGATAAATGCGGACAGCAATCTCTCATTTTTTCTCAACCGCCTGTGATCATCTCTGGTGCCAATATAGTTGGACCTGAGGAAGGCGAAGGACCCTTAGGTTCGTATTTTGACTGGATTCTTGATGATCCGCTTTTTGGCGAGAAATCCTGGGAGATGGCGGAATGCAAAATGTTAGAAGAGAGCGCTAAGCTGGCTCTGCAGAAGATAGAATTACAGACTCAGGATGTTGACTTCTTTTTAGCCGGTGATTTGCTCAACCAGATAATTAGTTCCAACTATGCTGCTCGTGGGCTGGAGATACCTTTTTTCGGTTTATTCGGTGCCTGTTCAACTTTTGCAGAAGCCCTTCTTTTGGGGAGCATGCTGATGGATGGAGGGTTTGCTCACCGTGTTCTCCTGGGCTCATGCAGCCACCATCTCAGTGCGGAGAGACAGTTCCGCTATCCGGTGGAACAGGGGGTGCAGCGGTCGGCTACTGCCCAGTGGACGACTACTGCCAGTGGTGTTTTAGTTCTCGAGGCACAGGGGGAGGGGCCACGTGTGAATATGGGGACTGTAGGGAAAGTGGTGGATATGGGCATTTCAGATGTAAACAACATGGGAGCGGCCATGGCCCCGGCAGCGGCGGATACCATTTTGACGCACTTTCAAGATACAGAAACAAACCCTGATTCCTATGATGTAATTGTGACCGGAGATCTGGGCAGTGTAGGACAGGCAGCGTTGGTGGAGCTGCTTAAACAGCGTGGGTTTGATCTAGGCGAAAAACTGCAGGACTGCGGGATCTTGATCTATGACACCTGCGAACAGGATATGCATGCCGGAGGCAGCGGCTGTGGCTGTGCGGCAGCAGTTTTTACAGGGTTGTTCCTGCGAAAACTCAGGGAAAAGCAGCATCAAAATCTACTCCTTGTTGCTACCGGTGCCCTGATGAGCCCGATCAGCTCTCAACAGGGGGAATCTATTCCAGCTATTGCTCATGCTGTTGCGGTTTCTAGTTAAGGGGGTGGAGTCGCTGAGCTATCTGATAGCTTTTGTTGTGGGTGGCCTCATTTGTGTAATCGGCCAACTCTGGATGGATCTAACAAGGGCTTCTATAACACCCGCCCATATACTTGTTGGGTTTGTCACCGTGGGTGCAGTCTTGAGTGCCTTCGGTCTTTATCAACCTCTGGTGGATTTTGCAGGGGCCGGAGCAACCATACCGCTCTCCGGTTTTGGACACAGTTTAGCTCAAGGTGCCATCAAGGCTGTTCAACAGAAAGGACTCCTGGGTGCTTTTGCTGGGGGGATAGAGGCTACAGCGGTTGGAATTGCTGTGGCGGTGGTTTTTGGTTATGTTATCGCGGTACTGTTTAATCCACGCAGTTAGTTCTGTGATTATAGTTTTACAGTACGGATTGCTGGGCATAATACCGATTGAGTAGCAAGCTGTAAACAAATATTTTAGTTTAGTGAAACAAAAGGTTGGAGAACATGGTTAAAATAGGAATTCCCCGTGCTTTATTTTATTATTACTATTACCCGCTCTGGCGGGCATTTTTTAACAGTCTAGGTTTAGAAGTGATTCTATCTCCGCAAACCAACAAAGCTATTTTAGATGACGGGATAAAGACTACTTTAAGCGAGGCGTGTCTGCCGGTAAAGGTGTTTTTCGGGCATGCAATGGCTGTTGCAGAGCAAGTGGACTACTTGTTTGTGCCGCGGATCACAAGAGTTGAACCAAAGGCATACATCTGCCCTAAATTTATGGGTCTCCCGGATATGCTCAGGGCACGCCTGCAAAACCTGCCGGTCTTGATTGATACGGTTGTGGACGCCGGGAGAGAGGGAGATTCTATCCAGTGCTGGGAGGATTGTTTCCAGGAAGTTGGAAGCATTTTTACCAGGGACAAACAGTTGGTGGATAGTTCCATTAAAGCAGCCCTACAGGCACAAGGCCAATTTAAAAAACGTTTGAATGAAGGCATGCTGCTTCCACAGGCCTTAGAAGATATCGATGTTGCTGAGGTGGCAGCTGCTTTGCAGCCACATCTAACTTTAAAGATAGGTCTGATCGGACATCCGTATAACCTCTATGACCCTTATATCAGCATGAACCTGATCAAAAAGTTGTACACCCTTGGGGTCTCGGTGGTGACACCCGAATCCCTGACAGATAATGAAATAGAGGATAAATCAAATAAGCTCCCTAAAAGGCTGTTTTGGACTTTAGGTAAAAGGATGATCGGATCCGCTCTCAACTTTTATCAGAACAGGCGGTTGGATGGTCTTATCTATCTGACCTCCTTCGGCTGTGGGCCTGAAGCATTGGTTGAAGAGATGGTTGCCAGGTGGGCTAAACAGCGGGATGATCTTCCCCTCATGATGCTTACCATTGATGAGCATACTGGAGAGGCGGGCATGCTTACCCGTCTGGAGGCGTTTACAGAAATGATCAAACGGAGGCACAAAGTATGAAAATTACATATCCCCACATGGGGCATCTCTATATAGTCATTAGGGCGCTTCTGACAAACCTCGGTTTGGATGTGGTTTTGCCGCCGGCTACATCCAGGCGGACAGTGGAGTTGGGGGTGAGGCATTCTCCTGAGTTTGCCTGTTTTCCATTTAAATTGAACATGGGAAACTACCTAGAAGCAAAAGAAATGGGTGCTGATACCATTTTGATGGCTGGTGGTGTAGGCCCCTGCCGCTTCGGTTACTATGCACAGGTGCAGCAGCAGATACTTAAGGACCTAGGTATCGAAATGGAAATGGTTGTGCTTGAGCCACCGGATGTGAGTTTCCGTGAAGTAAAGGATAAGATCCGCTATCTGATCGGGGATCTTTCCTGGTGGCAGGTGATTAAAGCGACCAGGTTTGCTTGGTGCAAGGCTAGAGCCATTGACACTGTAGAAGAAAAGCTGCTTTATCTTCGTCCGCGTGTCATTGAGCCGCATAAACTGGAAAGGTATTTCAGGGAGGCCCTACAGGAGATCGATACTGCTGACAACCGCCGGGCAGTCCAGCAGGTGGTCCGGAGCTTTCTAAAAAAATCTGAAATGATGCCTCAGCATTCCAGGGAACCGCTGCGTGTCGGCCTAGTGGGTGAGATCTTCACTGTACTTGAACCATTTGCTAATTATGACCTGGAGAAACGCTTGGGTCTTTTAGGTGTGGATGTAACCAGAAGCATCTGGTTAAGCGCCTGGATCAATGAACATCTGTTGGGAGGTCTGCTGCGGATAAGGCATGAATGCGTTCATGATAAACGGTTGGCTGCTCCGTATCTGAATTCCTTTGTAGGTGGGCACGGAAAAGAGACAGTGGGCTGTACTGTTGGTTTTGCCCAGCGGGATTATGATGGTGTGATTCAGCTGGCACCCTTAACCTGTATGCCGGAGATCGTTGCTCATTCAGTTTTCCCCGCTATTTCTAAGGATTATGAGATTCCTCTGCTCACCTTTTACTTGGATGAACTTTCCGGGGAGGCAGGAATTCAGACGAGGTTGGAGGCATTTATTGATCTCATTGCTGCCTATAGTCGAAATAAGGAAGGTGTGTTGTAAGGGTGGACTTGTATTTGGGAATAGATGTTGGATCTGTCAGTACAAATTTGGTTTTAATCGACCCCGAAGGAGAACTTTATTTATCACCCCTTTACCTGCGCACTCAAGGACAGCCTATAGCTGTGGTGCAGCAGGGGTTGGCCTTGATGGAGGAGCGGTTGTCATCTGAGGACCGCATTTGTGGTGCGGGCACGACAGGGAGTGCGAGGTCCCTTGCCGGGGTCCTGGTGGGAGCAGATATTGTTAAAAATGAAATTACATCCCATGCTGTTGCTGCACTGCGTGAGGTTCCAGGAGTACGAACTGTTATAGAGATCGGAGGACAGGACTCGAAGATTATTATTTTGAGAAACGGAATTGTGGTTGATTTTGCAATGAACACCGTTTGTGCTGCTGGAACCGGTTCTTTTCTAGACCAACAGGCTAATCGCCTCAATCTTTCCATCGAAGACTTCGGGGATATTGCTCTGGACGCTAAAAACCCTGTGCGCATCGCTGGCCGCTGTACTGTTTTTGCCGAATCAGATATGGTTCACAAACAGCAGATGGGATATGCACTATCCGATATTGTTGCCGGTCTCTGTGAGGCCCTGGTGCGCAATTATCTAAATAATATCGGCAAAGGTATGGATATCAATCCACCGGTAATCTTTCAGGGTGGAGTGGCTGCCAATGCCGGGATATGTGCGGCTTTCCAAGAAGCCCTGCAGACTGAGATCATCATTCCCCGGCACTTTGATGTTATGGGGGCTTTTGGAGCTGCCCTGCTGGCTCGAGATCATATTGTTGAACAGGATGGCAAAACGAAGTTTCGAGGTTTTGGGGTTACATCATTAGAATTTCAGAACACCAGCTTTATCTGTCAGAAGTGCCCAAATGCATGTGAGATCATCGAAATTAAGCAGGAAAAAGATATTCTTGCCAGGTGGGGTGACCGCTGTGGTCGCTGGACAGTAGTAGAAGCAGAAGCCAAAGATTCGCAACCTGTAAAGGCGTGACAAAGGGACGGTCCTTTTGTATATTCAGATATCGCTATTTGGCGACAGTCACCGGCACCAGTTAAGCACTATTAAGCACTATTAAGCACACGAGATCGCCCCGGTTCCAACGACCAACTACTAACCACTAACCACTAACTCCGTTGACACCCCGAAGTTATGCGTGATAGAATAACCTAAATGTTTTGAGGAAAAGGAAGAGGCAGGAAATGCGACTGCAAGGGACGATGCAAATCAATAATCAAGGACATTTGGAGATCGGTGGCTGTGATGTGGTGGGTCTGGCTGATACCTTTGGAACCCCGCTGATAATTATCGATGAGGCTCTGCTGCGGGAAAATTGCCGGAGGTACTATCAAGCCTTTACTCAGGATGATGGTGATGGGGTTCTCTATGCCTCCAAGGCCTTTCTGGCCACAGCTATAGCCAGGATCATCCATGAGGAGGGCATTGGGCTCGATGTTGTTTCCGGAGGGGAATTAACCATTGCTTTGGCAGCTGGCTTTCCACCGGAAAAGATATTTTTCCATGGCAACAATAAATCTGCTGAAGAGCTCAAATTTGCGCTCAACTGTGGGGTTGGCAGGATTGTCATCGACAACCTTTATGAACTGGAACTGCTTGAACAGATCAGTGCGGACGGGGGGTACCGGCCGTCAGTTCTGCTGAGGTTGGCTCCGGGTGTTGATGCTGACAGCCATGCTTATATTACTACAGGTCAGATTGACTCCAAATTTGGGTTTAATATTTTTGGTGGGGATGCCATGGATGCGGTGAAGAAAGTTCTGAAATCCAAGCTAGAACTGAAAGGTGTCCACTGCCATATCGGCTCCCAGATCTTTGATCTCGGTGCCTTTCGCTGTGCTGCTTTAGTGATGATGGATTTCCTGCAGGAAGTGCGTGATCAGACCGGCTGGACAGCAGTTGAGCTTGATCTGGGAGGGGGGCTTGGGGTTTACTACGCGTCAGGAGATACCCCTCCAACAATAGAAGAGTATGCTGAAGTGACCAAAGAGGCTGTCATTCAGAAGTGCAAGGAACATAATTATCCCAGGCCGCGTCTTTTTGTCGAACCAGGGAGATCTATGATCAGCCCCCCGGGAACAACCGTCTATACAGTAGGGAGCAGCAAGGAAATCCCTGGGGTGAGGAAGTATGTGGCTGTTGATGGGGGAATGACCGACAACCCGCGCCCTGCACTGTACCAGGCTGAATATGAGGGGATCATCGCCAATAAGGG
>DUMY01000211.1 GCA_012839645.1 Syntrophomonadaceae bacterium
CTCGAACCTCAGGCTTACCGCAGCCGCTATCCCAAGCAGCTTTCAGGTGGAGAGCAGCAGCGAGTAGGGGTGCTTCGTGCCTTGGCTGCTGATCCAGATGTTATCCTGATGGATGAGCCCTTTGGTGCTCTAGATCCAATAAGCCGTGAACAACTGCAAGATGAGCTAATGAGACTTCAGGAATCTGTTCAAAAGACAATTATTTTTGTCACCCATGATATGGATGAAGCCTTAAAGTTGGCGGATCACATTGTTCTGATGAAAGATGGGAAGATTGTTCAAAACGGTATCCCGGAGGATCTGATCAGAAACCCTGCAGATAGTTTTGTCCGCGAGTTTATTGGAGAACAGCGACTTCTGCGCAACCCTGAAGATGTTTTAGTTGAAGATGTCATGTTTAAAACTCCGGTTACCGGAAAAACTGAAATTGGTCTCGCAGAAGCCCTCCAGCGGATGCAGCGGTACAAAGTAAACACCTTGTTAATCATTAATAAAGAAGAAAAGCTTACTGGAATTTTGACCATGAGAGCAGTGCAAAGAGCCATCCGCGATGGCAACCGCATCAAGGCTAAAGACCTTATTGAGCCTGTAAGAGAATCGGTAACCTCTCAAGATACCGTTTTGGAGGCAGCACGCCAGCTTGATGCCAGCAGCTTCGGTTTTATTCCAGTTATCGATGAAAATCAACACCTGCAGGGATTATTGAATTACGCTTGTCTGGTAAACACTTTTGTAGATGTAATTTGGCCCAACGGTGAATTTGAGCAGGAGGAAAGAGAAAATGGATGTAACCCTTCATAGTATTTGGATGACCTATCTACAGCGCAGTGATCAATTTTGGGCGCTTAGCTTTGAACACCTCTCGGTATTGGTTGTCTATCCTATTCTACTGGCGACCATTATTGCAATTCCCCTGGGGATATTGGCAACAAGGAGGAGATATATTCAGGTTCCTTCTTTAGCTATAGCGAACTTAATGCAGACAATTCCCAGCTTAGCGCTGCTGGCTATCTTGATCGCTATCGGCTGTGGTATAGGGAATAAACCAGCAATAATTGCTATTTTTCTTTATTCCCTCCTGCCAATTTTGCGAAACACATTTACGGGAATAAAAAATATTGAACCTGGCCTTTTGGAGGCGGCCGCAGGGATGGGGATGACAAAGCGACAGACTTTGTTTATGGTTGAGCTTCCCCTTTCCTTATCGATTATCATGGCGGGAATCAGAACTGCAACAGTCATCTGTGTCGGTCTAGCTACACTGGCAGCATTTGTAGGAGGTGGTGGACTAGGACAATTCATCGTAACTGGTTTAGGAATGGCCAACAATAATTTAACGCTACTGGGAGCGATTCCTGCAGCAGCAATGGCTTTGCTCCTGGATTTCTTACTTGGGAAACTCGAGTACCTGCTTACTCCCCGGGGGCTTCGAATTTAGTGAAGATAATTAAGTCAAGGCAAGGAGGATATGTTTTTGTGAAAGATTTATTCAAGTGGATCAGCATATGTATGCTGTGTGTTTTTCTAGTAGTTGGAGCAGGGTGTGGGAAGAGTGATCAAGAACAGCTGGTGATTGCTTCCCAAAATTTTGCCGAACCTCAGATCTTATCTGAAATGGTCAAGCAATTGCTTGAAGCAAATATGGACAACATAGTAATTGAACATAAACGAAATTTTCAAGGCTCTTCAGCGGTTCAGCAGGCCTTTGAAACCGGTGATGTACATATTTACAACAGTTATACCGGGACACAGTTCACCGGTGTTCTAGGTATGGAAGTCACAGAGGAATGGAAAGACCGGGAGAAAGTTTATCAATATGTAAAAGATAAGTATCATGAAAAATACGGAATTAAGGTTTTCGAACCATATGGTTTTAATGATACTTATTGTATTGCAGTAAGACGGGATACTGCAGAAAAATTAAATCTTAAAAAAATTAGTGACCTGGTGCCCCATGCAGCAGAGCTACAAGTTGCAACAGATCCCACATTTAAAGAGCGTAAAGGGGACGGGTGGAACGAGCTAATAGAAACCTATGGTCTGGATTTCAAAGAAGTGCCTGGAATGTCATATGACCTGATGTACCAGGCTTTAAAGAACAAAGAAGTAGATGCGGCAGCAGCCTATACGACAGATGGACGGATTGCGGCTTATGATCTAGTAGTACTTGAGGATGATAAGAACTTTTTCCCACCCTATGATGGGGTACTTTTTATCAGAGAAGATACTTTAGAAAAATACCCGGAAATTGAAGACATTGTAAGCCCTTTAATCGGCGCTATTGATGAAGAAACCATATGCAAACTCAATGCAAAAGTAGATGTGGAAAAGAAAGAACCTGCAGATGTTGCCAATGAATATTTAAAGGAGCAGGGACTTATTTAAGAAAAAGAGCAATCGAGGGAAAAAGGCTTCCGAAATGGGAGCCTTTTTCCTATATAGCACAGATTTATTTGATTTTCCAATTAAAAGCGTTTAAATTAAAGGTAACACAGATGAAAGAGCAGGGGATATAATTGACTGTGGTGGTTGTAGGTGGGGGAGCTTCAGGTTTAATGGCAGCTATAACTGCCAGGAGATTGGGTGCTAATGTAACAATATTGGAAAAGAACCCCCGCATCGGTAAAAAAATATTGGTTACAGGTAACGGCCGCTGCAACTTAACGAATATCAACACCTGTCCTACCTGTTACCATGGAGACCGTGAATTCGCAGCAGGGGTTCTCTCTCATTACGATGTCAAACAAACCATCAGGTTCTTTGAAAAGCTTGGTATCTCCCATAAGGTTGAGGATGCAGGCAAGGTATTTCCCATGTCAGACCAGGCCTCCAGCGTACTGGATGTGCTCAGATATGAAGTGGAGCAAACCGGTATCAAGGTTATCTATGAAGCCCAGGTGTTAAACATCAGAAAAAATACTAATGACAAGTTTCAATTAGAATTGGCTGACGGCGCGGTCATCGAGAGCGACCGGGTGGTACTGGCAGCAGGAGGCCGCGCAATGCCTGTAACAGGATCAAATGGGGACGGGTTTCGACTGGCACAGAAACTGGGACACAACATCAAAGAAGTCTTTCCTGCTTTGGTGCCGTTGAAACTAAAGGGAAGCTTTTTCAAAAGGATTGCCGGGGTGAAGTTTGTCGGAACTGCAGAGATCCTGGATGAAGATAAAACAGCAGCCAGTGACCGCGGAGATATCCTGTTTACCAATTATGGTATCTCAGGGCCACCCATACTGCAAATCAGCAGGAAGGCCGGAGAACTCCTGCGAAACGGCCAAAATGCTGTCTTGCGCGTGATAATGATTGATTCTATGTCAAGGGAAAGCCTGGAGGGCCTATTAGCAAAAAGGTTTCACCATGCCGCAGGAAAAACACTGGAATTCAGCCTGGTCGGCCTGATCAACAAAAGATTGATTCCTGTTCTGCTCAAGGAAGCGGGGATCAGCAGCATTAAGACTCCAGCTGAGAAGCTCTCTATCGGAGAGCGGGAGAAAATACTGGACATCCTGACAGACTGGAGATTCCGCATCACAGGGACCACATCATGGCCCAACGCTCAAGTAACTGCTGGGGGGGTAGATACCCTGGAGGTAGACAGGAACACTCTTGAATCAAAGATTATCAGCGGCATCTATTTTGCTGGGGAGATCTTAGATGTTGATGGTGCCTGTGGTGGCTACAATTTACAATGGGCCTGGTCATCAGGTTTTGTCGCTGGCCAAAATGCGGCATCACCAAAGCATTAAGTACCATAAACACGTATCAAAAAAGCAACCTAGGATTGTCCTTGGCTGCTTTTTTTCTTTACTGCTTTATAGGACATAGAACTAAGATAAACTTGCCAACATATTTTTGGTGTTGTTATAATCCTCAATAACAATTCTATTTTTCTGTAAATAAGCGATTTCTGGTCGATTAGGTGTTTCCAAGGCTTGCTCAGGAGCAAAAGCAATATATTGTGCAATGCGTAATTGTGTTGGTATTAGATGAAGCGCAATTATGAAGGCGTTTTCATCACCACAGCTTCCTGCATGAACTAAACCACCAAGACTTCCCCATACAATAACATTTCCATGTGCAAAAACTTCTCCGCCGGGGTGAACATCACCTATAAGCATAATATTTCCCGGATAAGAAAGGCTCTGTCCCGATCTAATAGTCCTGTTGATCATCAGGGTGTCACCTTTTACCTGTTTAACATTTTGCATTGGCATTGGCGTTGGCTTGGTGTCATCTGATTCATCGCCATTAACATTTTTTATTTGAATGTTTTTGGATGACAAAATCTTCTCCAGAGAATCCATTTGTTTTGAAGATAACGCATTCCTTTGACCAATATCGATATTTATAACTGCACCCTTAAAGAAGTTGAGATGTGACATCTTTTTCTTCAACTGTTTGAGTATTAACCCAAAATCCGGTTCTGTATCATTTAGTATTAATGTAACACCATTACGATACCCTTTAAAACAAATTAAGTCATTCATCAACGTTCATCCTTAAATAATTATTTTTTCTCTTCTTTTACACATTACGACAAAGATTCCAAAAACCCTTCCTTGCTTTACTTCTGTTGTTAAAAAAGATTTATTGGAGAGCAGTTGCGGTGTGTGGGACACATGTACAATTTCTAAAGAAATGATAAAATAGATTATGTTTGTGTACATGTCAGTTCAAAAAGGGGTTTTCTATGATTTTATATTTAGCCATACTTATGCTTATAGCAACCTTTTCCACAAAATTAGCTGCACGTTTGGGCGTACCAGGAATGATTGTTTTTCTCGTCATAGGAATGATTTTTGGCAGTGACGGCTTAAATTTAGTACAATTTGATGATCCGGTCCTGGCACAGCAGATTTCTTTTGTTCTTTTGATCTTTATTCTTTTTGAAGGCGGTTTTAGCACAAAGAAAAAATTGCTAGAGGTTGCCTTTCGGCCGGCTTTTACCATGGCCACAGTCGGTATTATTATTACTGCTGTTACTTTGGGTGTTACTTCTCACTTGATTCTGGGGCTTGATATGCTGTCAGCCCTGCTTCTCGGTTCGATAATCGCTTCTACAGATGCAGCAGCAGTTTTTGCGCTTTTTCGCAATAAAAATATCCAACCCAAGACCGCGGCAACTTTAGAAATAGAGTCTGCTTCAAATGATCCGGCAGCTATCATTCTCACAGTAGCTATGATTGATCTGATTCTAGGAAAGGCCGCAACTCCACTGCTCTTTTTTGCGAATCTAGGTTGGCAGATCGTAGCTGGTATTGGAGTCGGTTATCTGATCGGAAAAGTTGGGCCGTATTTATTTAATAAAGTGAAACTGGATACCTCCGGTTTCTACTACGTATTGATCCTAAGTATATGCTTTTTAGGTTACGGATTAGCAGACGTAATCAAGGGTAATGGCTTTTTGGCTGTGTTTATGGCTGGTTTTTGGATGGGTAACTCTGAATTTATTTTTAAACAAGGGATTACCCGTTTTTTAGAGGGTATTGCTGCTTTTTGTAATGTGATGTTGTTTTTGATGCTGGGTCTTTTGGTTTTTCCTACTGAGATTCTTACATTCTGGAAGCAGGGGGTTGTCATTGGCCTGCTGATTATTTTTATCGCCAGGCCCATAGCTGTATTTGTTTGCACTGCTTTCTGGAAATATTCCTTTAAAGAAAGACTCTTTCTATGCTGGGGAGGCATCAAGGGATCTGTTCCCATTGTGCTGGCAACATATCCTTATGTGGCAGGTATTGATCAAGGGAACTTCTATTTCAATATTGTCTTTTTTATTGTCATCATATCAGCACTAATCCAGGGTTCTACAATTGATAAATTGGCAGAAAAACTAGGGCTTTTAGTTAAGAAAAAACCCTATTCTCCGTATTCTCTAGAACTACTAGCCTTGGAAGAATCGCAGTGTGAGTTGTTGGAGTATGATGTTAAAAAAGATTCATATCTAATTAATAAACAACTGCAGGAGATACCGCTGCCTAAGGACAGCCTTATTAACGCAATTGTAAGAAAAAATGAGATCATCACACCACGTGGCGACACAACGATAAAAGAAAGGGATATTTTGTTTATTCTCGTAAAATATGAAAACAAAGATGATTTATTAACCATATTAGAAGAAGGGTGTCTAGATGAGAATGTGCAGGAAGAATAATCGAGATGGCGGGTGGCAATCGGATGTCCTACTATGTTTATATTCTTAAATGCGGGGACGGTACCCTATATACGGGATGGACAAATAATCTGGAGGACAGATTAACAGCCCATAGAGAGGGTAGGGGAGCAAAGTATACCCGTGGCCGAAGACCGCTAGACCTCGTCTACACTGAAGAACATCCCAGCAAAAGCGAAGCTGCAAAAAGGGAGTATCAAATTAAAAGTATGACGCGCAGGCAAAAAGAGCGTTTGATCGACAGTTAGCTGCTTGTATCTACATAGGCAAAGTGAATCCTTTACCGGAAACCTCAGCAGTTTCGGAAATAAACATAAACGCTTTGGGATCCAGCTCCAATACTATATCCTTCACCTTGGGAATCTCAAAGTTGTTCACTATACAGGTGATTACCATCTTGGATTTTCCGGTATAGCCACCTTGTCCTTCGAGGAAGGTAACGCCTCTACCGAGCTTCTCCATGATATGTTCAGCAATCTTGTTGTTTTCATCAGATATGATCGTCACTGACTTATAGCTGCTCAAACCCTGAAGCACCTTATCTGTAACAGCTCCTAACACCCACATGCTGACAATAGTATAAAGGGCAATTTTCAGTTCAAAGAGAACCAATGACATCAGGACTACAACCACATTAAAGTAGAAAAAACACGCACCAATTGAGATGTTCCATTTTTTCTTAGCGATCATAGCAATGATATCAGAACCACCGGCTGATGCTCCGGCCCTTAAAATAATGCCGCCACCTATTCCACTGACGACTCCGGAGAAAACAGCAGCCAGGAACAGGTCAATCTCAGGAACAGGTATATAGGGCTCAGTAAGCGGCAGAGCAACTGTCAGGGTCAGAGTACCGATTAAACTATACAATATAAACTTTAGATTTAGTTCCCTCAAACCCAAGATAAAAACAGGGATATTTAAGACTAGAATACCTATTGGAAGTGGGATATTGAGCAGGTAATTACCGATCAATGCAATTCCACCAAGCCCCCCGGATAATAACCCGTAAGGCACAACTAGTACATTATATGATACTGCTGAGATAACTGAGCCGATAATAATAGGCAGTATTATTTTTATGAACTGCCATATGCTATTTAATATTTTACGTGGATCAATTTTTAGTTTGATTTTTTTTAGCATCGTTTATATTTACCTTTCGAAAATAACGCGGATAATAACGGTTATTATATCTAATATAAAATTGGTGTCAATTGCTTAATTTCTTGCTGACTTCTTCCTGGGAGGACGGGGTCCATAAAACTGGTAGTACTGGCACTCGATCCTGCCATTGTAGAGCTTACGCCTTCGATCAGCCCGCCGCCCAAACAGCTTTTCAAAGTTCCGATGAGAAGTAAGCACATACAAAGACCAGGTATCCAGTGGCTTAAAAGTTAGTCCCATCTGACGGTAAAGCTGTTCCACCTCTTTGAGGTCCTCCAGCCGTTCACCATACGGAGGGTTGCAGATCAGACAGCCGTATTTTCTCTTGGTACGCAGATCAGCCACAGGCATCTGCTGGAATGAGACATAATCGTTGACACCCGCCAATTTGGCATGATAA
>DUMY01000284.1 GCA_012839645.1 Syntrophomonadaceae bacterium
GCAGGCGCCGGGAGCTGATTGACGATCTGGACAGCCTTCCTTTTCCGGTGCGCACAGAGGCGATGATGCGTATCTCTGAGGTAAATTTGCAGGGAAGGTACACCTCCCGTAACAGCCGCGGCTCCCCTGCAAATTTACCTCAGAGATACGCATCATCGCCTCTGTGCGCACCGGAAAAGGAAGGCTGTCCAGATCGTCAATCAGCTCCCGGCGCCTGCACCGCACCCCTGAACCATCCCGCACAGCAAGCCCCGGCAGATCTTGCGGCTTATTGCCCCGGGATAGAGACGCCGTCAGTTCAGCAAAGGTCAATTCCGGCTCCCCCAACACCAACGCGTCAACTGCCTGACAATTTTTCAGTATCTTCTCATAAGCAAAGGTGGGGTAATAACCATACACAACGATATAAGGAACTATCTTATCCTTTTTCAGTTTTTCCAGGAAAGAAAAGATCTCCTGATCCCCCTGCCAGTGATAAACCATGTTTACACCCAGCAGCCCAGGTGCGGCGCATCTCACCTGTTCCTCTATCTCTTGATAGGAGAGGTTATCCAGATAACCTTCAATAATACTGACATCATGGCCGTTTTCATTAATCACTCCTGCTATCGATCCAGACAAGAGACAGGAGGCAAGAGGAGTATTGGCGATATCATTGCAGCGCTCCGGGGCAACAGTTCGTGGGTGTTCTAGCAGCAGTACTTTCATTTACACATCTACTCCCTTCCACATAAAGACATTCTTGCAGAAATGAAATGTTTCCAAGCGGTAGCGCAGGGTGTCATAGGGCCTGGGGTTGTAATAAACAGGATAAAGCAGGTCTGTATCCGGTGTGATCACACCCTCCTCCCTGGCGATCTTTTCTATCCGGGTGCCTGGCATAATGCGGATGTTGTTGAGCACTATCGTCCCTAGATTTTTTTTGGGTGCATGCAGTTCATAGATCCTCTCCAACATCTGCACCCCCTTTTCGATGGTCCGCTCATTCTCCCCGGGAACATTGACCATAAAGTGATAAACGCTGAGCACATCCCGGTCGGCAGCAAGGCGAGCTGCCTTCAGAATATCATCCTCGGTCTCCTGCTTTCCCAACACATCCAGGGCTTCCTGGCAGAGCCCATCCGGGGAGAAGGAAAAGCACTCACACCCTGCCTCCTCAAAAAGAGCGATATTCTCCGCATCCAGATGGTCTTCCCGGAAGAAGCCGTCCCACCTGATCTTCAGCTTTCTTTTCAAGATCTCCTGGCAGATCCCCTCCATGTGACCCCGGGGGATGTTTATCACAGGATCATTGAAGTGGAACTGCTTGACCCCATACTCTTTATGCAAAAACTCCACCTCATCCACCACACCCGCGGCACTGCGGCGGCGCAGGTGTCTTCCCTGCAGCTGCGGGTAGACACAGTAGGAGCAGTTGAAGGGACATCCCCTCTTGGTCTCGATCCCGATGGATGGTGTGTAATTATTGAGATCCAGGTAGGGTGTGATATCCCACAGTGTCCGGTCCGGGGGAAGATAGCTGGCCATATCGATATCTGTTGCGGGAGGCAGCATATGCACCTCTTCCCCTTGACGGCAGCAGAGTCCAGGCAGCTGTACGGGATGATCCAATGACTCCAGGAGTGCGGGGAAAGAGTGCTCCCCCTCCCCCACAATTCCATAGTCCAATTCCGGCAGTTCCCGCATGATCCTCTCCGGGAAAAGGGAAAAACCCGTCCCACCGGTAATCAGGCGTGCCTCGGGAAGAAGAACAGCAGCCAGCCGCACAGCGGCGGTAAACTGGGGAATCAGTGATGTATTCTTGTTCCCCAATGGATCGATGTTGCGCAGAGAAAAGCCGACAACCTCCGGCCTGAATTCCAGTAGTTTTTCCTGCAGCACCCCATAAGGGTCATGATCCAGGTTGAGATCAATGATCTCAACCAGATACCCCTTTTTCTTCAAGACTCCCGCCAGCAGTACGATCCCAATGGGGTAAACCTTTTCCGAAGTAAATGTTTCTACAGAAGGTGTTTGTACCATTAAAACACGCATTTTTATCACTCCAACAGCAGTAGTGCAAAGTATTTGACATAATCATCGGGTGCGGATATAGGGCGCAGAGAAAACCCCGCCTGCCTGGCTGTGGCAAAAACATCGATCCCGGATCCTTCCATTGAAGGCCTGGCATCCCGGGTATTGCGGCACTCCCCATCAGGCGCACACTCCCGGCAGAGAGAACAGGGTCCCGCCCAATAGACAAAAACCTTGTAGTAACCTGCCTGAAAAGCCGCCCTTTCAGCCTTGAGGGCGAGCTTCTGAAAATCCCTTGTCGGTGGTTCCCCCTCCAGGAGCAAGGCTTTGCTATAACTGCCCAGTACTCTCCGGGTCTCGTCCGGTGTTGGTGAATGCGGTGGACAGTGGGGATCACCGTAACACTCACACCCAAAGCGGCAGCGCAGCGGAACCCAGTCTGCTACCTGTACATCACCGGCTGCAATGGGAACAGCCCCCCGAAAACCCAGCGACCTGATTTTATGCAGCAGCCGGTCTACAGGATCCAGAACCAACTGGTCGAGTGCTGCGCTTTCCCTGGAGGCGATAATCACCCCGGTATCTGACTGCAGAGGAATCAAATCAGTTGACTGTAAGCCGTTTTCTTGAAGCTGCTCCACCACCCAACCTGATGGAAAGGTCCTGCCGTTATATGTATTAATGAACATATTGAGATCAAAAAGTGCTGCCTTATCAGGAGAATGCTCCAGGAAGAAATCATGGACCAAGAGATAACCGCTAGGCTTCAACACCCGTGAAGCCTGGCTCAGGATTCCTGAAATCTCTACCTCAGAGTAAGCATGAACGATATTGGAAAGAACAACCAGATCAAAGTGCTTTTCCGGCAGGCTCCAGGCTTCCAGGATATTAGCCCCCTGGAACTGCACTCGACCCGTAAGCCCCCGCTCTTTGATAATCTCTTCGGTCACCGGAATTACCTGATGCAGGTCGACCAGTGTCGCCTTCATACCTGGAAAATACTCCAGAAAACCTGCAGTAACCGCCCCGGAGCCGGCCCCTAGATCAAGGATCTCTCCCTCATCAAAGAGACCGGCAAAGATCGGAACAACCTCCAGGGCCTTGGCACGGGCTACATTATCCATCGCCCTGATATATTTCTTGATGCGCTGCTCCAGTTCCTCATCATCGGCATCATCCGCATAAGATACCCTTCCCCCGGCTTGGAGGCAGCCGGCAAGCTCCCGCCACCCTGTGCTTAAGTACTTCCGCCAGAGGATCGATTCCCCCTGGTAATACTTCTTCCCCCGCACCAGATAATTACCGGCCAGAACAGTATTAGAATACTGCTCCTCATAC
>DUMY01000253.1 GCA_012839645.1 Syntrophomonadaceae bacterium
GCGGGTTTTCGGTTTCGTGTCGGTGTTCGGCCTATGCCCTGGCCCAGCTCCGGAATCCGCAGCTGAGGCTGCTTGTGTGAGTGTTTCCGGACTTGTGTCAGCTGCTGTAGCCGGACCTGGTTCAGAGGAGTGCGGCTTTTTAAGCCCGGCGCGGCTGAGGCGCACCCGGATCCTCTGTTCATGAATAAACCGACGCACCGCCTGGGGTGCCCGCAGCTGCACCTTAGGTTTGTCGCGCCTGAAAGACGCCACCTTTTTTCAACCCCCTTTGGGCGTGACCCGGGGACGGTCCTTTTGTCACGGTTTGAATCGGGCATGCGCTATGTGTTCAGTGGGGATTGTTTCTGCGGTTAGGCTGGCGTCCCTATAATTCTATTCTGTCGTCCCTTGCTCTCCTTTCAAAACAGATCAGAAGATCCGTCCCCCTGATCTTCTTAAGCTAAATCCAATGACGCGGCAATCTCCTGCATCCCCTTAAGGGCAATCTCAAAGAACTCTCGCAGTTCAATACCCAGCTCTTCTATGGCCCGGATTTGTTCTCTGCTGGCACCCCGGGCAAAGGACTTGTCTTTGAATTTCTTTCTGATGGATTTGACCCTCACCTGTGCCAGGGTCCTGGTGGGCATCACATAAGCGGTAGCGGTGATCAGCCCGGAGAGGGGATCTGTTGCATATAGAGCCTTATCCAAGAGTGTGGTGCGCATCGTCCCCTCATGGTCGTTGTGGGATTTCACCGCATGCACCAGTTCTTCGTCCAAGCCCAGTTCCTGCAGCCATTCCGCAGCCACCAGGCTGTGCCGGTCCGGGTCATCTTTGGTCTCTTCATAGTCGATGTCATGCAGAAGGCCCGTCAAATACCACTTCTCCTTATCCTGGCCGAGCCTTTCAGCCAGCCCCTCCATGATGGCAGCAGTAGCCAGCATATGATGAATCAGTTCCTGGGTTTTTACCTTCTCCTCGATCAGTTTCAATGCTTCTTCCCTTGTCACTTGGTTCACTCCTTATCCTTATTAGAATGTTAATATTGCCATTGCTACCGGTCATGACACCGGGACGGTCCTATTGTAACGATTTAACTCGGTCTGTAATCCCAGTCTGCCGTACCCCAATCTCCTCCGATCTCCTATCGAAAATAGCAGGAGATCCGTCCCTCTAATCCGTTAAGAGAAACGCCCTCCGGAACCGTTGGCTGTTCTGCTGGATTTGCGTTCACCCCATCCGGCGCTGCGGGAGGTGTCACATCTTCTGTGGGGGTAGCGGGAATAAAAGAAACTCAGTGTCAGTCCGGCAGATTCCCAGGACTGCTGGCGCAGCTGAATCAGCACCTGGTCCAGATGGGAGGTGATCTCATTTTCCTCTTTATGGGTAGACATAATTCGTTCGTATAAATTGTCAGCATCTAAATCCTCAAGGCTGACAGCTTTTGGCTGCTCTATTGCCTTTAGAAACTTAGTGATTTTATCGTTGACAGCGATCCCAATACATGGTTTGCGCATCACTGAAGCCATGATCAGTGCAGGCAGGCGCATCCCCAGCAGCAGATTCACCTCTCCGAAAAGGCTGAACAGCTGCTCCAGTGACGGCTTCTCCCGATACTGAAGGCTGGGCTCCTGCATGATCCAGCTGACCTCCTGGCAGACCTGCAGGTCCTCGGGGTACTGGAAGGGCAGCAGCAGCACCTCCCACCCCTCCCGCACCAGCCGGTCAGCAGCTGAAGCAATTGCGTGCTTGTATTCGCAAGGGCCCTCCAATTCCTGCAGGACTACTCCTAGGAGGGGTTTTCCCTCTCCTTCTGCTTCCCCCTCTTCTTCCTCCGCATTTTTTTTGGGGATACTTATGAATATCTTCCCTTCTTCTTTTTGTTCTTGTTGCTCTTGCTGGGATGCCTCTGCCCGGATCTGTTCCATCAGGGAGGGTCCTAATTCTTTGTCAAACTGCCCGGGGTTTACAGCAAAGACTGGATTGGCGGTCACCACAATGGGAGGACGCTCTACCCCCATTTTCAGAAGGTTATCCTTTGATGCCTGGCTGCGGACCGTGATCAGGTCGATGCGATCACCGACAAAGCGCACCAGACGGCGCCTCCATAAGCTTTTTAGGGGTCCAACCCCCTGGGCGTAGCAGACAACTGGCTTATTGAAGAGCATTGCCGTTAAAATCGTCAAATGGTGGTTGAGCAGGCTTCCTATCCTTTCAGTATCTTGGAGAGCATCCCCACCACAGCTGAGAACAATATCGGATCTTAATAGTGTATAAAGCACAGCAAAGGGGTTCCACCTGCTGACAGCCCGTACACCGGGAACCTTGCTCACTTCCCGGGGATTATGTGAGAAAACCGTGATCTCCATGCCCGGGGAGAGCGCCCGCAGGGAAGCCGCAGCTGCGGTTAATTCCACCTCATCACCTGGATGATCGATGCTGTAGCAGCCCACTGCCGCAACACGCAGCATAGTGTCACACCTTTCATTTTAGATGTCGGATGCCGGAAGTCGGAGGCCGGAAAACGGAAACCGGATTCGCCGATCTCTTTTTTAGACTTCTACAACTGTATCTTAAATCCTTCCTTGTTAATGGAAATAATTACATAATATGTTTAGCTCAGGATGCCGGTGAAGAAGAGATCGATGCCGTGATAGAAGCGCTCTTCTACAGCTTCTGTATCCACAGCTGCGCCTTCGTTGTTTTGGCTTCTACAAAGAACCGGCATACAGAGGGCGCCGAGAACCCCCAGAAAGACCTCTGCACCTGTGCGGGGATCTATCATGCGGAATTCTCCCAGCTCAATTCCCTGGCTGAGCAGAGAGGAGAACATGGAGATGCGGCGCTCTCTGAGCTGCAGCAGCAGTTCAGTCGCCCAGGGTGACTGGCTGTTGTTGTATTCATCTGCCAAAATGCGGGCGATGTGGGTGCGTTCTTTGATAAAGTTGAAGTGGGCTGTTCCAATGGCTATAAGGACATCCCTCACTGAACAGGGCTGTTTGAGCCGTCCCTTCATGGCATCCATATAGCTCTCCAGCCCCTCTTTCAGTGTTTCCTGGAAGATGTGATCCTTGCTGGAAAAATACTCGTAAACAGTGCTCTTGCCAATGCCTGCTCTGCCGGCGATCTCTTCCACTGTTGCGGCATAAAAGCCCTTTTCCGCAAAGAGAGTGGCTGCAGCATCCAGGATTTGTTCCCTTTTTGGCATTCTTTCACCTCCCTAAAAGAGCAGATGTCTGACGCCGGATGTCGGAGAAAGATGGTGCCGGCATCCGGAAGCATCATTATACGACTTCAGCTTTATTTTCTTCCTTAATAATTCCTAAACGCATCCCCACATCTTCA
>DUMY01000212.1 GCA_012839645.1 Syntrophomonadaceae bacterium
CATGGATGTTTAGCTTATTTTTTTCCGATTAGTGTCTCACTCCCTGGGAGCAGTATACCTTGTAGTTGCGAATAGCTGCAAGGGAGGATTCGGAGGATGCTCACAATGACCCAAATCAATGATATCAGAAAAGCTTCTGTGAGGAAGGTTTAAATACTAGTAGCTAGTTGCGTTACTATCTACCCCCAAAAAGAGAGAGCCAAAAAAGGCTCTCTCTTCCTTGTGGTAATCTGTCTGGGGTTTTGTATGTATGTATAGATAAGAGACCAATGATTAGTCTAAACCCATTTTCTTCATCTTCCTATAAAGTGTGTTGCGTGCTATCCCCAGATCCCTGGCTGTTTTGGAAACATTGCCCTTGTTTATTTCCAGTGTTTTTGCAATAATCTCTTTTTCGTATTCCTTAAGACCTTGGTTGTCAGTATCAGTTATAGTAGGCATAGGCACAAATTCTTTGATATGTGGTGGTAAAATATCATCAAGGATAACATTTCCTTCTGTAAAAACAACAGCATTTTCTATGATGTTGCTTAATTCTCTTACATTTCCGGGCCAGTCATAACGGTAGAGAAGCTCCATTACTTCATCATCTATTTGCATCACCGGTTTATTAAATTGATGGCAAAACTTTTGTACAAAATTATTGGCAAGTAGGGGGATATCATCTTTTCGTGCCTTTAGTGGGGGTACTGTTATGTGAATTACATTTAACCTGTAATATAAATCTTCCCTAAACCCTCCATTGAGCACTTCTTGCCAGAGGTTACGGTTTGTAGCGGCTAGGATACGGGCATCGATAAATTTGGATTTTGTGCCTCCCACAGGTGTTATTCTTTTGTCCTGAAGGACTCTCAAGAGCCGTACTTGCATATCCGGGGTCATCTCACCGATCTCATCGAGAAATAGGGTGCCCTTATCTGCCATTTCGAATTTTCCGATCTTGCCGCCTTTCTTGGCTCCGGTGAATGCGCCGTCCTCATAACCGAACAGTTCGCTTTCGATTAACTCTTTTGGAACAGCGCCACAGTTGATTGGAACAAAAGAACCGGTACGTCCGCTCTCGAGGTGGATGGCTTTAGCAATCAATTCTTTGCCTGTCCCACTGTCCCCCTCAATTAATACATTTGAAGGTACTTTGGCAGCCTTTGTTGCCCTGGCCATTAATTTGCGCCAAATTGCTGCTTCACCTATTATATTTTCCTTGAAAGACTTTGCTTGGGATATGCTGCTTTGGATAGTGTTTTCATTTGTGGTATCTGTGGTATTTGTGGTAAATAAAAGGATTGATTTGTCGGTTCCATAGGATGTTGTTATTTTTTCTTGACGCACCACTCTGCATGGCAGGCTGAGTGAATTAAATCGTAAATCAAATTGTTTTCCAGGGGCAAAAGCTATGCCTTTTTTTAATATATCCTGAAAATCAACACCAATTAAATTATCTTTCCGCTTTCCTACAAGATCTAAAATCTTTTGATTTGCATCAGTTATTTTTCCCCGAGAATCAACAGTTAACATACAGTGTTCCATAGAATCTTTAATAACGCCAAGAACTGCTTCTGTCTCTTTCCTTTTTTCCCGTTCTTTCTCCCATCGGAGTTGATGTTCGATAACTTGTACCCCGAGCTTAAGAATCCTGATAACCCCAGAGGGTAGTTTGCCAAATGGGTTTGTAATATCAATTAATCCGATAATTTCCTCTTCGGGGTCACGAATAGGCACTGCAGCACAGCTAAAAGTATGGAGCATTGATTTAAAATGTTCAAACCCATGAATTTCGACAGGTCCACCTTCGATCAATGCGGTCCCCACAGCGTTAGTTCCAAGGTATTCCTCACTGCATTTAATGCCTGGGGGAATAGTATAATCACAGTTGCTTATTGTTTCAAGAACGTATCCTTCGTTATCACAAAGCAGTATGCAGTTTTTACCGCCTATCGAAGAGATATCCTGTATAATCGGAACTGCAATGGAGATCAGCTTCTGGTTAATAGCTAGCCTTGTCTCTAAAGATTTTTCAGGTAGTATAAATCTTTCATAATTTACAGGGTCAACACTTCGGCATCTCTTCCATGAATTAATTATGAGTGGCCTCACGCCACGAGGTTGTTTACTCTGATCGAAAAGAACTCCATTTTTTACGTAGTTATACCAAATCGTATCAATATTACCTTGACGAGTGGCCATATGCACCGCATTCACCCCTCATTTCCTAATTAGCCACTTACCTAAATTCCTCCTATCTCTCCTTAATTTTATTGTATACCTGTTATATAAGTAGTCAATGAAAGTTTGTACCATCTTTCACACATAAAAACATTTTGCTGGCGGTATATCAGATGTTATACCGCCAGCAGTAATTAACTCACTTATTTCTTATTTCTTTTTTAAGAAAGGTGCTCCAAAGCCCTTTGTAATCGGGCTCATGCTCTCTTTGTCAACTTCAACGTTAATAATCGCCGGTTTGCCTGACTCAAATCCCCGCTTGATTGCAGGAACGATGTCCTCGGGCTTGGTCACTAACTGGCCATATCCGCCCCACATTTCAGTCATCTTGTCATAGCGGCGCATATGAGCAAGCTCATTGGCTACATGGCCCTTGGCAACCTCTTCCGGATGGATGAATGTTTCCGAAAGTTTGATCATGCCCCAGGAAGAGTCGTTGGAAATTACACAAACAACCGGGACTCCCTGTTTGACAAATGTATCAAACTCCATAGAATAGAACCCGAAGCTTCCGTCTCCGGTGTAGTAGAGAACCGGTTTTCCATTGGCAGCCCATGCGCCCAGTGTAAACCCGGCACCGGTACCGATGGTTCCCAGGGGACCATAGTTGATGACTTGGCCCGGACGGCGTGCGGAAACAGCGTTCTTGATCCACTGTGCGGCATCCCCGCCGTCACACACCACGGTCCAATCCTTTCCTTCGGTGTTTAGGAACTTGCCAACTTCATAAGCACAGCGCCCGGGAGTCATGGGGCTGCTCTCTGCGGTAAACCCTTCAACCCATGGTGCGGCGGCTTTCTTTCCCATTTCCTGGGCTTTGTTAACCCAAGTGAGATCCTCTTTTTTAGAGGTCTTGGCTTTAACAGCTTCCAGAATCTGCTTTGCCACAGGTCCTGCACCGCCAACAATACCGACTTCAGCCGGTGCATTGTAGCCGATCTTGGTGACATCAGGGTGTACCTGGATCAACTTGGCATCCTTGTTGAACAACGGTGGACGGGCTTTACCTACCCGATAGTCGTTGTTGACGCAGAGCATCATAACAACATCCGCTGCCGGCATTGCACCCGCGCCCAATTTGAATAGGGGATTCTTTTCTTCATCGGCAAAAAGACCACGGGGCATTGTCTGGGACATTACAGGAATCTTCAAATAGTCTACTAGTTCGGCAATGGCTTCTCCGTACTGGGCGCTGAACCGTGAGGTATCTCCCAGGACTATTGCTGGACTCTTGGCTGCAACGAGCAAATCTGCAGCTTTTTCAATAAGGTTTGGATCTCCGAAGGGAAGGGCTTCTGTCCGGTATTTTTCGGGGTAGTAAACCTCATCTTCTTCGGTAAAACTCAGAACCATGATATCCATAGCGCACTCTAAGTAGACAGGCCCTGGAGTGGCATCCATTGCATGCCTGAAAGCCATGGAAACGTATTCCGGTATTCTTTCAATATCATAGATTTTGCGAGCCCATTTGGTGCAAGTGCTCAGAATCTCCAGTGTGTTCATATCCTGCAGTGGTCCAGTGTCATTTTCCTTAACAGGGGAAGCACCACCGATATGAATCATAGGAACACCCTGCAATTTTGCTTCTGCCATCGCTGTGATGGTATCGGTGATACCAGGCCCTGCGGTAGTAACAAGCACACCTGGTTTTCCGGTTACTCTGGCATAAGCGTCAGCCGCATAAGCTGCTGCACACTCATGGCGAAAGTCGATCACTTTGATGCCTTCTGCCCGGCAGCCGTAGAAAAGTGACATGATGTGCCCGCCGGACAAGACAAATATCTGCTCGACACCTTCTTTTTTAAGCGCCTTGGCAAAAAGTCTTCCTCCATCAACCTTAGCCATAGTAAAATAAACCTCCTTGTGAATTTGGTTTTATAATTGAGCGCCTTGTAGAGTTTGGCGCTTAACCCCCTGTAATAGGGACTATAAACCAGATTTCTTCTATCTCACTGATATCATAACCGTAATCAAGACGTTTTCCTGATGGGTCGCCAACCCTGACAAGTTGGTGATTCAAAAGGCCTTGATCGCTGATGTAGTCTGTGTGGATCCGATCTCCAAACCTCTTTATAATCTCCTTTTCCAATCTCTCCAGATTAAAGGGTTCTGGAAGTGTCAGCTCCTTTATCATGAACTCATCTGGGATCAAGCCATAAAGACGAACCTTGAACTTAACCATACAAATCACTAATAACAAAATCCAGCCCTAATTCACGAAGCTTTTCCTTGGAGGGCCTACCATCATCTTCCCATTTCCGCAGTTCATAGTATTCCTTCATCTGCTCTTCAAAGTTGGGCAAAATCCCCTCATTGGGTCCACCGATTGTGGATGTCAAAAGCCTCTCTGGCAGTACATCATCAGCGCTGGTGAGGCCAAGACGGTTGTTGAACGCTCTCTGCAGGTTGAATATTCTTTCTCCTGCCTTAAGTACTTTCTGGGCGTCATAGGAAATGCCCGTGGCAGCTGTTAATGCTTTGGCAAGGTCCGTTGGGGTTACTGCGTACAGTGTGAAAAAGCAGATGACAGATGATTGAAATACCGCGCAGTAATCCTGAACAATTTTGGCCAAAAAGCCCTTGCCCTCCGAAGCATGGGGGTCTTGTGGTTCATTGAGCCCTGCTTCTGGCATAACGCCTACCCCATCAAACCCTCCTACATAACCGCGCAAATGGCAGCCTCCACGTGGAGAAGTGGCATAAGTTGGACCGAAGGCGAAGAAAGCCCTGGGGTCGTGCATAGGTAACTCTAGCCCCTTGACATGAATAGCAAAATCTTCTGTTCCTTGTCCTAATACATCTGCTGCTTCTCGCACACCCTGGCCCAGTAAATCACCGATACCCTCTCTATTGGCAATTTTCCTGATCATGGCCAGTATCGCTTCCACATTGCCCCAGGTCAGTTCTATTCCGTCTGTGTCTTTTTTGGCCAATATACCTTTTTCATATGCTTCCATGGCAAATGAGATTGCTGAACCGGTTGAAATAACATCAATACCGTACTCGTTGCACAGGAAATTGGCATAAGCAACAGATTCCAGGTTGTCATTGAGGCACATCGAACCGAGAGCTGCCATCGCCTCGTATTCTGGCCCCTCACCCTTCATCTGGTATTCCCCTTCATCAATTTCTACATAGCGAGCACAGCGAATGGGACATGCAAAACACTGCGGTTTGTGCTTTTTTAATATAGTTTTAGCCATTGCAATACCGTTGACTTTAGCAAAACCATCCCATTTTCCTAGGGTCCAATTTTTGATCGGGGCATCTCCGGTTTGGTCTGCCATAGCCATGGCTACACCAGTACCATAAGCTTTTAAGCCTTGTGAGGTTTTGTTTTCTTTTATCTTTGTGTTTATTTCTTTAACAACTTTTCTCCAAACATCTTCATCAGGAACCTCCGGGTTTTGACTGCCATAAACATAAATGGCTTTTAGCTTCTTGGAACCCATAAGGGCACCACTGCCACCGCGGCCGGCAGCTTTAGTGGTGTCTCCAATAATACAGCCGGTCTTTACCATCTTTTCACCGGCAGGGCCTATAGTACAGCAGCTGGCTCTGCTGATGCCGCACTCTTCGTAAATGCCTTTGAGAGATTCCGAAGTCATTTTCCCCCATACAGCAGAGGCGTCTTTCAACTCTACTTGTTCATTATTAATGTAAAGATAGACAGGTCGGGGTGATTTCCCTTCGATAATAATGGCATCATACCCGGCCCGCTTGAGATTATAGCCGAATCTGCCGGACCAACTTGAGTCTAGCCAGATTCCGGTCAAGGGGGAACGGCAGGACACATTGCATCTACCAGATGTGGGGAACTGCTTCCCATTTAAGGGTCCAACTGAGAAAAACAGCTTGTTGTTCTCATCAAAAACATCCCCATTGACCGGTATTTCATCATAAAGGTACCTTGCAGCAAGCCCTGTCCCTCCGATGTAGTCCCGTAGGTATTCATCGGGTATTTTTTCTTTGGTAATTGTTCCTGAAGAGAGATCTACTCTTAATAACCTGCCTGCATATCCCTTCATAATGAACCACCTCCTCGATCGTTTTCGATTATGTCAAATCAGCTATCCTTAGTACTAACCCAGCCACTTCTACAGCGTTTTGTCCTGTGATAATGACTGCTCCTTCTCTGGCAAAACCGCCTTCTGTAAAGAAAGCAGTAGGTACAGGCGGCTTATTCATGCACTGCTTCAGTATGTCATCAAGTCCTTTACCACTATCATCTAGATGCTTGATCTCGATGCCATCTTTTCTTATCAGTTCCACCAGTTCTTTCGAGTACTTGATTTCCATGACAGACCGGCGTGATGGGTCATACTCCATTATTTTAAGAAGGATACTTGCTGTGTATCGGGAAGCCCCCCACGCAGGATAGGCAGGTGCCGTTATTTTCTTAAAAACCTCGGTCAGCCTTCCCGGAATACCCGCCACATCCTGTATGCTTTTGGCATCACTTTTTGCCATGACAAGGTTGCTCCTTATCTCAGGAAGCAGTAAATAGGCTTCCGGGTGTTTGGACAACATATCGACTGCCTCTACTAACTGCCCTAAAACATAATATGAATCCGGCACCATCGTAATGGTATTTACACCTCCTTTCTAGGTGATGTATAAGCCACCCCGCCAATTACAATCTATTATTTAATATCAAGCAAAAACAGTGCCAGACAGTTGCCAGCCAATTAAACAGGTTTACAGCCAAATACAGCATAACTTTATCTGTTCCACCATTGCACACTGTACTGTTATAAGACAGCTCAAATACATCCATTAACCAAAAGAAAACCTCAGATGTATGTGGGATTAGAGGTAGTATTTTAATATCCACTGCGGTTGGTATAAGTATTGCATTATTAATTACATATAAAGTTTGCGGCCTGTAGCCGCAGCAAAAAACTTACAGAAGGAGGAAGGATCTATTCATGAAAGCTGTAACTATTGCGGGTAAAAAACAGTTAAAAGTGACAGAAACAGAAACACCAAAAGCAGATGGCAGCAAAGTTTTAGTGGAAGTTGCCAAGGTAGGAATATGTGGTTCGGACCTACACATGTGGGAAAATGGTGATCGTGTAGGGTTGATTATGGGACATGAATTCTGCGGTAAAGTAGTTGATCCAGGGGCGTTGAAAGACACCCTTAATGTGGGTGACCGGGTAACTGTTCTACCTCTCAACCCATGTGGCGAGTGTATCAACTGCAAACACGGCAAAGTGAACAACTGTGTCAACGGCCTTGCTGCTTCACCTGGCATCACTGCCCCCGGAGCCTACACGGAGTTCTTTGCAGCCCGGCCCGATATGGTCAGAAAATTACCGGACACTGTAAGTGATGATGAAGCAACCATGATCGAACCCACCGCTGTTGCTTTGCGCGCGGTCCATCTTGGTGGAGTACAACCGGGGGACAAAGTGCTGGTCACCGGAGGGGGTATTATAGGTCTGCTGTGTGCTGCCTGGGCACGAATTGCCGGAGCCTCATATATTGCTCTCACCGAAGCAAACCCCAAGCGTGCTGAAAAAGCCCTGGAGATGGGCGATGTGGACGAAGTATTTGATGCCAAAGATGAAGAATTGGTCAAAAAATTGCTGACAGCATCCAAAGGTGGTTTTGATCAAGCACTGGAATGTGCAGCTGTTGCCCCAGCTGTTAATACCACTATCCAGTCGCTCAAGTATGGAGGAAAGCTGGTTCTGGTAGGTGTCAACTACTCCCCGGTACCTGTTTCCACTCTGCTGATAGTCCTGCGTGAATTAGAAGTGAAGGGCACTATCGGTTATGCCCCGGAGGAATTTGACCAGAGCATTGAACTCATGGCAAAAAAGGTTATTGAAACAGAGCGCTTTATCAGTAGAACTGTTGGTCTGGATGGTGTTCAGGATGCATTTGAACAGCTTACAAGTGGAGATAATCCGGACGTTAAAATCATCATTCAACCGTAGGAGGGGATGATATTGAGTGAAGAGTCTGGTTTTAAAAAGGAAACAATCATAGCGGGTCTCATAGTCGCTGTATGGTTGGTCCTAACAATAATTATTTTGTCGCTGTTTGGTATTTCCCAGGGATGGCCGGCATTCCTGACTCTGCTGTTCTTCTTTGAATCTGGAGCCAAGACGGAAAACTTAAAGAATATTTTTGTTGGAGCAGCAGTTGGCCTTTTGCTCGGTGCAGCTATGCCTGTAGTAGCTCAAGCACTTGCACCGGCGTTAGGATTGGAGCCGGCACTGCTTATAGTTGTCTTTGCTATTGTCTTCCTAATTATTGCTCTAGGCGATGTAGCTCATATGTTTTTTAACAACTACGCATTTGTTTACTTTACAGTTGCTACCATCTTCCCTAAACAAACAACATTGCAATGGCTGTTAGTACTTCTGCTGGGTGGAGCTTTCTTTACAGGCGGGATTCTGGGAATCATTAAATTAGCTACCCGAAATAAAGAGCCCCAATCCTAAGACAGAGAATCGCTCGGCTTCCCTCTAATATACATAAAATTGCCCCCGGTTTTGCCTAGAGTAAAACCGGGGGCAATTCTCTTTTAGCAGCTGTTACGGAATTGCGCGTTGCTACTTTTTTGAACATCTTTTGTATGTCTTTCTGTCTTGGTTACCCCGCTAGAGCACCATTGCAGAAGCGAATTTCACAGGCACAGATATTGCAATTATTGTTTGTTGATGTTTTATTTTATCAAAGGAGGGTAAATTAATTGGCTGATTTTCGTGAGGATTTTGAAGGCAAAGTAGTGATTGTAACTGGTGCTGCAAGCGGATTGGGCAAAGCAACCGCCCTAGGTTTTGGAAACGCCGGTGCAAAAGTAGTTGTCGCTGATAAAAAAGTAGAGGAAGGCAAAGAGGTATGCAGTGAACTTAAAGGAATGGGAACAGAGTCAATCTTTGTGGAGACTGATGTTACATCAGAAGATTCTGTAAAGAACATGATTGACACAACTCTCAAGACATTTGATGTTTTGGATATCCTCATCAACAACGCTGGAACTGGGGGACCCCATCTGGGTCAGCCCTTTACAAGAACAGAAGCAGTAGATTGGGATACATCGTATAAGGTAAATGTCAGAGGAACTTTTTACTGCTGTAAGGCTGTCTATGACCTGTTTATCAAGCAAGGACATGGTAAAATCGTCAATATGGCATCTATTGCGGGCAAAACAGGTGCCGCTGCGATCCCGCATTACTCTGCATCAAAAGCTGCAGTGATCAACCTAACTCAGACTCTGGCACAGGAATTGGCTCCTTATGGTATCAATGTCAACTGTGTCTGCCCTGGGTTAATTTACACATCTATCTGGAAAGGATTGGGCTACTTGATGGGGAAAAATTACCCTGAAGTGTTTGCGGATATGAGCCCCAGAGAAGTATTCCTAGCAACTATCGATAAAATGGTACCCATGAAACGAGAGCAAACAGAAGAAGACATTGCTAATGCAGCGATGTTCCTCTGTTCTGATGCAGCCAAAAACATCACCGCACAAGCCCTCAATGTTTGCGGTGGTGCAGAGATTAAATAATATAGTATAATGGTATAAAACAGTTTCAAACAGGGGTGCCGAAAGGCTGAGAGGCATATGCCAACCCTATGAACCTGATCTGGATAATACCAGCGGAGGGAGTGTTCATATGGTTATTTTCAGGCACTCCATACTCGGTGGGGTGCCTGTGTTTTTTGCGAGCGTGGCAGAGGGCAACCTTGCTGCCATGGGGGAGATCGATCAAGTGGGAGGAAGGTCAAAGGAAGTGTAGACGAAAGGAGTGGCGAAAGGAATGCGGAAAATGCTTTGCAATGTCAGTCTGCAGGTCTTGCCGAGTGTTCCTGAGGAGCACCTCTACCAGGTGGTAGACAAGGTCATAGAGCTGATTCAGCAATCAGGTGTTAAATATGTTGTCGGTCCTATGGAGACGACCATGGAGGGAGAGCTTAATCAGCTGCTGGAGATTGTGGAAAAAGCACAGGAAGTATGTTTTGAAAATGGGGCTGCGCGAGTTGTTTCTGTAGTGAAGATCGACTGCAAGGCCGGTGGAGTGACCATTGATGAAAAAATCAAAAAGTATCGCTGACAGTGGGGCACCGCTATTTTTTATATCTTTGCTCTTGGTGCTCTGGGAGCTGATTGTCAGGTGGACAAGTGTTCCCGAGTGGATTCTGCCGGGTCCTTTACAGATTTTGAAGACCTTCGGAGAAACCCTGCCAGTAATGCTGAAACACGCTAAAATCACCATGTTTGAGTGTTTGGTGGGTTTTGCGGCTGCAATCATACTGGCTTTTATCATTGCTCTGTTGATGGATGAACTGCCGCTGGTGAGGAAGGCGTTGTATCCACTCTTGATTACCTCCCAGACCGTGCCCATTGTCTCTGTCGCGCCGCTGTTTATCATTTGGTTTGGTTACGGCATTTTTCCTAAAATCCTGGTAGTTGTCCTGGTCTGCTTTTTTCCAGTGGTAATCAGCCTTTTAGGGGGATTGGCGGCGGTGGATAATGATTATTTGGAGCTCTTCAGGTCAATGGGGGCATCCAAAATGGCTATCTTTCGGATGGTGAAACTCCCCCTTGCACTTCCCTCCTTTTTCTCAGGGCTGAAGATCTCCGCCACCTACAGTGTGATGGGGGCAGTAATCGGAGAGTGGCTCGGGGCTAAAGAGGGGTTAGGCAACTATTTGACTCTTTCCCAACGCTCTTTTATGGTGGATCGGGTCTTTGCCGCCATTTTGGCTATCACTATCCTAAGCCTGATGCTTTTTGCTGTGATTGTTAGTGTAGAAAGGCTGGCCATTCCCTGGCATAGGTTGAATGATTAGTCAGGAGCAAAGTTTGTAAGAAAGAAGTCCATCTATTTTGTTTCAGACAGGGGGGATTCTACAGGACAAGGATCTAAAACTAGGTATTATAAAATATTTAGAATTTTGAAAGGGGTTTTTGCTGTGAAAAAAAGGCTCATAGCTATAGCTGTCTGTGTTCTCTCACTTTCTATGCTGTTTTTGGGAGGCTGTGGGGAGCCTCAGGAAAGTGCTGATCAATTAGAAAAGGTAACCGTGATCCTGGATTGGACACCGAACACCAACCATACCGGTGTCTATGTTGCCCAGGAGATGGGTTATTACAAAGAAGAAGGGCTTGATGTGGAGATCACCCAGCCAGGTGAGGGCGGCACAGCCCAGTTGATTGCTGCTGAC
>DUMY01000213.1 GCA_012839645.1 Syntrophomonadaceae bacterium
CCCATGGCATTCGCAACGTTCTCTGTTTAACTGGTGACCATCAGGCCTTTGGCAACCATCCGGGATGCAAGGGAGTTCATCACGCAGTCTTTTGAGCATGTGGATCAACTGCACAGAGTCTAGGTCAAATACTCCCTTGCATCCCGGATGGTTGCCAAAGGCCTGATGGTCACCAGTTAAACAGAGAACGTTGCGAATGCCATGGGCATAAGCACCTAGAAAGTCACTCTGCATTGCCAGGCGGTTCCGGTCCCGGCAAACCATTTGCAAGTTCGGCTCCATTCCCAATTGAAGCAGGCGTAATGATGCTGCCCAACTGGAAAGTCGTACAACAGCAGTCTGGTTGTCTGTAAAGTTAACTGAGTCGACAAGACCCCTCATCTCTTCGGCATGTTTATCAATGTTATCAAAAGTTGCATATGTCAGTGGTCCAATTTCCCCGGTACAGGCAAACTGACCCGAGGCAAGTACCTTTTCCAGATTACTACCAGATTTCAAGTTTTCAGGTTTAATCTCTTTCAAGGGTCAATTCCTCCTTTACCAGTTTTCTGGGGCCCTTCTCACGGTGCCAGTTCTTAGCAGGAATATATTCTGTCATTTTATCGAGCTGTCCCAGTGCACTCAATCTGTCATAAATCAAAGCCCAAGCACAATCGACATCTTTGGAAATCTCACATTTCCCATCTTGAGAACCACCACAAGGACCATTCAATAAACTCTTGGAGCAACGGGCAATAGGACAAATACCACCTGTTTTATCCAGGACGCATTCACCACATGCCATGCAAAATTCTTCCCACTGACCAACATCACGGTTAGTACCCAGGAACTGTGTATTAACTCCCGGTAACACCGGAACAGAACCATATATTTCGGCCAAATACTGGATTCCGATTCCACAAGCTAAGGAGACAACAGCTTCAACTTCCCTAACATTATCCTGAAACTTATCCAAATACTCTTTGTCACACTGGCGCTCAACAGTCTGCTCCAGCACCTCTATAGGGTTGCCTTCCTTCTGTCTTGCCATGCGAATCTGGGAGGCCAGCAGACCAACCTCTTTTTCGCCTCCTGCCAGGCAAACAGTGACACAACCATAGCAACCTGCGATCAAGACTTTTTTATAGGGGGCGATCATCTGAAGTATATCTTCAACAGATTTATTCTCAACAACGATCATTTTATCACCTTCCCCGGATTTGATCCTAACTGGTTTATTTTATCGACCATCGAACGTACGGATGCATTGAACTGATTTCCCTGGTTTGCAGCCAGATGTACTATATCTACACGGTCACCCTCCAGACCAATCTCTGCAAGCCGCCTCTGTACCTGTTCTTTACGTTTGTCTGCTCGCTCATTTCCCCAAACATATTTGCAATTCTCTTTGTGGCAGACAAGCAACAACACACCATCGGCCCCCTGCTCTAAAGCTTTAAGCAGAAAAAGAGCATCGATCTTTCCCGAACAAGGAACTGAAACAATCTGTAAGTTCTCTTGTAACTCGGGCTGCAAGCTCTTAGCAAATTCCGCTGCCAGCGTACCTGAATTTTCACAGGCATATGCTACTAATTTAGGAGGCTTCGATACTTTCTGTAATATCTCCTCATCCGAATAAAATGGCAGCTGGATGGCCTTTCCAGGGCATTCTGCCGCACATGTACCACAACGACGGCATGCTAAAGGGTTCATGCGAGCTGCAGAATTGTACATATTGTTCAGGGATTCATCATGAACTATTTCGATGGCATGATGGGGACAGCACCTATAGCACGTCAGGCAAACAGCACATTGTTCGGCGGTTACCTGAGGTTGCAATGCTGGAACCCGTATATTCCCTGATGCAAACCGGCCCACTTCAGCTTTAGCAGTTTCAACTTCCTTATCCAATTCGATACCGTGTATGGGACCATGACAGCTTCCAACAAAATAGATCCCTTCACGATTTGACATTACAGGAAGGAAGTGAACATTATCTTCTTGAAAAAATCCACCTGGACCTGTTCTTACATCAAGTACAACTGCCAAATCAGCAGTGTCGGGATGGGGTACATAATCCTCTGCCAGCACCAGATAATCGGATATAAGTCTAATCTGTTCGATTTGTGGCAAAAAAGGTTCCCAGTAGCGTACTGTTGCAGCAACATCTGTTGTAAGGATCTGAAGATCGCCGTTATACTTTAAAAAATTAACACCTCGGGCCCTTGCCAACTCATAATCCTGCTCCAACTCGTCAGCAGATACCTTCATATCATCGTATAAAATACTGACATCTGCTCCCTTTTCTTGGAGAGCAATAGCATTTGAAAGCGCTGTTGCATATGAAAGCAGGGAATCTTGATCTGCTTGTCCTAAAATAAAGGTAACCTTCTGACCTGCATAATCTCTATCATTTTTTACAAATTGAGATAGACTCAGGATGCGCTCTCCCAATTCTACACCATTATATTTAATCGGATCGAAACTGGGTTGAGCTTCAAGCGCAATAATAATGGCCCCGAAACTTTGTTTTGCATGCTTTCCATTGTCCAGAAAGCGCACTAAAAAATTACCCGGAAATCCCTCAAGCCCCACAACCTTAACACCTGTTTTTACAGTGATATTTTTCTTCCCTTCAATTAGGGAAATACCATCCCGGAATGTATCATTATCGACCACGGTAACTGGTTGATTTTCACTGACAGCAAGAGCAGCAGCAGCCCCTTCTGTTCCACAACCTATCACCAATACCTCCGGGAGCACATCAATTTCTTCATAAACAACCGCGCCGCGTGTCTGCATCTGTAGCAACACCTCGTTAATGATGGAGACAGCCCCCTCTGTGTTTTCTTTACCTGGTATTAACAGATTAACAAACTCTACTTCATATCGGTTTATTCCATTTTCCTCAGCTAGTACTGTAAACTGTCGTTTAATAAAGGGATCTGTACATCCAGCAATTAATAGTCGGTTTAATGAATATTTATCGATCTCTTGCACAATCTTTTCTTTTTCTAACGTTCCACAGAGAAGATTGGCGATACGAATATACTCAAAATCCGCTCTACTTTGAATCACAGCCTTAACCTTATTCAGATCAATAGACTGATCCAATTTGCCTTCACAATCACAGAGGTAAACTCCCAATCTTATGTTTGTGTTTTTGCTCATTCAGTTTCCCCCTATTACAAAAAACGAACTTTCATCACATCCTACATAATAAAAATTTTAGTAAGGTCCCGTCGATAAGACAGGACCTTACTAGATTTCATTCTATTAACTCTTACGGAACACCTTGGCATAAGAGTCGCAGTATATTGCCTGATTAAGCAGCATATCAGCTGTTGCAATTGCATCTACGAGCTCATCATCATTGACATCCATAATCGCAGAGTCGAGCCCGCATGTCATCGCCATAACACAGTATATGCGGTTAATCAATGGGCGGAACGGTGTGCCCTGGGAAACGTTGCTGAGTCCTAATGTTGTATGTGGTGCGGGATCAGATAGCAATCTGATCTGGCGCAGTGCCTCCAAAACTTCCGGGCCATGATCCTGTGCTACGTTGCAAGGCAGAATGAGCGGGTCAATAAATAGGTCATCTGGTGAAAGACCGAACTCATCAGCTGAAGCTACAAGCTCCATTGCAAAACCTACACGCATATCTGCACTCTTAGGAATACCAGACTTGTCCATGGTCAAGGCAATGATCTTAGCATCGTATTTCTTAGCCATCGGGAAGACACGCTCAATTTTCGGTCTTTCCGCAGGGCAGGAGTTAATTAGTGCACCAGGTTTGCAGACTTCCAGTCCTGATTCAATGGCATCGTAATCTGTAGAGTCAAGAGCAATCGGGGTGTCACTGACTTCCGTAACAACCTCACACATCCAGCGCATAGACTTGACTCGATCGGCAGCTGTAGGGCCAACGTTGATATCAAGATATGCAGCGCCGGCTTCATCCTGCTTTTTTGCCCAATCCTGGATTGGTTTGGGGTCAAACTTGGCAACAGCTTCACCGATATCATTAAACATACCGTTGATTCTCTCACCAATCATATAAAAAGCCATGGGCTTACCTCCTCTTTAATATTCTTGAATACCTCTCGCTTTGGCCAACCATCTAATAGAGGTTAGGTTTCATGAGGTCATCAATGTGCTTTTTAACTAATTTGACGGCTTCTGGGTGCCTCATTAAAACAAGGTCCCCTCCTGCCTGCAATAGAGAGGCAGCGGTCATTGCTTCCCACATAATCCCTCTCGGTTTCTGCTCACCCCAACCAGGGCCAGCCTCCTCTAAAGGAGCATATGCCTCTTTTGCTCGCCATGCTTCAGGACCGGCAAGGCAAACTACTGGGAAAGCCATCATCTTGTCGCCGATTAGTGCACCCCAGCGAGCCCTCTCCATAATAGAGTAAGAGTATTCGATTCCATAGCCGAGACCACTGGACATGGGGTCATTGATAATCTTATTAGGAGCAACACCCATATCTGCAATCATGATGTTCAACTGCTTTAAAATGTTAATATCAACAGGTGAACGCCCGATAACGCAGTGCTTGCCCATCATGGCGGCAGCAGCTATAGAACGGTAGTTATCCTTCTCCGCAAGCCCTATGGCTATGTTTTCCCCTGCTGCAGCTTCTCCCACAGCCTGGAGGACATCGTTGTCTTTCTCCGGATGTCCGGGGCCCTCCACCATCAAGGGTTTGCTGGTGTTTTCTAAGACAGCCTTGACTATTTTTGCACATTCATCCGCAGATTTTGAATTTTCTAACTCAGGATCTGCACCTGCTAGCTTCAGGTATATGACATCCGCTCCCAGTTCCTCGGTTTTCTTTGCCCAAGCAGCCGGGTCACTCCAAACATCACCGTAATAGGGTTCAAATGCTTCGCCCCAATCAGGTTTAATATCCAAAACTTCTAAAGCAATAACAGGACGGTTCGGAATATCGCCTTCATACTGGAGAAAAGGTAGTGTAGAGCTGCCGCCTAATTTCACGGTGTTCGATCTTGTTCCGCCTTCTTCCTTTGTTGCGCCGAGCACTACTTCCTGGACTGTGCCTGTAAATTTTTCTTTCAGAATTTGTACCGGCATAGTTTACTCTCCTTTCTTAACTAAAGTGGTAGTTTACCAAACATTTCACGCGTCGCTTGAACTGCAGGGCTATCAGCAGGTAGTTCCAACATTGGTTTGCCCTTCAAATCGTAGTCTAAAATCATTGAATCATTAGGTACGGCACCGAGCAGTCTGAGCCCGGTAGCCTCGATCTCACTCTGAAGGGGCGCTGGATCAGATGTTTTTGTGATAATTAGGTATGCGTCTCCGGCCTTAATATTTAAAGACCTGGTAAGCTCATAAATTCTTCCTGCAGTACGCACACCCTTTACTGTGGCATCGGAAACCACTAGCATAATATCAACATCTTCAATTGTTTTGCGGCTGATATGTTCCATCCCCGCTTCGTTATCGACTACCATGTAGTCGTAACTCCTGTCCAAGTTCGTTAAATGTCGCTTCAATATATCGGTCGGAAAACAGTAACATCCTGGCCCTTGTGGCCCTCCCATTACCAATAGATCAATATACTCTGTTTCAATAAGGGCTCGGTGTAGCTCGAATTGTAGGTACGTTTCCTTTGGCATTCCAGTAGGAACATCGCCTTTTTTGATATCAACAAGGATTGATGATATGGTATTCGATATCTCATATCCTAATGCCTCGTTGAGATTGGCGTTGGGATCCGCATCAACTGCTAAGACTGCACCTTTCTTCTGTTCAACCAGGTACTTAATTAATAGTGCTGCCATGGTGGTCTTCCCTGTTCCACCCTTTCCTGCCATTGCTATGTGTTTTGCCATTTATAGACACCCTTTCTTATCTATTAAAAGTGTCACCGGGCCACCTGTTACTTATTTATGCACCTAACTTAAGCTTAGCAAAGGAACTAATCCCGTTTGCTTCACGCGGTCCAACAGTAACTTCCCAACCGGAAAGTTCTTCGATCTTACCCTTGATAGCTGCTACACCACCAGGTATGATCAACTGTTTATGGTTGACCTTTTCATTAATCTCGGAATCTTTCAGCCAGGGACCAATATTCTCACCGATGAAACTTCCACCGGCCCACGCCGTTAGAACTGATAGTCCCTCTGTTTCATAAGCAATTAAATAGCTCGGAAGCCTAGTTGCCTCAACCTCAGTCTGAACGGTGTAGAATGTTAATGAGAAGTTGGTTGTAATGTAGACCGGGGAATCTGGTGTAACTTCACCAATAGCATAAATGCCGGGCTCTACTGCAATCGGCTTCTGCGGATCAGTGTAAAGGTTGCTTCTCCAGCTGAATAACGTAAGCAAACTTGCCAGTTCTGTGGTCTTCAACACTACGATGCTGGCATATTTAGAAACATATGCCTGTGCCTGCAGGGCTTCCATATAGGGGTCCTCTTCTGTTGTAAATGCAATTGTAGGATACCCGAAGGGACGGAAGCGCTTCTTAATAGCCTGACGACGAATCTGAGTCAGGTCAGCAATAACCTTCGAGGTTTCGCGCTCACCAGAATCAAGGATCAATTCTTTGTAGCCCACCTTACCTGCAAGGTCAGCAACATCTTCAAGGTTTTTGCCCTTAACTACCAGCGGTGCACCGATCTTCTTGGCGATTTCCACCATTTTTTCGTAGTTGTCAGCATTTGCAGCGTAAAGGATCGGCTTTCTTTCCTCTAATCCAGCTGCAGCAGCCTCCATCGCCGCGGCGTCCTCACTTACCAGGAGTAAAACCTTATCGGTTTTTCCTGCTGCGGTAGCCACTGCATCCTTGAAGGTATCCGCATTTCCTGATGCATTGACAACAGCAACACCATCAACCTCATACTTCTGGCCAACACGCTCAAAAACCAATCCATTAATTTCGTCGACTTTTGCTGCTACATCAGCATTGTCTGCTACCTCAATAAAAACTCCTGTGGGATGATAGAAGGTCTTGTCATGACGGAACATAACCTGCTCATCACCCAACTCCAGCACATTGTCCCCCGCCCCCGCTTTAACAAGCTTGATCGGTGGAGCAGTTGCTGACTCCAGGGCTTCCTTGGCTTCATCAGATACATAGGGGCACTGCTCCAAGGTTGCTTTTCCTGATGCCAAAGCCATAGCGAAAGCCATGCATGTGGGCACACCACACTCTTTGCAGTTTGTCTTTGGTAGCAGCTTAAAAATAGCTAGTCCTGTTAAACCCATTGTCACTTCTCCTTTCTATTGTTTTCTCCTTTTTTA
>DUMY01000214.1 GCA_012839645.1 Syntrophomonadaceae bacterium
AGAAGTGAGCCATCAGACACCCTTGGCGTGCCTGCGCCGAACCTTCCGTCGAACCCTTGTGTCTCTGCTTCTTGCTTGATAAACTTCCTCTGCTTCTTCCAGTCTACACCGAATGGTGGATTGGTCAGCATATATCTGAATGTTTTACCCCGTAGCCCGTCCTGGGTAAAGCTGTCCCCAAGAATAATGTTATCCGCGGCTTGCCCCTTGATGAGCATGTCTGATTTACAGATGGCGTATGATTGGGGGTTAATCTCTTGCCCGAAGAGTTCTACCTGGATGTCCGGGTTCAACTGCCGCAGGTAGTTTTCCGTAACGGACAGCATCCCCCCTGTTCCTGCACAGCAGTCGTAGACCGTGGTAATCAAACCTTTCTGAGTCAATTCCTCGTTGTCTTCATTTAAGAGGATATTAACCATCAGCTTGATTACCTCACGGGGTGTGTAGTGATCACCTGCCTCACCGTGTTCGGAAAAACGCCTGATTAGTTCTTCGAAGATATAGCCCATCTCAATATTGCTGACTGTGTGCGGGTGAAAATCTATTTTATTGAATTCTGAAAGCACAAGATACAACAGGTTGTTATCATTGAGTTTGGTGATCTGCTGGTCAAAGTCGAAGTATTGGATGATCTCCCGAGCATTATTGGAAAAGCCATTGATATAGTTGCGCAGGTTGCTGGCGATGTTATCAGGATCTGCCAGCAGCTTTTCAAAATCATACCTGCTGGTGTTATTGAATTCCTGTCCGGATATTTTATTAAGTATGGGATCCATGTTTTGTAGACCGGTTTTTTTCAGTTCTTCATATTTTTTAAGAACTGCTTCCTTTGTTGGAGACAGCACACAGTCGAAACGCCGCAGTACTGCCATGGGAAGAACCACATCTCCGTACTGCTCCTTCTTATAAGGCCCTCTTAAAAGTTCTGCTATCGCCCAAATGAAATTGACTTTATCCTGGAAATTCATCCATTACCACTCCTGTCACTACTTATCCTTTAGTACTATATTTAGCTAAAATAAGCATAAAACCCTGCCCTGGGTACAAAGACATATCGATTACCGGCATCCCTTTGTATGGTATAATTATTACAACTTCATAAGTGTTTCTATCAGTATAAATGGGTACATTACATTCCTCCTCCTTCTTTTGGTGTTAATTAAACCCTAATTCATAGCACTAATTCATACAACATACATAGTTGTGATGCAATCTTTTTAGTAATTGGACGGTGAAGCCCATTGATAACTCGGAGGTTGTGATCATTGAAATTTGAAATTGATTTAAAAAATGGCATACCTATATATATTCAATTAAAAAAACAAATCAAGTATGCTATTGCTTCAGGAAAACTGCCTCCTAATTCACAACTTCCAACAGTACGACAGTTAGCAGTTGATTTAAAAGTTAATGTTAATACAATAAGCCGGGTTTATTCTGAATTAAAAAAGGAAGGTGTGCTAATAACCAAGCAGGGAAAAGGGACCTTTGTCAGTAAAAAGAAGGAGATCCCGTTATTTGATCGAAATAATGAGCGTTTGGATCAACTTATCGACAGGCTGTTTATTGAGGCTTTTGAGCTGGGATATAATCTAGAAGAATTAATAGAATACATGCAGCGACGTTGTGGGACACCAGGCAAATGATCTGTTTAGATATTATATCTTCTATCGAAGGGAGAGTAGCATATGTCTTCTGACCAAAAAATACATGGCCAACAAGTTATCACATATTCTTCTACTGTTTCCAATTCAAAATTAGGGGTTGATCCAGTTGGATTTGCTATTTTTATAATTATAACAGGCATCGCATGTTTAATTGGCTTATACTTGAAATCAACTTGGATCATCCCGGTGGGAATTATAGTGGCTGCTTTAGTTTCCAGCTGTGTAAAAATTGCTAATCAGTGGGAAAAGGCTGTTGTATTGCGTTTAGGAAAGTACCATAAGCTAGCTGGTCCAGGGTTATTTTTTATAATTCCTATTGTTGATGCAATTGCTGCATGGGTTGATCAGCGTATACTCATTACTTCATTTGCAGCTGAGCAAACCTTGACCAAGGATACAGTTCCAGTTGATGTTGATGCTGTTCTCTTTTGGGTGGTTTGGGACCCCGAGAAAGCTGTTCTTGAAGTGGCTGATTATCGTAATGCTGTTGCCTGGGCCGCACAAACTGCTCTACGGGATTTGATAGGTGAAACTCTCCTGGCAGAGATGCTGGTGGGACGAATGATTTTGGATGAGAAGCTGTGTAAGATTATTGATGAGCGGACCGAGCCTTGGGGTATCTCTGTACAGTCTGTAGAGATCCGTAATGTGATTATCCCATCTGAGCTTCAGGAGGCCATGTCCAGGGAAGCACAGGCAGAACGGGAGCGACGTGCGAGGATTTTACTAGGAACTGCAGAGACAGAAATAGCTGTCAAGTTTGCCGAAGCTGCAAAATCTTATAATAATCCGGTTGCTCTGCAGCTGCGAGAGATGAATATTCTTTACGAGGGTCTAAAAGAAACAGGTGGGCTTGTTGTTATACCAAGCAGTGTCGCCGATTCCCTGAACGGAATTGCCAGCTCACTTAACGTTACAAAAAATTTCTCCGAAACACCCCTTGCGGATGAAGTTGAGAAAGAGTAGATTGTGTACCAATAACATAAGATACCATTGGGGAAACCTAATAAAAGGTTTCTTCAATGGTATCTATAGTAAAAATCGTCGCTTAGAGACAACTTAGTTCCCAGTCGATAAAAGCTTCCAGTAAACTCCCCGCAGCTTTATAAAACTCCAATTTAGTATGTTTTTGAAGTCTCTCAGCAAAAGCAGGAACAAATATTTTTAGATGCTCAGTCAGCATCTCCTTCTGTAATTTCTTAGCTTTGTCTAATACTACGGAATTTTTCTCTCTAATAGCTTCGACTTCCTGAGAACAAAGGTAAGCCATAAATTCCAGCTCAAGAGAGATATGGTCTGGGGGCAACGAAAAACTTTCAGCTAGTTCTAAGCCGGCTTGATAGTAAAGTCGTGCAACTTCTACCGTAGACTCCTGAAGCAGCTTTCCTTCTCTATATACTGACTCAAAAAGAGGTAAAAGTCTTGGTTTGGAAGCATGGCAAAGTCGTGTGTATTCTTTTTGAAACTCCAAAAGATCAGATTCTTGAGAGTAGTTCTCAATATTATTTAGAGCAGTTATTAATCGAGAAGCACACGGTTCCTCTCTATCTAAAGCCTCTTTGTAAGAGCAAATAACTTCTCTAAGATCAGATTCTAACAATTTTGTCACTGACTCAGTACTTGGATAATCAAGAGCTTGAGAAAGAAATGAATAGGAGTATAGTCTAAAGTCTTGTTTATTGATCATAAGTAGTTGGGGGCAGCAAATATTTCTAATAAGCTGCCCCCAACAACCCTCCCTTCTCATGTCACTGAGTTGTTATTAAGCAAGCTCATCTGCTGTTTTTTTATTCGTCCTTCTTACCTTCTATTTCTGCTCTTCTCTCAGTGTATTTCTTAATACCGGCGTATGCTAGTGCAGCTACTGCAGCAGTCCCAACAATAGTCTTAGGTCCTCTGGCTTTTGTGGCACTCTTAGAAACTTCGGGATAACCAATAGCAATGGGGTCTTCTTTTGTGAGAATGATAACACTTGTTCCTCCATTCTCTTCAAGCCCATAAATATTCAGTTTATTCTCTGCTGCTATTTGTTTGGCTTTACCCGTAATTTCCTCATATAATCCGAACTCAAGTGCGTCAGTAGGACAGACCTCTACACATGCCGGTTGCTTCCCTTTGAGGACCCTGTGGGCACACATCGTGCATTTTATAACCTCTTTTTTCTTCATGTCCCACTGCGGAATATTGAAAGGACATGCAATAACACAACTCTTACACCCAAGGCAAGGCTGGCTGTCATAGAGCACGATCCCTTCAGGTGTTTTTGCAAATGCTCCACTTGGGCAAGTAGCTACACAAGAGGGTTCTTCACAGTGCATGCATCTATGGTGAAACAACCCCTTATCTCTAATTAAAACCATAGTTCTAGCATATCCTTGATTTGCAGACTCATGCAGTCTGTTTTCCTGAACACATTTGTAAAAACATGTATTACAACCTGTACAGAACCTGGTATCTAACAGAATTGCATATTTCCCCATCTATTCCACCCCCTTAGGCTTTCTTTATTTTGACATAGACATCTTCAACCCATCCCATACCGGTCGGGTCATGTGGCTTACTTACCTCTGGGTTCTTCTGGGGAATCAGGTCTCCATCACGGTATCCCCACCTGCCGTGCTTCAGCCACTTGGAACGGTGCCCAATTCCATGGAAAAGCAGGACACAGTCATTTCTAGCAATTCTATTGGTAATGTGAACCTTGGCTTTTACCGGGCGTGGAAGTTCTTCCATGTATTTCGGATTTGTCTCCAATACCACGCTGTCGCCCTCACTAAGTCCCAATTTCTTGCCGGCACCAGGACTAATCCATACACAGTCAATGTAATTTTTCTCAGAAACAACATTCAATGCTTCATTATTGATGAAATTTGGATCAGCATGCATATGCCAGGCAGCACGGGTAATCAGAAGGGAGTATTTGTATTCTCCTTCAGATGAGGTCCACCTTTCAGCCCACTTTGGTAGAGGTTCATGTGAAACCTTGACAAACTCATCAATATAGAGTCTGACCCGGCCGTTAGGTCTACCGTACCCGATCTCTCTGATAGTTTTATAGTTTTCATAGGGTTTTTTATCAATCCAGATGCCATTTTGCTCTGTCAGAAATTCTTCCGTGTTCTCTGCTACACCGACAGCTTTCAGTGCAGCATCATTCATATTTCCCTCGATTACCTTGTCAGGATCACTGCTGCCATCAGTTGTCCAGTATTCCGGAGCCAAGGCAAGCCCGATCCTCTTGGCGATAGTACCCCAACCGATGCAGTCACCTGGAGCCTTCTGTACCGGCTCCCCAGCTACCAGGCACGGGTACTTGGGATAATACTGCCTCAGGTCGAGTTTGCTTTCCTCAAACTGATGAGGGGCAGGAAGCACATAATCAGACCAGTAAACAATGTCATCCAGGTAGAGGTCCCAGTCCCAGACCAGGTCCATCTTTTCCAGGGCCTTCTCAGTCATTTGAGGCTGAATAAGAGCCGCCAGTCCCCGGTGTGGACCCTTAAATACCACAACTTTGGTCATATCGGTCTTATAAAGCCCGTAACCGATCATCCCATAGTGTCCCGGAGCAGAGAAGTCCTTCTTCTGGTAGATTTCCTCAGTTACCGGGAATTCGTGCCTGAAGTCCGGAGCCTTTTCCGGCAGTGGTGGGTAAGGTTTAGCCGGAGGGTCAACATCCTCAAGCCAAGGAATTTTTACATCATGCAAAAAGAGTACCCCACCATCATGATCAAAAGAGCCGGTGAGTGCATGCAGTATGTTAATCGTATGCATCAACCGCCAGCTGTTGGCATAGTTTGGCCCCGCGGGGTCACGTTTTAGGTTGGGGATGCATACATTCGGTGCAGCCTCAGCGAACTCTCTTGTCACCCGGGTGATAACATCAGCAGGAACATCACTGATCTTTGCTGCCCATTCCGAAGTGCAGTCCTTGACATTTTCTTTCAACAGCTGTAGAACAGGCATGGCCTGAACATCCTTACCATCTACAGTTACAGTGAAAGGCCCGCCATCCAGTGCTGGGGCATCACAGGTTTCAATGGGTTCCATCCTCTTGTGTTCAGTACACCAGGCCATCCATTTGCCATCAGAATTAGTTATATGTAATCTTGTCTCGGCATCGATAAGAGAAGCTGAATCTGTATAGTTTTTTACAAACTTCTCATTATAAATCTTTTTATCTAGCATGATCTTAATCATAGCCAGGGTAACAGCCAGGTCAGTTCCAGGCTTGATAGGATACCACTCATCCATAAGTCCATCAGCCATCGGCGTCCTGAGCGGGTTGAAACCAACGATCTTGGTACCTTTTCGCTTACCCTCAGCAATATGGTTTAAGATACCGGCTTTACCACACTTGGAAAATGAGTCGAATCCAAACCACAGCATGTACTTGGTATCGCTGTAGTCGAATCCCCATATTGAATGGGTAACTGTATATGTGCTGGAATAATACTTATTCGGAGGGTTAGTGACCATCAATGCATTAAGATAGTAGTGGGTACCGAAACATTCGGTTCTCTGGTCACTTCGCCTGACCCCTAGAGAGCGACAGAGACGGTTGCTGTAAGGGTCTCCCGGGGAAGCAAATACCATCTCTTCCCTCTTGTGCTTCTTCATTTTCTCGATGATCTCATCTAATGCTTCATCTGAAGAAATAGTGACCCAACCGGGATCCTGGTCCACACCTCTTTTAGGGTTTGTCCTCTTTAGAGCAACAAGGAGCCGGTCAGGATTGTACATACCATCAACAAAACCCAATGCTTTGATACAGTATTTCCCTCTGGATACTGGATCCTCCGGTCTTCCCTCAATAGTTATCCCGCGTTCAATTCCTGTCGCCTTATCTACCCCAACTACAACATTATAGGCACAGTCGCATTCACAAGCACGGGCACAAACCTGGGGTATCTTTTTGGTGATGCTATATTTAGCTTCGCTTTCAGCTGCTTCAGCAAAGCTTATAAAGGGAACTAAGTTATTGAGGGGTGTAAATAGGGTTGAAAGACAAGTAATACCCCCTATTTTAAGAAAATCTCTTCTTTTTAGTTTTACCTCTCCCATATTATTGACCTCCTCTCCTTTAGAGCAATAGCTTAAATGTTGAGAATGTGCCTGCAGACAAAATTAAATATCTCAATGTTAAACCACCGATAAGCAGACATGAGGCAGCTATTGTACTACTTAAATGCTTGCTGATCCCTTTTGAATAGAGACTCCATTCAAAGTAAAATGGAAGCACTAACCCAACTACAATAAACAATATCCAGAACACAGGAGCCAGAGAACCTGTCAATAGCGTCTGTACTGAATTTACTGCAGCAGGCTGAGAAGATAAGCCCATAACTAATAGATAAACAAACAGAATTGCAGCTTCAATACAGATTAGCGCCAGATCCATTTTGTAGAGATAGTGCAAGTTTATTGCATCCACCCCGGCATCCTTTTTCAAAGACCTGTAAACCGTTGCGCCTATTAAAACTGCACCGATTCCTGTAGAGAGAGCAGAAGCGAGGAAAAGCAGCGGAATCAGGATAGTGTTCCAGAAAGGAATCCCTCTCATTTCCCAGAGAAGTACACCGGTATAGAAAGCAGCCAAAACAGCAAAAATAAAACCCACAAACCAGACCAAATTTGATTCACTTATGGTCTTTTCGCGGGCTAATACACACTTAAGCCATTGAATTGCGCAAATAACGAAAAAAATTGTTAATACCCATGTTCCTACTGAAATCATTGAACTATGGGGACGAAAAAAGGCATTCATAAACTGAGCCGGCCTATCAATGTCAAAGAACAAAAATAAAATACTTAATCCAAGACACGGGGCTGCAAGGAAAATACCCACTCTTGATATCAAATTATCTCCTCTGAACTTTGACCAAGAAACAAATGCACAAATGTAAGCCCCAGCAGCAATGCCTGCCAAGAAAAGGTATACAGCAATTAGCCAACCCCAACTTGTTTGGAGCCCAGCCATTATGTCACCTCCATGATTTTTCTATTCAGTTTTTCACCAAATAAATTCTTGGGTTCAATATTTAACTGTTTTCGATAAGCTCAAGACTTGATTTTTATCTTTGCAACACCTCCCTGGCTATCAGTTACACTTAATTTATTTTGTTTTCTGTGATATCACCTCCGGCAATAAAATTGTTTTATTGTACTATCATATTAGTACACTAAATAATATATTTCAACCCCTCAACAGCTGTAATATTCATATAAACATGTCTTATAAATGTTACTAGTTCTTGTGTTATCAAGGCAATAACAACTAAAACAAGAGTTTTAAACCAATTTTACGATCTTTTTGGTTTATATTAATTCTCTGCTTACCGTATTCTATATTGTTATTGTTATAGGACAATGATTACAATATATATTGTTTTCCAGCTTATAGATAAGTTACTAATACTGTCTGTGATTTGCATTGTTCTCGAATTCTCTGCCATAATAGTCATGGATGTGATAATGAATGAAAAAAATTGAGTTAATAGCTACAGCAACTTTTGGGTTGGAAGCTGTGGTTGCACGGGAAGTACAGAATCTCGGGTATGAAACGGAAGTCGAAAACGCCAGGGTAATCTTTCAGGGGAAGGGCTTTAAACTCACCGACCCTGATCAGTACCCGGTCAGCAGAGCGCAGCCAGAGATTCGACCGGCATACAGCCTTTTCATCCCCCTGAAAGATTACCCTGGCGTTTTCGACTTCCGTTTCATACCCGAGATCCTGTACTTCCCGTGCAACCACAGCTTCCAACCCAAAAGTTGCTGTAGCTATTAACTCAATTTTTTTCATTCATTATCACATCCATG
>DUMY01000215.1 GCA_012839645.1 Syntrophomonadaceae bacterium
AGGAAAATCTTTGGATTGCACAAGAGATATGTGAGCAGTTTGTAGCTGAAGGAGGTGAAGCAGATGGCACTGAGAGCTGAAAATATACCGGCCGAACCAGTGAACCCGATCCGGGTCCAGGCCTGCGCATGGTGCGAAAAAGACGAGATGCACGTCCCGCTCCAGGACTGCATGATGTGTCAGGACAGCCGGGATGATGGCGAGACTATCTACTGTGGCTGGGACCCTGGAGAAAGGCCACCCTGTGTAGGGTGCGGGATTCCGCCGAAGTATTGCGAGCCAGAGACATGCCTGATAGCGCAGGCAAAAGAAAAAGCGGCCGATGTTGTCGAGACCGCTGAAGAATATATCCTGATTACATTTTAGCAGTTTGGTTGAGTGAAGACAAGTTCCGGCTCCACCCCTAAGCTAAAAAAACGGTGGTGCCCGGTGGGGCCGGAGTAATCTTGCAGGGGCGGGCTGCCGGAACCTACGTGACAACGTGCGCTAACGGATCGCCAGGGGTGCCTGATGCAGAGAACCCGCCCCTGCAAAAATATTTCATGTGAAATAAAGAGAGGGGAGAGAAGGATGGTTTATGTTATGGCAATGGCGATAGTTGATATTGATAATGATCATGACACCGAGAGCCTGACGGCATACATCACAGACATATTGGAAGATAACAATATCGCTGTTTGCGATATTGATGTCGAAGATGCGGTGATCGTACCTGAAAAAAGGGTGCTTGCCCATGTGTGCGGGATTGAGGAAGAGGAGGATATTAACAAGGTTGCTACCGGCAAGGAGGGGATGGAGTGAATACTGTCAAGATAAATGTTTTAGAAGCGGAAAATGTAAAGCGAATCAAGGCGGTAAAGGTGGAACCCACTCCTGCGGGGCTGACGATTATCGGAGGAAGGAATAACCAGGGGAAAACAAGCGTTCTAGATGCCATAGCGTGGGGCCTGGGCGGGAACACCTTCCGGCCCTCCAGCCCGAAGCGGGATGGGTCCACTATCCCCCCGGCGATCAATATAAAGCTCAGTAATGGCCTGATAGTAGAGCGGAAGGGGAAAAACAGCGATCTCAAGGTGATCGACCCCACCGGGAACAAGAGCGGGCAAACCCTGCTAAACGAGTTCGTTGAGCAATTAGCCCTGAACCTGCCGAAATTTATGACAGCAAGTAATAAGGAGAAGGCTGAAACACTCCTGCAGATCATCGGGGTAGGGGATCAACTTTACGAATTGGAAAAACAGGAAACTGAATTATACAACCAACGGCGTACCATCGGACAGATTGCTGACCAGAAAGCTAAGTATGCGAAGGAACAACCGTTTTACCCTGATGTTCCGAAGGAGCTTGTGTCAGCGTCCAGCCTCATCCAGCAACAGCAGGAGATCCTTGCTCGGAATGGTGAGAATCAGCGGAAGCGGGAGAACTTGCGAGCCCTGGAAGTACAGGCAAAACAGGTACAGGAGCAGATTGACGCCTTGCTAGAAAAACAGAAAATTATCCTTGCTGATCTAGAGATTGCCCGGAAGTCCGCGCTAGATCTCCACGACGAAAGTACAGAAGAGCTTGAACAAAACATTGCTGACATTGAGGAAATTAATGTCAAGGTGCGGGCTAACATGGACAAGGATAAGGCTGAGGATGATGCCCGAGAATATCAGAACCAGTACGAGGAATTGTCCAAGCAGATAAATGATGTACGGAAACAGAAAATTGACCTGCTAAAGAGTGCAGATTTACCACTGCCGGAGTTGTCGGTGGAAGATGGGGAGCTGACATACAAGGGTAAAAAATGGGACAGCATGAGCGGATCAGAACAACTCAAAGTATCAGTCGCAATTATCCGCAAGTTAAACCCGAAATGTGGTTTTGTCCTCATGGACAAGCTGGAAGCGATGGACATGGACACCCTGAAAGAGTTCGGGGCATGGCTTGAGCAGGAAGGATTACAGGCAATTGCCACCCGTGTCAGTACGGGACCAGAGTGTTCTATTGTAATTTCTGATGGCTATGTGGTTGGAGCGGAACCAGTAACAGAAGCACCTACATGGAAGGCAGGTGAATTTTAGTGGAGATTATTCGCGGAAAAATTGAGGGGCCGCAAAAGGTGTGCATCTACGGACCCGAGGGAATAGGGAAATCAACTCTAGCTGCCCAGTTCCCGAACCCTGTTTTTATTGACACAGAGGGAAGCACAAAGCACCTGGATGTTGCCAGACTCCCGAAGCCGTCAAGTTGGACGATGCTGTTACAGCAAGTGAAGTGGCTTCGACAGAACCCTACCACTTGCGACACCCTTGTGATTGATACGGCAGATTGGGCAGAACGGCTTTGTATCGAGCATCTATGCGCCCGTGACAAAAAAGATGGTCTGGAAGGCTGGGGGTACGGAAAGGGTTATACCTACCTGGAAGAGGAATTTGGGCGGTTTTTGAATCAGCTGTCAGAATTGATTGAGGTGGGAATAAATGTTGTCCTTACTGCCCATGCCTGGATGCGGAAATTCGAGCAACCCGATGAGTTGGGAGCTTATGATCGATGGGAACTGAAACTACAAAGAAAAACTGCTCCTTTAGTGAAGGAATGGGCAGACATGGTGTTGTTTGCGAATTATAAAACCCTTGTCGTGAATGTGGACGGGCAGGGAGCGCAAAAAGGCAAGAACAAGGTGCAGGGTGGGAAGCGTGTCATGTACACCACTCATCACCCGTGTTGGGACGCAAAGAACCGGCACAACTTGCCTGAAGAGATACCTCTTGAATATGCCGGTATTGCTCACTGCATACCATCCAGGACGAAACTGACCCCGAAGTCAGAACAGAAGTCGAAACCAGAACAGAAATCAAAGCAGGAGCCAACACCGGATCCGGAACCCAAGTCGGAGGCACTAGCACTGGACAAGCCTAAGCCGGAACATCCTAACCTAGATGTTGAATTCGAACCGGAAGCATCAGGTAAACTGGATCCGGCCATGAAGATACCTAAACCGCTGCTTGACCTAATGGAAGCTCACGGGGTGGCGGCATGGGAGATTCAGGCTGCGGTTGCAAGCCGGGGTTACTACCCGCAGGATATGCCCATATCGGACTACGATCCAGACTTTGTTCAGGGGTGTTTGGTAGGGGCATGGGATCAGATGTTTGCACTGATAGAAAAAATGAGAGCCGACAAGTACGGCGATGAAGAAGTACCATTTTAAGGAGGAGAAGCTAGATGGAAGAGTATAGAGAGTTGGATTGGGACGACCAGATTGAGGACGACGGTCCAGAATTTATTATCCTTCCCCCAGGGGACTACGATTTTGAGGTGACGGACTTCGAGCGGGGAAGGCACCAGGGATCGGACAACCTGCCACCCTGTAATAAAGCGATAGTCTATCTGCGGATTGAGGGGAAAGAAGGAGCAACAACAATAAAACACCAGCTCTTTCTACATACCAAGACTGAGGGTCTGCTTTGTGCTTTTTTTACCGGGATCGGACAAAGGAAAAAAGGTGAGCGGATAACAATGAATTGGGACAAGGTGATCGGAGCTACAGGCAGGGCGAAGATCGGCATCCGTAAGTGGACCAATGACAAGGGAGAAACCCTGGAATTCAATGAGGTCAAGCGGTTTTACGAGCCGGAGGACAACACACCGAAGTTTAAGCCTGGTGAGTTTTAATGCAGTTACGGCCGTATCAGCAAGAAGCAAAGGAAGCTATACAAAAGGAGTGGGCTAGCGGGGTCAAGCGGACCCTGCTGGTCCAGGCTACCGGGACAGGTAAAACGATAGTGTTTTCGTCTATCTCTGAGGATTGTGTTCGGGATGGGGAAAGGGTTCTGATACTTGCCCACCGGGGCGAACTGCTTGAACAGGCCGCTGATAAGCTACAGGCGGCCACCGGGCTAGGGTGTGCAGTAGAGAAAGCTGAAAACTCCTGCCTAGACAGTTGGTACCGGGTAGTAGTAGGTAGTGTTCAGTCCCTGATGAGGGAGAAACGGCTAGCACAGTTCCCGGTCGACTACTTCGACACGATCATCGTTGACGAGGCTCACCACTGCCTCTCAGAGAGCTACCAGCGGGTGCTAAGCCACTTCGGGGATGCAAAGGTATTGGGCGTGACTGCTACGCCTGACAGGGGCGATATGCGCAACCTGGGGCAGTATTTTGAAACCCTGGCGTATGAATATACCTTACCGAGAGCGATTAAGGAAGGGTACTTATGTAAGATCAAAGCCCAGACCATACCCCTCAAGCTAGACCTAACCGGAGTGGGCCAGCAGGCCGGGGATTTCAAGACAAGTGACCTGGGTACTGCCCTGGACCCATACCTGTACCAGATAGCAGACGAAATGGCCAAGTATTGCATGAACCGAAAAACAGTGGTGTTTCTGCCGCTGATTAAGACTAGCCGGAAATTCAGAGATATTCTGGAATCTAAGGGGTTCCGGGCGGCTGAGGTGAACGGGGAGAGTAAGGACAGGGACGAGGTTTTAGCTGACTTTGATGAGGGGAAATATAACGTTTTATGTAATAGCATGCTGCTGACGGAGGGCTATGATTGCCCGGCTATTGATTGCGTAGTTATGCTACGACCGACAAAAATTCGCAGCTTGTATGCCCAGGCTGTAGGCCGAGGGACCCGGCTCCACCCGGGGAAAGATCACCTGCTTCTGCTGGATTTTCTCTGGCACACGGAGCGACATGAGCTTTGCCACCCTGCACACCTGATTTGTGAGTCACCGGAAGTGGCACAGAAAATGACGGAGAACATTGAAGAAGCTGGGGAAGCAGTCGACCTGGAAGAAGCAGAGGAGCAAGCATCTGAGGATGTAGTTGCTGAGAGGGAGGAAGCCCTGGCAAAACAGTTGCGGGAAATGCGGCATCGCAAACGTAAGTTAGTAGATCCCCTGCAGTTTGAGATGTCGATCCAAGCTGAAGATTTGGCCGGGTATGTACCAGCTTTTGGATGGGAGATGTCTCCTCCTACAGAGAAACAACTCAAAGCTCTTGAGAAGTGGGGGATCTTCCCGGATGAAATTAATAACGCGGGAAAGGCGTCAAAGCTCCTGGACAGATTATCTGTCCGGAGGGCAGCAGGGTTGACCACACCAAAGCAGATCAGGTTCCTAGAACGAAAGGGTTTCCAGCATGTGGGGACCTGGCAATTTGAAACGGCACGTAAGTTGATCAACAGGATCGCCGCGAATAGGTGGAGAGTACCGAGGAACATAAACCCGCCGGAGTATAAGCCGGAGGAAATAAGGGAGGAAGTAATATGAAAATCCGCAACACGTTGGGAGACTTGAATAATCATTTATTTATGCAGTTGGAACGGCTTAATGATGAAGATATAAAAGGTGAGGAACTTCAGGAGGAAATACAGAGGGCTAAAGCGGTCTCTAGTATCGCGACGCAGATCATCTCAAATGGCTCTTTGGTACTGAAAGCAAAAACATTCACGCAAGAATACCTAGTTTATGAGGACAAACCTGAAGCTAAGGAAATGCCGCACATGTTAAAAGCGTCGTTCCT
>DUMY01000216.1 GCA_012839645.1 Syntrophomonadaceae bacterium
ATAAACAGCTGCTGGCTGCTAAGGTTCTTGAAGATATTGCAAGCGGGGTCATACTGCTCGACCATACAGGAATCATTCTGTGGGTAAACCCTGCGTTTACAGTATTTACCGGTTACTCTCCGGAAGATGTAGTTAAGAAGCGGAACTTTCTAAGGCGAGTAGGTGTAAGTGATGAGCTTCTGTTGGAAATTGTGCGCTCATGTGACTTAAATAATGAATGGCGGGGAGAATTTTGGTCTCATAAAAAGAATGGGCAGCCTTTTTTGATTGGGCTAACAGTTAGTGCCCTCCGGGTTGAAGAAAACGGGGTAAATAAATATGTGGTCATTTTCAGAGATATTACAGTGAAGGAGAGGGTGAGGAAGAAACAGCAAGAGTTAATGGAGCAGGAGTCCCGTGTAAAAAGGCTGGTTTCTTTGGCTGCCCTCTCTGCCGGTGTTGCCCATGAAATCAACCAGCCTTTAAATGCCATCAAACTGCTGGCTGACGGCTCCCTTTACTGGTATAAAAAGGGTGTACGCCATGATCAGGAGAAGATCATCGATGTTCTGGAAAAGATTTCAGAGCAAGCCAGCCGTATTGACGATATTGTCAAGCATGTGCGCTCATTTGCCAGCCTGGGGGAAAGAGATTTGGTGCCCTGTAGCCTCAATGAGGCAGTAAAGAATGCCCTGAAGCTATTAGGTTCCCAGCTTTCGTCTCATGGGGTCAGTTTAACGACAGAACTGTCAGAAAACTTACCCCTGGTAGCAGGTACCCCGCGCAGGCTGGAAGAGGTGGTGATCAACCTTCTGGTTAATGCCATGCAGGCTTTAGATAGCAAGGGATCACCGGACAAAGAAATCGTTTGTGCAACCTGGCAGCAGGAGGATAAGGTGATTTTAGAGACCAGTGACAATGCCTCAGGGATTAAAGAGGATGTTCTTGAGCACCTCTTTGAACCTTTTTTTACTACTAAGCCAAGGGATGGAATGGGCCTTGGCCTTTCCCTGGTGCAGTCTATTGTGGAAAGCTACGGCGGCCGGGTAGCTGCATTCAATAATCTTTCCGGTGGCGCAACCTTCAGAGTGGAGCTTCCTGTAACAGAAGCATCCAAGGGGGTGCTGAAAGATGAGAGTTTTGCTAGTGGATGATGAAGCTGAGAGCAGGCAGTACCTGGCTGAGTTTTTATCAGAGCTTGGTCACCAGGTGGTGGAAAAGCCGGATGGGCGTGCTGCTCTGGAGGCCTTCTGTATGGAGAATTTTCATCTGGTGATCGCGGATATCAGAATGCCCAAGATGTCCGGGCTTGAGTTACTGCGCCAGATTCGCAGCCTTTCCCACCCAGCAAATGGAGAACGAAGAGATGCGGATGTTGTTTTGATGACCGGTTACAGTGACATGGATACTGCTGTGGAGGCACTGCGTGCCGGTGCCTATGACTACCTTATTAAGCCTGTCAACATCGATGAGGTTGTCAAGGTAACCGAAAAAGTAGCTGAACGACAGGCCCTGAAAAAGGAAAACGAAATTCTTTCACGGCAATTCGAAGCTGCGGTGCGAGAAGCGACCCAAGAGACCAGGGATGAGCTTTTGCGTCTCAAGAAGACCTATATAAAAGCTGTTGGGCTTGACAGTATTGGCGTTTTTTCTGAGACAATGAAGAAAATTTTTGAGCAGGCGAAAAAGCTGCACCAGGACCGTTCCTTTCCAGTATTGATTGAGGGAGAAACCGGAACCGGCAAGGATGTTGTGGCCAGATATCTGCACTATGGTGAACAGTCTGAGCCTGGACCCTTTGTACCCTTAAACTGTGCTGCTCTAACCCCAAGCATTTTTGAAAGTGATCTGTTTGGTTATGAGGCAGGTGCTTTCACCGGAGCACTGACTAAAGGACAGAAGGGGAAACTGGATCTTGCCAGAGGGGGCTCCCTGTTTCTGGATGAGATTTCAGAAATCCCGGTGGAACTCCAAGCCAAATTCTTGCGTCTTATTCAGGAAGGGGCGTTTTTTCGGGTCGGCGGGCTGAAAAAAATCCAGGCTGATGTACGCTTCATCTTCGCTACCAATAAAAATTTGAACCAAGAAGTAAAAAAGGGAACCTTTCGTGAGGACCTCTATTACCGCTTGAATGTAGGTAGGATTTTTATCCCACCCTTAAGGGAGCGCAAGGAAGAGATTATTCCCCTAGCCAGCTTATTTCTTAAAAAATTCGCTCGTCATAGAGGAAAACAATTCCGTAAAATCACCAGGGAAGCCGCAGATATCCTGGAAGCCCACCAGTGGCCAGGAAATGTACGTGAATTGGAAAATGTTATTGAGTGGGCGGTTTTTATGTGGGATGATACCGAACTGAAACCATCTCATCTGGGGATTTTAAACAGCCAGGAGGGGATGGTAGAGGTGGATCAGGAGCTGCAAACCATCGATCCCCATGATTTCGGCCTCCCCTCAGAGGGATTCCCCCTGCAGGATTATACCGACAGGATCATCCTCAAAGCCCTGGAGATGCATGGGGGCAACAAAACCAAGACTGCTAAATACTTGGGGATTTCCCGCAGATCCCTTTACAGCAAGCTTAACCGGATTGAAAAAACCTAGGGGGCGCCTGCCCTTATCTCAAATCGACAGTATTCCCGAAGATACAAAAACCTGCATAGCAATAAAGTCCCACCTGAATGCCTACTCTGATCCCAGAGGGTTGGACCAATAGGTACAATATAAATAAAAAAGTGTACCATTTGGTTCAATACCCCTTGTGTGGTGCTTACCTTCCAGGGGGTTTTTCTTTGTTTTTCTGTATTTTTTCAATTTTCTCATGTGGCATGAATGTTGCGTAACTACTATGTGTAGTTAGTCCTGAAGATCTGTTAGTGGGGGTGAAAGGGTTTTCATGAGAGTGTTGCTGCTTGATGATGATGCGGCCTGTTTGGAAAGCCTGATCACTGCTCTAAACCCTACTGGCTACCAGTGTGATGCGTTTATGGATCCTGTGGAGGCCATGCGTGCCTACAGGCAGCATAAGCATGATGTGGTGGTCACTGATATCCAACTCCCCGGGATGAACGGCATACAGGTGCTTAAGTTGGTGCGTTCCTGGAGAATAAAAACAGAAGTCATTTTGATCACCGGTTATGCAGATATAGAGTCCGCCATCGAAGCGGTCAACCAACATGCTTACGCTTACTTGGTTAAACCGCTTAATTTAGGGGAGCTAGTTCAAATGTTCGATACAATTGCACAGCAGCGCCGTAAACAAGATAAGCTGCGGAGTGAGCAGATGCGTATGGTCCAGGAATGCTCACGTTTATATAAGCTTTTTGAAGAGATGCGCATGTTTTTGGACAAAACCTGTAATGAGGGGGGTAAGAAAAATGGGGTACATGGAACCTGAAATTAGACAGGAAATGATCAGGGATTTTGTGAATGAAAGCCGGGAACTGCTTGATGAGGTGGAGCCCCAAATTATTGAGCTGGAGCAGATGGTATCAACAGCGGGAAGTATAGATGAGGGTTTGTTGAATGGTGTTTTCCGGCTCTTTCATACACTGAAGGGATCTGCTTCTTTTTTGGATTTGCAGACAATTATCGATGTTACTCATGCAGCGGAAACCCTGCTGGATTATTTTAGAAGTCGTCAGGTGATGGTGACTTCACAGCATGTGGACCTTCTCTGTCGAACTGCTGATTTTATTAGAAGGGTCCTGAATCAGGTGGAACAAAGGGCTCATGACAGAGGCTTTGAAGAAGATGCGCGGTATTTAGTAGAAGACCTGGCGCAGGCTATTGCTTTTATTACCTCGGAGTATGAGCTCTCCCGGTGGGACGAGCAGAAGCCATTGGAAAATACCAAGGATCTGGATGTGGATGAGCAAGAGGGCCAAGAGGACACGGAAATAACAGCAGACCTGATCAAGCGTTTTGTAGAAGAGGCACTGGATCTTTGTGAGGATGCCGAATCAGCGATTTTGGCATTGGAGCAGTCCCCAGAGACCACCCCTGCCAGGAAAACCCTACAGGCATTTCACAACTTAAAAGGGAATGCTGCCTTCCTTGGATTACCTGGCATTGAAAAGGTGAGCCATCTGGCGGAAAGCATTCTGGAGGGGGTTGTCTCCGAGGAGAGAGTGTGTGACGGTGTTACTATTACTGTTTTGCTTACTTTGGTTGATTCACTGCGCAGCGGGGTCCGCCGTGTGGAGGAGGGGCAGGTTCCGGAGCTGCCGGATCTTCAGCAGTTGATTCAGTTTGTTGAACAGGCCCTGGACCTTCCTGAGATAGGGAACGGTGCGGATGAAAGTGAAGATGAAAAGCCAAAAAGCAAAGATCAACCACAGCGTATAGATAAGAAGCCCCCTGCTGACCAACCTGTTCGAAGTTATCTATATAGCGACAAAATGCGATCCCGGAGTCAATTTATCAGAGTGGATACCGAAAAGCTTGATCAGCTCCTGGATCTGGTAGGGGAACTGGTGATTGCGGAGGCCATGGTGGCCAGTCACAGCCAGGACCGCGGCGGCCAGGATCAGATGGGAAAAGCCGTTAGACAGCTGAATAAGATCACCAGAGAAATGCAGGAGGTTGTTCTTTCCCTGCGGATGGTTCCCTTGACTACAACCTTTCGCAAGATGGTGCGTTTGGTGCGTGACCTTGGCCAGAAAGAGAATAAACAGGTGGAGTTGGAGATCTGTGGTGCTGAAACCGAAGTAGACAAAACTGTGATCGAACAGATCTCAGATCCCTTGGTGCACCTGATTAGAAACGCTGTTGACCACGGGATCGAAGACCCGGCAGAGCGAGAGGCTGCTGGAAAACCGGAAGTAGGCAGGGTTCTCATCGAGGCTAGACATAGCACCGGTGAGGTTTGGATAATTGTCAGGGATGACGGTAAGGGCTTGGACAGAGAAGAAATTATACAAAAGGGGGTGGAGAAAGGGATTATAACAGAGGACCAGGGAGAAAACCTTCAAGATGAGGAGGTCTGGCAGTTGATTTTTACTCCGGGCAGCAGCCAGTGAGGAGCTCTCAGCCCAGGCCCACCAGCTGAGGGAAATGGTGGATCAGATCAAATTGCGACAAATTGATGGTGGAGGTAATGTTTTAGAGCTACCGCCAGGGATTACTCCCCAGATGCTGCAAATGCTGCAGAAAATGATGGCAGAGCAGGAAGCAGCGAGTGTTTCCACAGGCGGAGCCAGGGGTAGTAAACCGGCAGAACGCTATTCCGGTGCCGCAGCTAAGGCTAAAGAAGTTAAACCAGAGGATGTTATAGCACTGGATGATAAAGATTTTGGACGTTTTTGAGGATGCACCGGGGGACGTTCTTTTGGTTCTAATGACTAACCGCCAACGACTATTTAACAGGGATGATCGATGATGAATTTAAGTACCCGGGAGTTTCACCTGATTAAAAACTTGGTGTATGATAAGTTTGGCATTCATCTGGGGGAGCACAAGAAAAGCCTGGTTGTGCAACGCTTGCAAAAGGAGCTGTGGAACGGTGGATTTTCAAGCTTTAAGGAGTATTATGATTATGTTACCCAGGATTCCAGCGGGCAGGCTCTGCGTATCCTGGGGGATTTGATTTCCACAAACCACACCTATTTTTTCCGGGAAGAGGCACATTTCGAGTTTTTAAAGAGTACTGTCCTGCCCCAGCTGACAGCCTCTCTCCAGGATAGAGGTGAAAAAGAGCTGCGGATTTGGTGTGCCGGGTGCTCCTCTGGGGAAGAACCCTATTCTCTGGCAATGATTTTGAGTGATTATGATGTTGAATGCTCTCCAGGAATAGAGTCCTATATTCTGGCCACAGACATTGCAGCTACTGCCCTTCGAAAGGCAGTAGCCGGTGTTTATGCCAAGGATCAGGTTTCACGGGTACCTCTTTTATATAGAATGCGTTACCTGGAGAATTTATATGACGGGCAGTGGATGGTGAAGGAGAAGATCAGGAAGAAGGTACTTTTCCGCCGTTTGAACCTGATGCGCCGGGAGTATCCCTTCAAAAAGTGCTTTCAGATTATTTTTTGCCGTAATGTTATGATCTATTTTGATGAATCCACTAGGAACCAGATGACAGCGCGTTTTTCTCGTTACCTGGAGCCAGGTGGATACCTGTTTATAGGGCACTCGGAAACCTTGGACAGGTCTTCAGGGCTTTACCAGTTTATACAGCCCGCGGTCTATCAAAGAGAATAAACCAAAGGTGTCGCGAGAACGCGGTGGTTGCCACCTGTTTTAACGTTCGTTTACTAACGACTATTTACTGCTGCAGTGGAGAAATGGAGGGAGAGGGGTTTATGGAACAGATCAGGGTCTTAATTATCGATGATTCTGCTCTGGTGAGGGAAATATTAAAGAGAGGGCTTTCCAAGGATCCGGGGATTAAGGTGGTAGGGACAGCTTCGAACCCCTATCGGGCCAGAGATATGATTGTGCAGCTCAAACCTGATGTGCTGACACTGGATATCGAAATGCCGCGCATGGATGGGGTGGAATTCCTTCACCACCTGATGCCTCAGTATCCTCTCCCTGTGGTGGTGGTCAGTGCCCTTACCCAGAAGGGTACAGCTCTTGCTGTAGAAGCGCTGGAAGCGGGAGCAGTAGAGGTGGTCCCTAAACCGCAACTGGACATCGCCAGAGGGCTGAATGAGATGATGAGGGAACTCAGAGAAAAGGTGAAGATTGCTGCAGCTATCAATGTACAGGCATGGAAAAGAGTGAAACGGAAGGCCCGTGTGCGGGATCACATCCACAAAAAAGCACTTGCGGAATCCACAGACAAGGTGATTGCCATTGGAGCCTCTACCGGTGGCACAGAGGCGATTCGCCGTATCCTGCCAGGGCTTCCCCCAACAGCCCCGGGTGTGGTTGTTGTGCAGCATATGCCCCCAGGCTTTACTAGTCACTTTGCGAAAAGCTTGAATGCTACTTGTGAGATGGATGTTAAGGAAGCGGAAACCGGGGACCGGGTGATGCCTGGCCGAGTTTTGATTGCTCCCGGGGATTGCCAGATGAGGGTCAAGCGCTCAGGTGGGATCTATAAGGTGATCTGTGAAGCCGGGGAGAAGGTCTGCGGGCACTGCCCCTCTGTGGATGTGCTTTTCCATTCTGTGGCACAGTATGTGGGGCCTAATGCAGTGGGGGTGATGCTTACGGGTATGGGTCGCGATGGGGCAGAGGGAATGCTGGCTCTGCACAGGGCCGGGGGCCACACCATCGCCCAGGATGAGAAAACTTCGGTTGTGTTTGGGATGCCTAAAGCCGCATTAGAGTATGGGGGAGTAGAGATTCTTCTTCCACTGGATGAGATTCCAGGAACGATTATCAACTTGCTAACAGGTGACCAGGTACCAGGGGGCAAAATAAAAGAAAATATTTAAAAATATGTAATAATTTTTACCTAATTGAGGGAGGAATATTAGGAAATATGGCGAATATACCCATTAACAGGACTCTTGGCTCAAGACTTCTTGAGACTTAAGACTACGGCAACATATGTTTCCCGTGCCACATAAATAAATTGCACAGCACTAACACATATTGACTGTGCCATAATAAAGCAGTATGGGGACGACATTTGCAATAACCAGTGGGAGGGGGATGGAATGGAGAAAGCTTCAACAGGCATGACGTGCTATGCTTGTAGAAACAAGCATGCCAAGCCAAGGAATATTGGCGGAACAATGTATTTTATCTGTGATGAATGCTTTAATCAACACATCTGGGCTAATTTTAAGGCATTGGAGTATTTAAAAACCAAAAGGCCTGGTTTTGGTGACAAAAACATGAAGGTTAATAGGAAGGATTCTAGTATGGTGGGGAAGCGCAAATATCCGGTGGTTACTAGCTAAATCCTTTGTCTATACAATAAGACATTGCAGGGGATTTATTCAATGACGTTCCTCTCGTGTTTTATCTCTTTCTCATTCTTCACTGATTTCATGTGCTCAAATATTTGATACTGTGGGATGCGTAGTGTTGTCATTGTGTATAATAGTAGAAGATAAAGGATAGTGAAGTCGGTTGCTTGATCAGTATTCCTGCATATAATAGAAGGAAGAAATGGGGGGACGAAAACGATGACCTCCAGACGGATAAAGGGAGTCCTGCTGCCCATCTGTTTAATCTGTGAAGAAACACCTCCCAGGGGTATTGCAGGGGGAATCATGGTTTCGGGAAGCTTTCTTTGTATGCGGTGTGAAAAAGAGATTGTACGCACCCGGGTTGGTGACAGCCGCTATTTTGATCTGAAAGAAAAGATTAAAAGGATTTGGTATCATGAGCTCTAGTGGTTACAGCTTCTGGAAACTTCCGGCTTCCGGCAACAGATCTTCCATTTTCCGGGTAGATACCCATGCCACCTAAGTGGCACCAGCAGAGGATGAAAACAGACGACTATTTTCATGTTACGCAAGGGTGCTTGCGTTTTTTTGTTTTATGGAAAGCAATTGACGGTAGTATGGTAAAATAACTGCAGAAGGAAAATATCCCGGGAGGGTGGCAGGATAGGGGATGAAAGACATCTGGGAGAACAGAATGCCGCTGCTGGCAGGTCTTCTAAAGAATGTTGCAGAAGAGTACCTGAGCTGCCATACCCCCGGCCATAAGCAGGGCCAGGCTGCTCTGGCGGAGTGGCGGCAGTTGTTGGGGGACCAGGTCTTTCAGATGGATCTCACTGAACTGCCAGGACTGGATAATCTCCAGGACCCACAGGGTATTATTAAAAAGGCACAGGAGTCAGCCGCGGATTACTTTGGGGCAAAAGAGACCTTTTTCCTGGTGAATGGTACCACTGCCGGTATTTTGGCTGTGCTTTTGGCAAAAAGCCGCCCAGGCAGCAAGGTGGTGCTTCCCCGCACCAGCCACCAGGCAGTTATTCACGGTATCATTCTCAGCGGGGCTCAGCCTGTTTATCTTCCGGTACGGTCTCATATGGGGCTGGGGCTGCCTGGCCATATTACTGCCAAGGATCTGAAAACTTGCCTTGCCGCACTTGACCAGGATGCCTTAGTTGTTCTGCTGCACCCCAATTACTATGGACTGGCTGGGGAACTACGGCAGCAGGTGCTGGCAGCCAATCACCATAACTATGCGGTGTTGGTGGATGAAGCCCATGGGGCACATTTTGGCACAAGTACTCGTTTCCCTCTTCCGGCGCTTCAGGCAGGAGCAGATTTTGCTGCCCAGGGTGCTCATAAAGTATTGGGTTCCTTTACCCAATCGGCTTTTCTTCATTGTCAGAGGAAAAATGGTCTGGAGGGAATTCGGGCTGCCCTACGCATTGTACAGTCCAGCAGCCCTTCTTATCTGCTTATGGCTTCTCTTGATGTGGCACGCTGTCAGTGCCAGTTGGAGGAAGAGGGATGGGAGGCCGCGGCACAGTTTGGCGAAAAACTGCGCTTGGAGATCTCCCGCATTTCTGGAATCTTGGCTCCAGGCGAAGAACTGCTGGAAGTACCGGGTGTGGTAGAGTATGATCCAACCAGAATTGTCATAAACGTTAGGGAGTTAGGGATTACTGGATTTGAAGCTGCTGAATGGTTGCGCCGGGAGCGCAAGGTTCTTGTGGAGATGGCTGATTTTCAAAACCTGGTTTTGATTCTGGGGCCTGTCAGTGATGAAAAAGCAGCAGAGGTCTTGTTGGAGGGGCTGGGTTCTATGGCTGCGGATTGTACAACCAGGAGCTCTGCAGGCAGGCGTTTTTTACCGGATCCCTTACAGTTAGACATTCCGCAGCAGGTGATCACACCCAGGGAAGCCTTCTTTGCTCCACATTCCTTGGTGCCGTGGGAGAGTGCCCTGGGGAAAACTGCTGCTGAGGTGGTTGCACCTTATCCCCCGGGTGTACCGGTGATCTGTCCAGGGGAGAGGATCCAGGAAGAAGTTCTTGAGTTTCTTCAAAAATGGGATGCTGCCGGAGGTATTTGGCCCGGGAAGAGCCGGGGTTTGATAAAGATTGTTGCAGGGAGCTGAAATAGTGAGACATGCAGGGAAACTGATTACTTTTGAGGGGCCCGACGGGGCTGGAAAAACCACACAGATCCAGTTGACAGCCCAGGTTTTAGAGGAATCTGGTTATTCCGTGGTTAGGACCCGGGAACCTGGGGGGACGCGTCTTTCCGAGGCCATCCGCCAACTGCTGCTCGACCCTTGCTATAAGGAGATGTCCGGGGTGACCGAGGCCTTGCTTTATGCAGGAGCCCGGGCGCAGCTGGTCAGTGAAGTGCTTCTGCCGGCTTTGGCTGCCGGTAATGTAGTTCTTTGTGACCGTTTTGTGGATTCCAGCCTTGCTTACCAGGGCTATGGGCGTGGCCTTGATCTGGAAATGCTTCGTGTAATTAACACTTTTGCTTTACATAAACTGGGCACATTTTGCACCGTTTTGCTTGATCTACCCCCGGAAGAAGGTCTTGGCCGTTCAGCTGGGGTAGCCGAAAGGGACCGACTGGAACAGGAAAATTTGAGTTTTCATCGGCGGGTAAGGGATGGCTATCTTATTCTGGCCAGGGATTACCCAGGAAGGATTAAGGTTGTTAACGCCAGTGCTGATCCCAGGTTAGTTCAGGAGCAGATCCAGGAGTATGTGATGGCATACCTCACAGGTAGAGATCAAGGAGGGGCTTTTGAGTAAACGCCCATACAGCTATAAGGGCAAAACCGGCAAAGGATGAAAACAGTACGCCCATGTTGACCAGGTGGCATCAGCTGAAGATGAAAAAGTGGCCGAAGTTAAATAATGTTGTGGACCCAGTGGAAGCGTTTCTTGGTGATTTCCGACATCCGACTTCCGGCCTCCGACATCTATTTTGAAATAGGGGTGAAGGGGTTGCCAAATTGGGGTGACAGTGTTGCTGAGCGG
>DUMY01000217.1 GCA_012839645.1 Syntrophomonadaceae bacterium
CAGCTTTCCCTGTGGTTACTGTACTCCTTGCTTTTCTGCTGCTGGGGGAAAAATACACACCGGGAAAGCTTATGGGAACTCTATTGATTGTGCTGGGGGTTTTTGTGATTAATAAATAAAAAAAAGAGAGAGCCACAAATTTGCAGCTCTCTCGGTCTTTCATACATTATATTAGAAAGCAGGGACACAGCTGCCCTGGTATGTGTCTTCCAGGAACTTTTTGACCTCAGGGGACTGCAGGGCTTCACTCAGTTTTTTGATAGCTTCTTTATCCTTATCTTCGGCGCGTACCGCAAGTACATTGCCAAAGGGTGAGTCCTTCGGTTCCATGAAAATGGAATCATTGACCGGGTTGAGATCCGCCTCAATGGCATAGTTGCTGTTGATCACACAAGCATCCAGATCATCCAGTGACCGCGGAAGCATTGCTGCATCCATCATCTGGATTTTCAGTTTTTTCAGGTTCTGAGCGATATCCTTGTCTGTAGCAGTCAACCCTGCCCCTTCCTTCAACTTGATGATACCGGATCTCTCCAGAACCATCAGGGCACGACCACCGTTGGTGGTGTCATTGGGAACGCCCACCGTGGCACCATTGGGCAGGTCCTCAATCTTCTTGTATTTTTTCGAATAAACACCCATAGGCTCATTATGAACCTGGACTGTCCATACAAGATCTGTATTATTCTTCTCGTTGTACTCCTCCAGGTAGGGAATGTGCTGGAAGAAATTGGCGTCAATCTCCCCGTCATTGAGTGCGGGATTCAACAAAGGATAGTCCGTAAATTCCTTGATTTCCATTTCGATGCCTTTTTTCTCCAGCATAGGTTTCACAAATTCCAGGATCTCAGCATGGGGCTTTGCTGTGGCACCCACCACCAATTTGTTATCATCCTGAGAAGCGCACCCAGCCAAGCCAATCAACAAAGCAAAAGAACAAATGAGTGCTAATATTCTCTTCACTGTTTACCTCCTCCTATTACTAATTTTCGCGGCCAGGGTATCCCCCAGCATCTGCACCAACTGTACAAGGACAACCAAAACAATGACTGTTATCCACATAATACCATTCTCATAACGCTGATAGCCATAGTAATACGCCAGTGTTCCCAAACCACCTCCCCCCACAATACCTGCCATAGCTGAATAGCCTACAAGGTTTATTGTCGTTATGGCAACTCCCAGATTGAGAGAAGGCATAGCCTCAGGAAGCAACACCTTGCTGATCACCTGCCATGCATTGGCACCCATAGAAAGGGCGGCCTCAACGAGCCCCCATTCGATCTCTTTCAAAGATGTCTCTACCAGGCGGGCAACAAAGGGTATTGCCGCCAGTGTAAGGGGAACAATAGATGCAATAGTGCCGATCGATGTTCCCACGATCAGGCGTGTCAGGGGTATGATCAGGATCAGGAAAATAATAAAAGGTATCGACCGCACAGCATTAACAATGGAACCAAGAACCTGGTTAAACCTCTTATTTTCAAGAATATGGCCTTCTGATGTGGTAACCAGGATAATTCCTAGAGGAAGCCCAACAACATAGCTCAAGAAAGTGGATATAGCAACCATGTAGATTGTCTCCCATGTTGCAATCAGCACCTTGTCCACCATCCAGGCATTGGCACCGAAATCAAACATTATCGATCGCCTCCACTTCTAAGCCATGTCCACTAAGATAATCAAGCCCCTCAGCAACCTGATCCGGCGCCCCGGTAAGTTCCAGCGTCAGGTAACCAAATGGGGTATCTTTGATGCGGTCTATATTTCCATATAAAATATTAGCATCCATATCAAACTTTTTAATCATAGAGGAAATCAAGGGCTTTCCTGCAGACTCACCGATAAAGGAAACCCTAATCACACGTGTAATAATGCCGGATGCCTGTTCAGCCGGGCGCTGCAGCAGCTGATCTGAAATCTCTCTGTTGATTATATTGCCGATAAAGCTCCGGGAAGTGGCTGTTTGGGGGTTGGAAAAAATATTGATTACCCTCCCCACCTCCACAATCCGTGAATCATCGATCACAGCTACCCGGTCACAGGTTTCCTTGATCACATTCATATCATGGGTGATCAGCAAAATCGTCAAATTATACCTGTGATTGATGTCCTTGAGCAGGTCAAGGATGGAACGGGTGGTTTGGGGATCCAGAGCTGAGGTGGCTTCATCGGAAAGCAGTATTTTCGGGGAGTTAGCCAAGGCCCGTGCGATGCCTACCCGCTGCTTCTGGCCACCGCTGAGTTGGGAGGGGTAGGATTTTGCCCTATCAGACAAGCCGACCAGATCAAGGAGCTCTTCTACTCGCTTACCGGCTTCTTTCTTTGGAACACCGGCTATTTCCAGAGGGAAGATCACATTATCAAACACCGTTCTGGAAGAAAGCAGATTGAAATGCTGAAAAATCATTCCGATCTTCTGCCTGGCAGAGCGCAGATCCTGGGGTTCCAGAGTAGTGATCTCTATCCCATCAATAACAACTGAGCCCTTTGTGGGCTTTTCCAGCATATTGATACAGCGGATAAGTGTACTTTTACCAGCACCGCTCAAACCAATGATTCCGAAAATCTCACCTTTTTCTACATGCAGGCTCACATCATCTAGAGCAACTATTTCCTGGTTCACAGTATTAAAAATTTTAGTAAGGTTCTTGACTTCAATCAATTCAAAAAGCCCCCTCTAAACAACTGCACATATATTTAATTAGATATATACACCCAGCTTTATGACAACACCATCAGAGAATAAAAATAGAGCCGAGGTCAAGTTGAAGTGTGGAACCAGCCGAAGCAATTCCTCAAATTCAGACCTCTGACCTCTGGCTTCCGACCTCTATTATCAGGATAGGAACATTTATATTTCTACAACATTATTATTATATTTACAGTGTCTGCTTCCTGTCAATGATGCTGTCAATTTCTCTCTGCACTAATTCTATAACCTTTGGGAGGCTCTTCTCAACTTCTGGGGTCAATTCCATCCCCCAGCCAACCTCTTTCGGTTCTACACCGATGATCACTACTGATGGTGTTTTCTCCTCTATCAGGAAAAGATCTTGCAAAGTCACCAGGATCCCCAGATCATGCGAAGAGATCGTGCCTTCAAGATACTGCTCC
>DUMY01000218.1 GCA_012839645.1 Syntrophomonadaceae bacterium
AGGAGCCATTAACATTATTGCAGATTCATAACCTGCTTGACCATCCACTGCCTTTGAGTCTGTAAGCCCTCCACCGCTGCGGCAGGGGAGTCCATAGAATTTTGCCATCTGTGCTGCAGCTGCAGCCATCAATCCCGCTTCTCCATTGGCAATGGATACAGAACCGGAGTGCATATCAGTGATCGATGAAGCACTTCCGTATATAACCGGAGCACCTGGACTCATTGTCTGCGCAAGGGTTATGCCAGCAAGAACTTCGGCATTCTGCACTGCCATACAACCCGCAAGTGTCGCGGGGCCCGTTGAACCAGCCATCACCAAAGAGGCAATGATCATCGGTTGATTCATTTTTGCGTACTCCAACAGAGCGCCGGTCTGCCGCTCATCTAACTTCAAGGGGCTAATGGTATTGATCAAGGTAATTACTGCAGGTTTTTCTTTCAATACATCTCTGCCGCCAAAAACAGCAGCAAGCAGTTCGATAGTATCCTTTGCCCCATCAGCTCCATAACTTGAACCCATTGGACATTTGGTGCTGTAGCGGAGATGGGCATATAATGCATCTAAAAACCTTGTTCTTTCATCAAGGTCATTGGGTTCCACCAGCATACCACCGCTCAGGTCAATATCTTTGGCGACATGGGCAAGCTTTAAAAATTTCATATAGTCGTCCCAGTATGTTGCTCTTCTTTTCCCTTTTTCAATGATGAAGGGAGCACCATAACCAGGAACATAAACCAGATTACTGCCACCTATCTTAATATTAAACTCCGGGTCCCGCGCATATACAGTAAATTCCCCTGGAGCTTCAGCTACCTTTTTTTCAACAAAATCAGGGTCAAAATAAACACGGTTCCCTTCTACCTTCTGCCCCACATCCCTTAAAATATCCACTGCCGGCTGATACTCGATTTCTATACCAACTTCCTGCAGTAGTCTTAAAGAGGAATTATGGATCTGCTTATTATCATCCTCGGTTAAGACACGTAACGAAACCTGAGATGCCATCCTTATACTCCTCCAATCTTATACTTTTCACTTAAACAGCTACAGCCAAAACCATTTAATCTGATTTCCGTTATTTTTTTATCCCTGCAAACTGCCCCCTTTTAACCCATCTGCCGGACCGCCGGTTTCAACATTTTTGATGGTTAGTTGATTAATATCTGCAAATTGGTCTAAAATACCACTCCGTATATATTAAGATGCAAAAACTATGCCAATTTTCACATAGGAAGTTTAGGAAGTTCTAAACCACAGGCTGATAGTTAACATTTCTTTTAATAGATTTTTGAGTTTTGCACGGATTTTTGCATGCATATATTGTTTGCACTGCATATACAAATGGCACCTATAATAAATTTCTCAGGCAGCATAAAGGACCAATGCCACCTGAGAATCCACGAGGTTATCATTTCAACTATAGGAATCTTCCTGATCAGCTTTTTGGAACCGGGACTCATTGGAGTACCTCATTTCTTCGTGCCTGCATTTTTACTGGATTCGCTTGGGGAAAGCAAACAGTATGCGAAGGATAGTTTTCGTATCTACTTGTATCAGCATGTTCGGGGGAATTCATAATGACCCATATCCAAATACCCGTACAATAATTTGTCCGGTTGCTTGAAATATGGATAAGCAATAAAGCAAGCCTGGCTCCGGGAGGAACAGGATGGTATCCCGGGAGGGAGACATGTGGAGTTATAGCAACTCCTGCCTGATTTTCTCTACAAACACGTCAACATGCCTTATAGCTTCCTGCTCAGCCCTGTCTGCATCTTTTTCTTTGAGAGCTTGTACGATTTTCGGCAAGGTATCCAGAAAGAGATTAATGTCTGTGATATCTTTTTGGACGTAAAACCAAAGGCGTTCAGTGTGCATATGGAGATTATAAAGAATCTCTACAAGGCAGGGGTTTTCACAGCTTTCAAAGATGGTTTCATGAAACTTTTCATCTTCCATAATCATTTGCTTGTAGTCTTTTTCTATATCATAATTTTTGATTCTTTCAATAATTGCTTCGAGATCTCCAATCTTTTCGTCAGTTATTCTATCTGCCGCCAATCTGGCTGCAAAACCCTCAAGTACCCGATCTACTTCGAATAATGATTTCATATACTTAAAATCGATGGGTGCTACTTGAGCGCCGTACCTAGGTATGATATTCAGTAAATTGTTATTCTTAAGCTGCTCGAATGCTTTTCTTACCGGTGTTCTACTCAATCCGAACTCACTTGCTATATCAGCCTCATTGAGAACCTGTCCAGGGTTATACTCCAGATGAACTATCTTATTTTTGAGTATTTCATAAAGCTGATCAGACTTAATCTCTCCAGCCAATTTTAAGCCACTCCCTTGAATGTAATCACCCTAATATAATCTTACTATAAATCTCAGAGGAAATAAACATATATTATTTTAGTAAAATACTCACCATAGGTCCACTTGTATTACAATAAACAAAAAAGAAGTATAAACTCCAGGAAAGCTGGTTTTTATACTTCTAAGTAATTTAGTATTCGTAATTTGGCGGGAGCGTGTGGGAATCGAACCCACCGAAGACGTGTCAGCCACGCCTCCCACTGGATTTGAAGTCCAGGCGCACCACCAGGCACAAGC
>DUMY01000219.1 GCA_012839645.1 Syntrophomonadaceae bacterium
CTGCCATGTTATACGACCAAGCACTGGATTGGAGGTTGCCTTTTAATTCAGGTATAACAATATAGCCCTTTAGGGGCACAAGCCCGCCGCTGCTGACAATGAGCGGGGAAAAATTATGTTTTCGGGCAAAGCCCATAATGCAATCTAAAATAACTTTTGCCGTGTCTTTTCTTTTTTCAACTGGGCAAGTGCTATAAACGCCGCTAAAAAAAGGTTGGGTAAAACCAAGAAAAAGCCAACCTGGATTGTAGTGATTTACCACGGCTTCCCCCGCATCTATCGTCCATTTGCTCCCGGCATTATCGCGGTCCCCTGGATAGGGAAATCTTTTGGCAAGGCTTCTAAGGGGTTTCAAAAACTCTTCATCTCGCATAACCGGTTTGGCAGTGGCAATGTCGATTACCGCTTGCCATTCCCGGACATCGATAATCCCTAACATATCTATCCCTCCTCCCCATCAGGGCAGCGGGTGTCACAGAAGCTGCCGGTCATTTTTATAGCTGCACCACAGTTAGGGCAAACACTCTCTGGCTACAACATGAAGGGGAGTATTTGCCCCAACTGTGGTGCAGCCATAAAAATGACCGGCAGCTTCTGTGACACCCGCTGCCCTCTGCACCACAGTTAGGGCAAATACTCCCCTTCATGTTGTAGCCAGAGAGTGTAACCCCACAGGATTGGGCGCAGATTCTTTCAACCAGCACCGCAGCACAGGAGGGGCACAGGGTGTTGATCAGCTGAGTACCGATATAGTTGCTGAAATAGGTGTTGGGCAGAATATCTCTGCACTGCTTCACTCTGCCGGAAATTTCCTCGATATCTGGGGGCTGTCTGTCCTCCATCTTGTATTCCGGTAGCAGTCGGAAAATATGCCAGGGCATCTGCGGATCGACAGCCGCCAAAAACTCAGCAATAATTGGAATCTCGTGATCGTTTACAGTCTGCACAACTGTGGTCGTAACCTCCAAGTGGGTGCGGGATGCGAGATACTCGATATTCCTCATCACAGGAGCAGCGCTTTTAAGGCCGGCATGCTTCCGGTAGTAATCATCAGAGAGAGATTTTAGGCTGATATTAAAAAAATCAAAGTATTCCAGCATCATATCGGCAGCCGCTTTGGTGAAGTAGCCGTTGCTGGAACAGCCCACTATCAGCCCCTGTTTCTTGGCTTCCCTGGCTACGGCTAATGCAGAAGGCAGATTTACGGTCACTTCATTGACACTGAAATGAATACCGCTGCAACTGGCCTTTTGAGCAATTCTCACTACCCGCTCCGGAGCAAGGTGAAAGAGAAAGGTTTTGCTTTCCGGCTCAATAGCTACCCGAGCGTTGATACAGTAGGCACAACTTGCATTGCAGTTGAAGGCACCCAGCTGTAAGAATTGATGATTCGGCCAGCCGTGAAAAAGAGGGATGCCTTCTGAATTGGTGATATAATAGGTTGTCCATTGGTTGGGGTAGATCTCCTCTATTCTGCCATCTCTTTCTTCATACATATGGCAGACAGAAGCAGGCATTTTGCAGCGCCATTCACAGAAATTACATCTCATGCAACCACTCCTTTCTATTTAGCGGGCACTACCACCTGGCAGGAAGAGGTCTGCTGCATGGCAATTCCGTCACCGTACAATAACTTGAGATTTTCGTCAGTAAGAATATCTGCCACAGGTCCTGCCGCCAGTATTTTGCCGTCCTTCAACATCATTACATCGTCACAGTAATGCAAAACTATATTCGGGTCATGGGCGGTAATTACAGTAGTTACTCCCTTGGTTATCACCAGGCTGCAAATCAGATTCATAACCATATGCTGGTTGGTAAAGTCCAGATGTGATGTGGGTTCATCCAACAGGAGAATGGGGGCAGACTGCATCAACGCCCGGGCTATTAATACCAACTGCTGTTCCCCACCGGAAAGACGATCAAACTGCTTCCATAAAAGATGTTCTATACCGATTTCTGCTGCCATTTCTATGGCTTTATCCTCTGACTCCGCGGTAGGTGATTCCCATGCCTTGAGATGGCAGCCTTCTCCCAGCAAAATCATATCCAACACATATAAAGGAAAAACCGTTTGCGCTCCTTGAGGCACCAATGCCGTCAGATTAGCAATTTGATTCGGCTTTAAAGTTGAGATATCCTGACCATCCAAGTAAACCTTACCTTTCATTGGCCGCAAAAGGCCATTTAAACAACGGAAAAGGGTAGTTTTTCCGCTGCCATTCCTGCCCAAAAACCCTAACATCCTGCCTTTGCTCACCCGCATATTTATTTGCGATAAAACCGCAGTACCATTGTAGCCTGCTTCCAAATTTTCTGTTCGGATTATTGTTACCACACCCTTCTTTTCTGTTTAGAAAAAATCAACCAAGCCAAGAAAGGTGC
>DUMY01000220.1 GCA_012839645.1 Syntrophomonadaceae bacterium
ATGCCTAGAGGTGATGGAAGCGGACCGATGGGAATGGGTCCCAGGACAGGAAGAGGTGCAGGGTTTTGCGCAGGATCAACTGCACCCGGTTATATGTCAGCTGGATTTGGTTATGGTAGAGGCAGGGGCTTCAGAAGAATGTCCTATCCGGCATGGCAACGGGGTTATGCCCCTGGTACCTATGCTGTGGATGAAAAGGAGCTTTTGAAAAAGCAGGCGCAGTCTCTAGAAAGCCAGCTTAATCAAATACAGGACAGACTAAACGCCTTGGAAAAGTGATAGGGTGAGATGTGAGACGCGGGGACGGTTCTCGCGTCTCACTCGCGTCTCACATAACATCTCGGATCAGTGGCTAATGGTGACAGGTATTAACTTTACAATCCCAGGGGATTAAAACAAGAGGCCGAAGTCAGGGATTGCTATGGAACCGGCGTGAGGCAGTTCAGGGAAACATTAGACATTTGACTTCTATTTTCAGGGTAGATGCCTATGCTATCTAGATGGCACCAACAGAGGATGAAAGCGAATCGTCTTTGAACTAAAGCAATAAAACAATAAAGCAAGCCTGGCCTCAATTATGCCGACATCTTTTTCCCGGTAACGCCGCAGAATTATTTGCGGTGTTATCTTGTACTGTAAATAAGAACTGTTGTGTTAAAGTTAATGTAAAAAAGAGAAGGGTGATCTTGATCTATGAAAACCTATTATGAATGCCTGCCTTGCCTTTTGCGCCAAACAATGGAAGCGGCAAAAATGGTGAATGAAACACCTGAAACTCAAGAAAAGATTTTACGGTGTGTGCTATCTGAAATGTCAAAGATGGATTTAAACAAAACTCCTCCTCATATGGCTCATTTCATTCATCAATATATTAAAAAGGCCACACAAATAGATGATCCCTATCGCTCTCTGAAAAAAGAATTCAATCAGCTCTCTTTAGATATGAGTGGAGAAATGCGAAATATAATTCAAGATTCGGCAAATCCTTTTGAAACCGCGGTTAAAATTGCTATTGCAGGAAATATTATCGATTTTGGTCCCAGAGGAGATATAAGCCATCAAGAGGTCAGCAATACAGTACAGGACTGTGTAGATCAGCCTCTACGCTTTAACAGAGCTGACGAATTAAAGAAAGCCATTCAAGAAAGCGCAAGGATCCTCTATCTTGGTGATAACGCCGGTGAGATTGTTTTTGATCGCCTGCTGCTTGAACTGGTACCCACCGACAACATTACCTATGTCGTAAAAGGGAAGCCAATCATCAATGACGCAACTATGGAAGATGCGATGGAAACAGGACTATGCGATTTACTGCGAGTGATCGACAATGGCAGTGATGCCCCCGGTACCATTTTAGAAATCTGCTCACCTGTATTTCAAAAGGAATTTGAACGCTCGGACCTGATTATTGCCAAGGGGCAAGCTAATTATGAAACCCTTAGTCAGATAAGTGGTAAAAAGATCTTCTTCCTTCTTAAAGTTAAATGCCCGGTCATCGCTCACGACCTGGATTGTGAAAGCGGTGACCTGGTGCTAAAAGCTGTTTAGGCCGGTTATTCATTTCAGTATCTTAGAAATGTCTGTTGCAGAGTTCAGTATACTTGGCAAGACCGGGTAAAGTAGGGGAGGGGTAGATTGGCCACAGCCATATGATTATGGCTGCGAAATCTTAATTAATTTAAAAAACTTATATACATTGTAGAAAAGCCCAGTTAGCTGCTGGGCTTTTTTGTATCCAGGATGTTTTAAGTTAATCCACAGCATGTAGCATGCCTTAATTTGAGCAACACTGTATATTGTACCTTTCAACCCATGTTGGCACTTCTACATAGTTAGTGTCACTGAATTAACCATAAAATGGGGGCTAATGTCCCTAATGCCCTATTGAAAAATAATTTAGAGGAAAAAGAGGGTAGTATAATCATAATGACGAATTATATCATATAATGTCGATACCATCCAACTAACATCATTTCTATTAAACGAACTTTGATTAGCAGTCATGATTACACTAACAATCTCTTCCTTATTTTCCCTAATATAAGTACAGGCAATATAACTACAAACATCAATAATTTTAATAGCAGCTACTGCAGCAATATATGTGAAAAAACGAACAAGAGGATTGGAGGTGACACCCTTTCTAAACAGGTTGATACATGCAGGTCGATATTGGTTTTGGTGTTTGTTTGTGAAGGAAAGTGATTAGCTACACAGGAGGTGGTATTTTTGGGCAGCAAACTATCAAGAAGAAGTTTTCTTAAGCTGACCGGTGTGGCGGTTGGCAGCGGTCTAGCGTACAGTAAGTTTGGCGGTTTAAAGCTTTCAGCCCTGTCTCCTGCTGAAGCCACCGGAACTGATGACGAAAAGTGGAAGCATACGGCGTGTGCTTTGTGCTTGATGTGCCCAATGCAGGTCAAAGTTAAGAACGGGAAAATTGTTGATGTCAGGGGTGAAGACATCTATCCCTGGAAAGGAAGAGTATGTGCTAAGGCTTATGGCGGTATCTGGGGAAGAGTTTACGCTCCCGACAGGATCATTTACCCGTTGAAGAGGGTTGGCAAACGGGGAGAGGGGAAATTTGTTAGATGTTCCTGGGATGAAGTGATTACGAATTTTTCTAAAAAACTGAAGGAGTATATGGATGAGGGCCACCCGGAAGCCTTTGAGATTTGGTGGGGTTGTCCTGTTCAGGCTGACAACATGTACTTCCTGCATTACTTCTCCAGGATAATGGGATGCAGTATTTCTTATATGCACGGCCAGATTTGTTTTGGGGATCATACATCTGAAAAATCGGTTACCTTCGGTGGGAGCCGTGCCGGTGATCTGGTGAACGGTACAGCGGACTATATCAATACCAAGTACGCTGTTATCGCAGCTCAGAACTTTCCCGGCACTGTTTTTGCCCCAGGAACCCAATGTGGTGCCTCAGCGTTCTGGCCTGTTTATTTAAAGGCTAAAGAAAACGGGATGCGGCACCTTTCGGTCGATCCTAAGCTTACCGACAGTGGTGCCCTGGCTAATGAGTGGATTCCAATTAAACCGGGTACTGATGGTGCATTTGCTTATGGGGTTGCCAATGTTCTGATTAAAGAAAAACTGTATGACGAAGATTTCCTGCTCAAGTACACTAACGCCCCACAGTTGATCAGGGTAGATACCAAGCAGGCCATGAAAGATGATGCCGGCAAATACTTGGCATGGGATAGTGCTTCCAACTCTGCTATTCCACTGCCGCCCGCTGATCAGAGGGGTAACCTGAGCCTGGGAATAGGCAAGACTTATACGGTTGGGGATGTGCAGTGTAAAACTGCGTTGACCCTTTATGCGGAAGAGTCGGAAAAGTATCCACCGGAAAAGGTTATTGAAATCTGTGAGCTGCCGTTTTTGCCTGACAAAATAGTGGAGATAGCCAGGAATCTGGGCAATAATAAGCCTGCTGTTCTCTTTTACCCTGGCTTTACAACCGGTCGTTATACCAACTGGTTCCAAGTGCTGAGAATCTATAGTTGTGTCAACATGCTGCTTGGAAATATTGAACGGCCAGGCGGCTGGTACTTCCCGAAACACAAGTTCAATACCGGTACAGGTTGGCCGGAACCGCCGGAGGTGCCTGAGTATCCAAATCCTGATCTCAAGGTTGTGCCAGGTCCCTGGGGCAATCTCATGTCTGTTGAACTTCTGGATAAGGCTCCCTGCTATAAAGAGCCTAGAGATTTCCATCCTGCTACTGTTGCTCTTCCCTGGGATCACTTCACTGCAATGCAGGAAGGTAAAGTCAAGGCACTGTTTTCCACAGCAGAGAACTCGGCGATCACCCAGGTGAATACCGATTACGTCTACGATTGTCTCAACAAGTTAGAGATGATTGTTGTCGGTGATCAGCTTCCCAAGGATTTCATAGAAATGGCTGACTATGTATTACCAGAAGCCGCTTATGTAGAAAGAAACCAGCTCTTTACTTTCTCTGCCCTCGGTCAGGACGGGCAAGAGCATGCGACAGCCATTATGAGGTCGCGTACTATTGAATTGCCTGGAGAGGTTAAAACTGTTACATGGTTCTTTACAGAAGTCAGCAAAAGGATCGGCTTAGGTGCTTATTTTGAGAATATCGACACTGATTACGGTTGGTGGAATAAGATGCTGAAACATGCCAAGCTGCCTGTTACAGCAGAGGAATTGGTTGAAAACGGCCCCTATGTAGAAAAATATCCCATGACCTATGATGTCATGTTCAAACCTATTGAAACACGCAGCGGTCGGTTTGAGATGTACTCCAATGAGCTGGCAGAGGAATGCTATTTCAACGAGAAATCCATCTGGTATGAGAGCCAGTATATCTATCCTGTGCCATGTCACATCCCTATTGCCGAACCAAAGGGCAAGGATGAGTTTTACCTTGTCAGTGGTAAAGCGAGCTGGCACCAAAAGAGTGCTACCCAGAATAACAGGTACCTGATGGAGGATGAAATTGAGGGTGGCTGCCCGTTTTCACCTCTCTATATCAATGCTGAACGGGCATCTGAACTGGGGCTTAAAGAAGGAGACATGGTAGAGGTAGAGTGTGTAGGGCCTACAAAGCAGGAAGAGCCACATGTTTTTGATGATTCCGCCATCGGTTATAAACAAAAAGTGAGAGTACATATAACCGAAGGGCTACATCCAAGTGTGGCGTTTACCCACTTTGCAGCTGGTCACAAAGCGAAGTCGATGCTGCCTAAGGCCAGGGAAGGGGTTCTTCACAGTGCCTTTGTCCCACTGACGGTCGAGCCCTATGGTGGTGGCTGTGGGAAGAACTACAGCATTGTAAGACTGAGGAAGGGGTAGATAGAGAATGCCCAGATATGGTATGGCTGTCGATCTAAAGAAATGTGTTAGGTGCAGGACTTGCTATATTACATGCAAGGTGCTGCATAACATACCTAGCCAGTTTGATAATGGACGCAAGTATACTCGTGTCAAGTTAATAGAGCCGGAAGCCGGTAAGTACCCGGCCGTACGGAGATTTTTCTATCCTTCGCACTGTATGCACTGTGATGATGCGCCTTGTGTAACAGTTTGCCCGACAGGTGCGAGTTTTAAAGATAAAGATGGGATCATTTCATTTGATCCCAAAAAGTGCATAGGCTGTAGGTACTGCATACTCGCTTGCCCTTACGATGCACGCTATTTTAATCATGAAACAGGGATAGTCGATAAATGTGACTTCTGTGAGGACAAAGTCCGCCAAGGGAAAGAGCCGTATTGTGTGGAGAAGTGTATTGGGCATGCTATCACATTTGGGGATCTTGATGACCCCAACAGTGAGGTTTCCAGGATGATCACCGAAGCGGGTGCAGTAGCATTATCTCCCCAACTCGGGACAAAACCAAAAGTATTCTATGGCAATATGAGATAGTTTGACGAAACTAGGAGGTGGTATTGATGTCCGGAGTACAAACTGTCTGGGGTTGGCCGATTGCTATCTATCTGTTTCTGGCAGGTGTTGCGGCTGGGGCTTATCTCAGTGCAGCATATGTTTGGTACAAGCGCGGTGATAATCCAGTGAGCAGGATGGGCATTTTCCTGGCTGCTCCATGTTTAGGGGTAAGTATCCTCTTTCTATTTTTTGATTTGGGGGCACCCCTACGCTTTATGTTGGCATTTCTCAAGCCCTTCAGCTCGATGATCTCGGTTGGCACATGGGTCTTGACGATCTTTTTCATTATCGCTGCCTTACAATGGTTGAAGTGCTATAAAGCTAAAGAAGCGTCTTTGGAGCTAAGTAATGCCGCCTGGATAGCCGGGATTATTTTTGCTGTCGCCACTGCTGTCTATACAGGTGTGCTGCTCGGTGTAGTCAAGGCTATTCCCTTCTGGAATACCCCTCTGCTGCCGGTGCTCTTCTTTATTTCTTCGGTCTCCACAGGCATCGGGGCGCTTTTGGTAGGGGTATTGATCAAGGGAGCAAAGGACTCCGATGTTGGGATACTGCACTCTCTTTCCCGCATTGACCTTGTTTTTGTGGGTTTAGAGGTTCTGGTACTCCTCTTTTACTTATTGGTCATGGGGCAGTCGCGGCTTGCCGCTGCATCTTCTGTGAAAATGCTTGTGGCGGGTTCTTGTGCTCCATTCTTCTGGATCTTTGTGGTTGTAGGCCTGCTAGTCCCCTTTTGCCTGGAATGGGGATTGAATCGAAAACAGGACAACCAACTTTCCAGTATGGTAGTCAGCGGAACAGCGGCAGGCATCTGTCTGCTCTTTGGGGGACTTGCACTCAGGTATCTGATCCTGGCTGTGGGTATCTTTGAAGGGTTTTCACCCATACTGTAGCTTGTTCAGGCTGATCTAATGATAAAATTAGAGGGGTCATAGTTTAGGTTGATGATGGCCCCTCTATTTTTAAAAAATGAGGAAAAGAGGGATAATTTGAAGGTAATCAATCCTTTTTTAAGAAGCGCCGCCTATAAGAAGCTGTCTTCACTATTTACTTATCCTGAAAACAATGAGTCTTACAGGCAGTTTCGAGATGAAAAGCGAGAGATTAAAGATATTTTTGCTGAACTATCTACTGAATATGATATAGATTTCCAAGATGACGTCGATTCCCTCACCTCGGCTGTTGATGGTCTGTCTCTCCAGGATATCCAGGTCGAATATGTACGTTTATTCGATTACAGGCCAAAATGTCTCATTGTGGAGTCTGCTTATATTTATCGCAGAGATAAGTCTACCGATCCTGAGAAGTGCGCCTCTGTTCGAGATGGGGTGGAGGACTTTTACAGCAGATTTGGACTGGAAACCGGCTGCTGGTTTAAACAGCCTCCAGACCACCTGTCGGTGGAATTAGAGTTTATGCATTACCTAACTCACCAGGAGGGGGTATGCATGAAGGATGAAAGTGATGAAGTTGGTCGCTACCTGGAAGGGGAGAAAGAGTTTCTCTCTGAGCATTTACTGGAATGGGCAGTGGGATTTTGCGACTGTTTGCGAGATAACTCTTGTTTATCTCTGTATTCATCCCTTGCTGGAATAACCAAAGCCCTGCTTCTGAATGATGCGCGGTATCTCCAAAACTTAGAAGAGGTGCTGGCATGAGCAGCTGCAAAAGGGCGGGGATTATCTTATGCGGATGTAATGGCAATATAAGCGGTGCAATAGATTTGGTCCGGGTGGCGGATTGCCTGGAAGAGTGTGATGGTGTTGAGGTGGAGACTGTTGATGATCTATGTGATGATACAAGATTTCTCAAAGCCAAAGAGATAGCTAAACGGGTGGACTGTCTGGTTATCGCGGGTTGTACTGATAAGGAGTGTATGGCAAGGTTTAGAGCGGTTATTGAGGAGACGAAATTGCCTTATTTCTCCTGTGATTTTGTAAATCTGAAACAGGAATGCGTGGGGATCACTTCATCTGCTGAGATAGAAAAGTATGCTCTCCTGGCAGTCAGAGGTTGCCTGGAAAAACTCAGGGCGGGACTTGATCTGGCAGAAAAAGCTGTGCCTGTAATGAGCAGCAGGGATGAAACCCTGACAAGGCGGCAGTTTTTTAGGCTACCCTTGAAGTTTGTCAGATATGAAGAAATCCCTGTTCTAAACAAGGAGAGGTGTATTGCCGGCAGCAGTGTATGCAGTGCATGTATCGATCGCTGTCCTACCGGAGCAATCGTCAAAGATGACACCGGTATGGTGCACTTGCAGGGAGAGGAGTGTCAGACGTGCGGCCTGTGTTCAGTTGTTTGCCCTCTTGACTGCTTTGAAATGCCTACATTCTCCAATGCACATGCGGTTGCCATGCTTTCTGCCCTGGCCAGTTCGGAAGTGCAGTTAGCTGATCGAAGGTTGATCTTTACCTGTGACCGCGGGCGTACCCGGATCGATAAGTTGATTGACGGTGGGTGGAAGATGCCGGGGTCTTTTGTAGTCAGGGTACCCTGTCTGGCTACTATTTCACCTATGGTGCTGCTGCGGGTAATGGAATTGGGATTTGATGCGGCGGTTCTTTTCTGTCCGCAGGACAGATGTGGCAAACAGACTGCTCTGGAGAAATGGGAGAAGGTATTTGGTTCACTTCAAGAACTGAGCACTGCCCTAACAACTCCTTTTCGCTTGAAGCTGGTTAAAAACCCGGGTGAGGATTCTACATCCTCTACTGTTGTTGAAGCGTTCCAAGAAATCGGTTTGGCTTGCGGAAAGAGCAGGATTAACAAGAATGCGGTGCCGCTTGACAGCAGCAGTGCTAGAGAGGGCCTTGTATCTGTTCTAGGCAGTCTGGTTAAGGATGAGCAGTCTTGCCTGTCCATCAACAATCTCCCATTGCCCTTTTATTCTCTGCAGATCGATGTGGAAAAGTGTTCGATGTGTGGTGTGTGTGTCAGGAACTGTCCTTCAAGTGCTCTGGCCATGACTGAAGGTGAAGAAAGCACACTGCAGTTTTCGCACTACAACTGCTTGGGATGTGGCACATGCTTTGAACAATGCCCTGAAAATGCAATAACTCTGACACCTACGTTAGATCTACCAAAATTGCTGGGCAAGACCATCGAGGTAAAGCATAGAGATGATCTTGCCAGGTGCCAAGTATGCCATAGACCCATCGGTAAAAAGTCCACACTGCAAAATGTGGAGCGCAGGCTGAAAGAAAAGGGTTTGAACAAAGCATTAGAGATGCTCTACCGTTGTGAAACGTGTAAAGCATTGGATGCATTTGAGTGAGACGCGGGGACGGTTCTTGCGTCTCACTTAACATAGATCGGCATTGAACAGGGGGATCTGCCGCGGGTTTTTCATCGAATTGACACAGAAAAAAGTATAATATATAGTATATGCAAGATAAATAATTTTTATCCAAAAAAATATTCTTCGAGTCTGGTATCTTAAATCATTAAATGGATATGGATTCAGACCGACAGGGTATATGGGGAAACCTTTATGCCTCCCTATTCGGAAAGAAGAAGCAATAGGTCTTTTAATAGTAAATTTGTGGCTTTCCTGTAGGAGGCCGCTTTTTTTATTTGTTTCGGGCTCACAACGCAGTTATTCTTAGAGGAGGAAAAATTATATGAATGGCCTTGTCAACTGGGTTGAAATACAAAAAAGAGTAATGAGGATGCCAGTGATGGCAGAAAAAGATCCTGGGGAATTCTGGGGAAAATCAGCTTTTATGTATGACAAGATGTCCAAGCTTGAGACCGACTATACGAGTAACCAACTCGATACTATAATACTTGATGCTGCTGATTCGGTGCTTGATGTGGGCTGCGGTCCAGGGAGACTGGCGGTGCCTATAGCCAAGAGAGTTGCCAGAGTGACAGCGATAGATGCCTCTGAAGAGATGTTGAGGTATTGCAAAAAAAACGCACAGGAGCAGGGGTTGACCAACATTACGACAAAAGTGCTTGATTGGAAAAAAGCCGTTGTCGGGAAAGACATAGAAAAACACGATATTGTTATTGCTTCACGTTCTGTTGGTCTTTCAGATTTGGTAAAGCTTAACAGTGCAGCGAATAAGTATGTTTTTGTTCTGAGTTTTGCACAAAGCCCAAGTCTCAAAGAGGTACAGATGAGTTTTTTTGAGGGTATAAGCGAAGAAAAGTTGCCTGATGTACGAATGAATAGGATGTTTGGCTATAATATACTCTTCAATATTCTTTATGATCTAGGAATTGACCCGAATTTAAGGGTTGTTAAGGATGGTTTTACCCGAGACTATGTCAGCAGGCAAGAAGCATACGATGATCTCCGGCAGTTAGGTGAAGTTAAAAAAGAACAAGAGCCAATATTCAGAAAAAATATAGATAAATATTTAATAGAACAGCCAGATGGAGGAGTAAAATTTCTTAGAGAAACCAAGACATATATTATGTGGTGGGAGCCCCATGAGTTAAATATAGATTTACTTTGACAATACATTCGTTGCTTTAGCTGTCCTATAAATCCTCACTTGACATAGTTCACCTCCTCACCTCCTGAAGGAACGGCTTATTAATTGTAGGTTGTTTCTATGCCCTCGACGAGAAGCCCGGAGTCAGGGAGCAAGCGTAATGATGAACGGCCATGACATAAAAGAGTACCTGTACCCGAGTGTTTTTGGCATCGCAACCGTTTTATAGCGGTGGTTAAATAAAACTAAGGAGGAAGTGTATCATGAGAAGGACGAGAAAGCTCTTGGCTATTATCTTGTGTGCTGTATTTTTACTGGGTGTGCTGTCGGGGTGTGGTTCGCAGCAGCAATCGTCTGAACCCACTGTCACGGAGAAAACAATTGTTGATATGGCAGGCGTGGAAGTTAAGGTTCCTGGGGAGGTCAAGACTGTTGTCAACCTCTGGCCATCATCAAATGAGCTTATGCTCTGCCTTGGTGCCGGTGACTATCTTGTTGGAACTATGGATTTTGTGAAACAACTTCCTTGGGTAAATGCAGTTTACCCTAAGATTAAAGACGTTCCTGCCATGGAAGTTAATGCTGAAGAGTTATTAGAAGTTGATCCCGATTTAATTATTACTGCTAATGCAGATGATGCCGCAATGCTTCGTGAAGCAGGACTTTGTGCGGTTACACTGATGTTTAATGATTATGATTCCATGAAAAAGGCGACCCATATTCTCGGTGATATTCTCGGGGGGGAACATAAAGAGAAGTCTAATGACCTTGTAGATTATATAGATTCCAACATAGCAAAGGTTGAAAACGCGCTCAAAGATCTCAAGGATGAGGACAAGCCTATGGTTTATTATATTCAAGGTCAGAGAAACCAGGGGCTTTATTCCACAACCGGTGGAGGCACCATCATGGAACAATGGGTAACATATGGTGGCGGTAAGTTCGCCACTGCTGACATTGGTAAGGGTATGCAACTCAAAGATGTTACCCCAGAACAGATATTGACTATAGACCCTGATATCGTAGTTATCGGTGGACCTGCGCAGCATGAACTTTATGAGGAAATCTATGCTGCATCTGAATGGAAGGATATTAAGGCTGTTAAGAATGAAAAAGTCTATATTATCCCCAATGGCTGCTTTCCATGGGATCGCTTCGGTGGAGAAAGTGCGATGCAGGTATTATGGGCTGCAAAAACATTCCATCCTGACCTAGTTGATGTAGACATGGTAACAGAGGTTAAAGACTTTTATAAGAAATTTGTGGGTTACGATATGACAGATGAGGAAGCCACCAATATGCTCAATGGCAAAGGTCCAAAAGGGGAATAGACTGGGGCTGGCTAGGAAGGGAGAGTAGAAGCAAGTTATTAACATTAAGCGTGCTATAAGTATACGTGGCAGAAATTTAAGCGTGAATACTTACATGTTAACGTTTTTGATACTAATACTTGTTGCAGTTGTAGTATCTCTTGTCTCCATTTGTGTGGGACGTTACGACATGTCTATTGGCGATGTCGTAAGGATCTTGCTCTCAAAAGTATTGCCATTAGAAAAGACATGGGATTCCACAATGGAAAATGTTGTGTTCAAGCTTAGATTGCCGCGCATTATAGCTGCTTTTATGGTAGGGAGTGCGCTGTCAATTTCAGGTGCCACATACCAGGGGATGTTCAAGAACCCGCTTGTTTCACCGGATCTTTTAGGTGTATCTTCCGGAGCGTGTGTTGGTGCCGCTTTGGCAATACTTGCTCATCTGGGAACTATAGGTATACAAATTGGAGCTTTTTTGGGTGGAGTATTGGCAGTATCTATTACCATAACCATACCGAAGCTGATGAAAAACAAGTCTTCAATTATGCTTGTGCTTGCCGGTGTTATTGTTGGTGGCTTCATGAGTTCGATCATGGGTCTTCTTAAATATGTGGCAGACCCTGAGACAGAACTTGCTGAGATAACCTACTGGCAGTTGGGCAGCCTTGCAAAGGTGGCTAAGGGAAGCATCATATCTGTTGCTCCGGCAATAATTATTGCCGGAGCAATTCTTATTGCCATGCGTTGGAGACTAAATATTCTATCGCTGGGGGAAAACGAAGCGCGATCACTTGGTACTAATGTTAGTCTTACGAGAGGAATAGCTATTGTGTGCTCTACAATACTTACGGCTTGTTCGGTCTGTATTAGCGGCACCATTGGCTGGGTTGGTCTTGTTGTGCCGCATCTAGGGCGCATGTTGGTTGGTCCGGATAACACAAAAATGCTGCCAGTTACCCTGCTGCTTGGTGGTGCATTTTTAGTGCTTGTGGATACTTTAGCTCGTACACTTACCGGTGCTGAATTGCCTCTTAGTATTTTAACCGGTCTTATTGGGGCACCATTTTATTTCTGGTTGCTTGTTAAACAAAGGGTGAACATTCAATGATGTTGGAAGTCAAAAATATCAGTTACGCCTATGCTAATGGAAGGACAATATTTTCCAATATCGAATTTTCCCTTAATAAAGGTGAGATACTAACAATACTGGGCCCAAATGGTTCAGGTAAAACCACACTCCTCAACTGTCTGGCAAATATTTATCTGCCAAATAGTGGGGGGATATTAATCAATGGGGTTTCGTTTACTGAATTAAAGCTACGTGAGTTGGCGCAAATGATAGGCTATGTTCCGCAGATACACATGCCGGTATATGCATATAATGTAAGAGATTTTGTTGTAATGGGGCGTGCCCCGTATATTGGGATGTTAGCTAAACCTAAAAAGTCAGATTACGATTTAGTTGACGATGCCCTGGAAATGATGGAAATTACACATCTTGCCGATAGATCGTATACTGAGATAAGTGGTGGTGAAAGACAGTTGGTGACTATTGCAAGGGTAATAGTTCAGCAGCCTGATCTGATACTGCTTGACGAACCTACTGCTCACCTGGATTATGGAAACCAACTTCGTACTGTAAAGATGATCAAGAGGCTAGCGCAAGAGGGATATGCAGTTATTATGACCTCTCACATGCCGGATCATGCTGTACTGCTTGAAGGAAAAGTGGGTATATTGGACCGAAGTGGGCATATGTGTGTTGGTCCCGCATTCGAAATTCTACAGGAAGATGTGTTAAAGGAAGTCTACCGGGCTGAACTTAAATTGGTATACATTGATGAAGTGGGAAGGGTCGCTTGTGTGGCATCAGGGGACTAAGACACGGGATAGGTCTGCTGCGAGCTCTTCGGCTTTCTCCTCAGATATGAGAAAAACATGGTCCTTTGTGGAATCGATAGAAAGTACTGTGGAAGGTATTAATATATAAGTGCACATGGCACAAGGGTGTAAACTGCATGCTGGAGGAAGATCTATGTATAAAATTATGATCATTGAAGATGACATCACCATTGCTAGAACTATCAAAGATCATCTTAGTAAATGGGAGTATGATGTTATCTATGTCACCGATTTTAAAAATATTATAGAGCAGTTCATTCAATTTGAGCCGCAGCTGGTTCTGCTTGATGTGATGCTTCCCTTTTTTAATGGCTTTCATTGGTGCAGTGAAATACGTAAAATATCTAAAGTACCTGTTTCACTGCACCAATGAAAGCCATTAAAAAAGGGAAGCATCACATCAAGCAGAACCAGCTGCGGCTCAAATTGAATGAACTGCTCTATAATATTTTTAAAAT
>DUMY01000221.1 GCA_012839645.1 Syntrophomonadaceae bacterium
ACAGCCGAAAATAGGGCGGCGACGTTGGCGATGGGGCGGCGTCCTTCCTTCTATAAAATTTTGCATAAATTTTCTATTTTTCCCGATGCAATTTCCTGCACAAAATCATATCTTGCCACCTCCTCACCGATACATAATCCTATTGCAAACAGGTTAGCCTGATATTCCAGTTTTGGATAAAACATAGTCTGATTGAGCACAAAAAAGAAGTTTCCTTCCGGGTGCAGCACAAAATGCCCAAGCTCATGGGCTATAACTAATCTTTGAACAGGCTCATCAAGGCCGGAATTCACCCCTATAAGCCTGTATTCCCCTAGCGAACACGCCATTCCGAACAATTCATCAAACGGTAGATAGATCACTTCTATATCCATGCTTTTGGCAATCGTGGAGGGGTTTCTGGTGTGATGTTCACGAGCTAACCTTTCGGCCATTTCTATATACATCCAATCAAATCCTTTCATGATGTCCACATCTCAAGGACATATATTATTCTTAAAACTCGTTACATGTCTACACACCACGGACAATTTATAAAAATTCTGTAAAATTAGAATAAAATATTATGCCTCTGATTTTCTTTTCTCTTTTATCATTTGATGTGCCGCACGTAAAAACATAAGCACATCATCTTTTGCCTTTTCATCGAGCGGATCTCCCATCAGCTTTATGTTTGAATTATTTTTGATGAATTCTTCCAATTCCACATCGGAAGGTTCTTCGTCTTTTTCCCACCAAGGCTTATTCCTTTCATCTGAAATACCCATAACATATTCAGTTTGCACCCCGAAAAACTCTGCCAGACTTTGGAATGTTGGTATATCCGGTTCCCTTCTTTCAGTCTCCCAAGATGCAATAGCCGACCTTGTGTAGCCTGTTTTCTCGGCCATTTCATCTTGTGTCAGTTTCATCTCCACTCGTAATTCCTTTATCCTCGCACCATACGCCATTTTCGCGCCCTCCCTTCATATACAATAATTTACAATATAATAATATAATATACTCTTTCGTGTCTTAATGCAACAATAATCACAAAAAGACACAAAAACTATGAAAAAGGGCTTGACAGTTACGAAAAGACACAGTATAATATAAGTGACGAATCGACACAAAAGAGAGGTGAGCGTTTTGAGAATTGAACTACAGAAGGCAAGACAGAAAAAGAAATATACCCATGAGCAGGTTGCTAAAAAAGCCGGTATACACCGGGCAACATATACACATATAGAGCTAGGGACAAGGAACCCATCTTTGGGACTGGCCTTGAAAATAGCTAAAGTGTTAGATACCACTGTAGACGATATTTTTTTACCCAGTGATGTTACTAAAAGTGACAAAACCGCATGAAAGGAGGACAGGTGATGTTAGATTCCATCAGGCAAGAACAATCAGCCATGGAGGCGGCAATACCGCCGTGGGAATGGGACAGCGAGTATGACGAGATTTATTCAAGGCTGTCAAGGGAGAAGCTCAAAATCATGTTTGGGGGTGAGGACAAGTGATATTTGACCCGACAGCAGGAATGGTTGAAACACCGGGAGGGGT
>DUMY01000222.1 GCA_012839645.1 Syntrophomonadaceae bacterium
ACATCAGCGGTCAGGTTTTTAAAAGAGAAGGCAGCTGCAGATGGGATTGTTACCCCTAACCGGCATTTGATTACTGCAGCACGAAAAGAAAGGCTTATTACCGTACATCGGCTCTTTGCCCATGACACCCCCTCCATTGAAACCGGAATCAAAGTCCTGCAGATGTCTAATCCAGACTTTATCGAAGTTCTCCCAGGAATGATGGTTTTGAAGGTGTTCCCTATCCTCCACAAGCATTTCAAACAACCGGTTATCGGTGCGGGATTAATCAAAACCCCAGAGGAGGTAGAAATGATCTTAGAAGCAGGAGCCGTTGGAGTGAATACGAGCGCAAAGAACCTTTGGAACCTTTAGAATTACAGTGGAACAAACCAACTAACTGAACTCAAGCCCTAAGGGGTTAACATAAATGATTCTACAAGTTTATGTTTTTCCGGGTACTGTCACCCAGAGAATTTGAGATACTCCTTTAGCATAAAAACTATCAGTTTTCTCCAGTGACTGTCACCGTCATATGAAAAAGAGGGTTTTTTCATTAAACGGCGAATATAGTAAATTGAAGCTAATTATATAACAATGGGACCAGAGATGAGAGTAAGTCCCACCTTTATCCAGGTATCTTTACCTGGAAGGGTGGGACTTTTGATTTTTACCACAAGTTTAACATGGATAAGTTTTTTATATTAAACAAATAAAATGACATAATAACAAGAAGGAGGTAAAACAATGTCTGAACTTGCAATGCTTGCCCTACCAGAACAAATTGCAGACGAAGAAAGGTATGTAATAGCTACCTATTACCTGGAAACAGATGTGGAAACTGATATCGTGAAAAAGGTCAGTGCCATCGCTGTGGAGCAGACCACAGGTACCTGGGTTCCCGTTCCCGAGGAAACTCCTGAAATGCGGGAAAAACACGTAGCCAAGGTGGTAGGTATCTACGAGGTACCTGGCCATGAATTTGAGGTGCCTTATTATTTGGAAGCCAGACATTTTATTTTCCAGTTGGCTTACCCAGCGGTAAACTTCGGCCCCCAAATCCCTATGCTGCTCAGCACAGTGATCGGCAATATCTCCATGTCCGGGAAACTGAAGCTTCTCGACCTACAATTTCCGAAAAGCTTCCTTGAGTCATTTCAAGGTCCCAAATTCGGAACACAGGGCATTAGAGAACTCTTAGATATTCCGGACCGGCCACTTCTCAACAACATGATCAAACCATGTACCGGGTATACCCCTGAAGTGGGTGCAAAAATTTTCTCACAAGCCATCCGCGGCGGGGTAGACATTGTCAAAGATGATGAGTTGATTGCAGATCCCCCCTTCTGCCCCATGGAAGAACGAATCAAGCTCTATATGGCTGAAGCAAAGCGCCACTATGAAGAAACCGGCAATAAAGTCCTCTTTACAGTAAACATCACAGATAGGGCTGACAAGGTAAAAGATAACGCCAAACGCGCCCTTGATGCCGGAGCTAACGCCTTAATGATCAACTATCTCACAGTAGGAATCTCGGCTCTTCAAGGGCTCGCTGAAGACCCTGAAATCAAAGTTCCCATCCTTGCCCACCTGGACTTTGCCGGAACCATGTATGAATCTCCCTACTCCGGTATAAGCTCCTATCTGGTCCTGGGGAAACTGGCGCGGTTGGCCGGTGCGGACATGGTGGTTTACCCGAGTCCCTTCGGGAAGTTCCCCTTCCTGAAAGAGCGTTACCTCCAAATCGGGCATCACCTTCTCGGGAAATGGCTGCATATCAAACCTGCTTTCCCTATGCCTGGTGGAGGGGTTATGCATGCTATGGTTCCCGCAATTATCCGGGATCTGGGGAAAGACTGCATTCTTGGTGCAGGTGGAGCCATCCACGGCCATCCCATGGGGCCTGTGGCAGGCGGGAAAGCTATGCGGCAGGCAATTGATGCCACTTTACAGGGCATTACCCTTCAAGAAGCTGCGGAACAGCATCCTGAATTAAAAAGTGCGATTGAGGCCTGGGGCCTTTTAGAAGATGAGGAGCAGGCCCTTTTCGATATTAAAAAATAATTCAAGGAGGTCCAAAAACATGGCAAAGCAGTACAGTCGTCAAGAAGTACTGGAGCGTCTGAAAAAAACCAATAGTGAGGGAAAACCGGTGATTATTGCCGGTGCTGGAACAGGTATTTCGGGGAAATTTGCAGAGCAAGGCGGAGCTGACCTGATTGGTGTTTACAACTCCGGCCTCTACAGGATGGATGGAAAAGGCTCACTGGCTGGATTGATGCCTTACGGGGATGCCAATCAGATTGTTATCGACCTGGCAAATCGCGTCATGCCGGTTGTCGATCAGGTGCCCATGATTGCTGGAATTTGTGGAACTGATCCTACCAGGGAGATGCGCCCCTACCTGAAACACCTCATGGATCTTGGCTTTTCCGCAGTAATGAATTTCCCAACTGTGGGTTTGATCGACGGCAGATTCCGCAAAGAACTGGAAGATACCGGTATGGGATACAGTAAGGAGATCGAAACTCTCAAACTAGCCTCTGAACTGGGATTCTTCACCCTGGGGTACGCATTCAATGTGGAAGAGGCAGCCCTGGTCGGGGAAGCAAAAATGGATGTTTTGATCTGCCATATGGGTCTCACTCGGGGTGGCGCTATCGGTTCTAAATATGCCGAAGGTATGAGTCTGGAAGATGCCGCAGCCCTGGTTAGAGATATGACCAAGGCCGCACGCCAGAAAAACCCTGATGTGATCATCTTTTCCCATGGCGGCCCCATCGCAATGCCAGAAGACACAGCTTACATGTATAAAAATACTGAATCGGTCGGTTTCCTGGGAGCATCCAGCATCGAGCGGATTCCAATTGAGGGACCATTGGCAGAAGCAGTCAAGAAGTTTAAGGATATTCCACTTAAATAATAGAGCTTCTGCATCCATAACCTTATGAAAACGATGAAAAACTCTTGAGTTGTTCTGAAAGATACGGAACTGTGGAGTTCCAATAACAAGCAAAGTCAGATGGGAAACTATCTGCAACATCAAGCTTCCGACATCTGACTTCCTGCTTCAGACATCCATATTAGGTAGGGAGATCCAGAGATGAGGAGAAAACTAACAATAGATGTAGCATTAGCACCGTCGGATGTACACACCTGTTTACATAGTAATATTTGCATGGTTGTAGATGTGCTTAGAGCCAGTTCCACCATAGTAACTCTGCTCGCAAAAGGATGCCAATATGTTTACACCGTAGCAACAATTGATGAGGCACAATCCCTGGCACAGTCTAAAGGCTTGCTGCTCGGTGGAGAACGAAATGGCCTAACCGTCAAGGGTTTTGACTTCGGCAATTCTCCTTTTGAGCTTGAGGGATTTAAACCCAATGGAAGGAACGCGGTTCTTACAACAACAAATGGTACAAAAGCGGTAGAAACGGTAGCTGCAGCACCGGCAGTGCTCATAGGTTCTTTTCTCAATGCCAGAGCCTGCTGCCAAAAAGCACTGGAACTAGCCAGCAAACACAGCACAGACATAGGAATCATTTGTGCAGGAGAAAAAGGAAGATTCGTCCTGGATGATGCTTACTGTGCAGGATTTTTAGTGGAAACCCTGCAACAAAGTGCGACAAATGATAATACAGAAATCAGGCTATCTGATGCAGCACGAGCAGCCCAGAAACTGCATGAATCATATCCGGATATTCTCAGTGCTTTCCAGGAGTCCAGCAGTGGGCAGTGCCTTAGGGAAATCAACTGTACCGAGGATCTGGCATCATGCAGCAAAGTCAATACTAGTGAAGTTGTACCAATTCTCATCGAAAGATCTCCCTGCATTTTTATTGATCAATACCGAAAGATCAATACTGAAAGGAGGAGTAATTAGATGAATAGCAGGCCAAGCATTATTGTAGCCGGTATCCTTGACACAAAGGGACAGGAAATAAAATATCTTGCTGATAGAGTGAAGGCCGCCGGTGGGGAACCAACTATTCTAGAACTAAGTGTAGGCAGTGAAGTTGGCTGGGCAGACATAAGTGTAGGCACAATCCTAAAGGAAATTGAGCGAAATAAAGATAAGGTTTTCTCTTTGGACCGCGGCAAAGCCTCAGATATCATTGTGGAAGGGGCTAAAAAAATTGCTGCCAGGCTCCTGGAAGAAGGAAAATTGGATGGGATGATCGCCTACGGCGGCTCTATGGGTGCCAGCATGGCCACCAGTGTTATGCAGTCACTGCCGCTGGGTATCCCCAAATTCATGCTTACCACCATGGCTTCAGGGGATGTCGGTCCCTATGTGGGAACCAAGGACATCTGCATGATGTATCCCATAGCTGAAGCAGGCCTCAACAAAGTAACCCGCACCATCCTCAACAACGCCGCCAGTGCAGTGGTAGGTATGTCTACACCCCCTGAGCTGGAAGCGGCTGATGAGCGGCCGCTGATCGGCTGCATGATGTTCGGGGTCACCACACCCTGTGTACTTCGAGCATCCAAATATTTCGAAGGCAAAGGTTATGATGTATTGATCAACCACGCTGTGGGAAGTGGCGGCCGATCCCTGGAAGAGCTGATTCGGGATGGTTTTATTGTCGGCGTTTTGGATATTACAACCCATGAAATCGCAGATTATCTTCTGGGAGGAGTACTCAGTGCAGGACCGGACCGCTTAACAGCTGCAGGAGAAATGGGAATTCCCCAGGTGATAGCACCAGGCGGGCTTGATCTGATTAATTTTGGCCCCAAAAAAACAGTTCCCGAAAAATTTCTCGAAGAAACTGACCAGCCAGGGCGAGGGCTTTATGTTCATAACCCAACTGTGACCTGTGTCGGTGTCTCCACAAAGGAAACCTATAAGATCGGTGAACATATCGCAGAAAAGCTCAATGCCGCCAAGGGGCCAACAGCCATTTGTGTGCCATTAAGAGGCTGGGGTGCCTGTGACCTCCCTGCTCCTAACAAAGAGCTCGGCTGGGCAGGTCCGGGGCCAGGACCCGTTTGGGCAGCAGACCCCGATAACCCACAGTGGTCACTGCGTACAGGCTATTTTGTATCAGCACTGCGAACAGTGCTCGACATGGATAAACCAAACCTGGATGTGCTCCTGGTGGACAAACACCTCAATGAACCAGAGTTCTCCAACCTCATGTCAGAACTGCTTGAAGAAATGCTGGCAGGAACCTGGAAAAAAGGAAGCCACCAAGACCTCCCCTACATCGTACCTTTTAATAAAGCGTGACGCGGGGACGGTACTGTCACCGCCAAAGGAGGTGGTTTTTATGGCAAAACGTTTTCACCGCAAAGATGTGATGGAGCGCCTGCAAGAAGAGATTCAAGCAGGTAATCCCCTCCTGATGTTCGGAGCAGGGACAGGGCTTACAGCCAGGTGTGCAGAACTGGGGGGAGCAGATTTAATAGCTGTATATTCCACTGCCCACTATCGGATGATCGCCCAACCCTCCCTTTTGGCTTGGCTCCCTTACGAAAATGCCAACGACCTCGTAGTAAGGATGGCCAGAGAGATTCTCCCGGTTGTTAAGGAAACCCCCTGTATTGCAGGGATCGGCGCTCACGACCCTCGCTTGGACATGGACGCCTTTATCGATCAACTGCTGGAAATGGGGTTTTCCGGTTGCACCAATGAACCCTTTGTTGGAATCTATGGAGAGAAATTCGCAGCACAACTGGAGGCGGCTGGGCTGGGATTTTCCAAGGAAGTAGAACTGATCAAAACTTGCCATGAGAGAGACGTGTTTACCGTTGCCTGGGCATTCACCCCGGATGAGGGGCGAGCCATGGCCAGGGCAGGAGCAGATGTAATCGGAGCCATTGTCGGGGTCACAGCCGGAGGGCTGACCGGAACAACAAAAGCACAAACCCTGGAAGAAGCAGCACAACAAATTGAAGATATTTACCAAGCTGCAAAGGAAGTCAATCCCGAGATCATCATCCTCACCCACGGTGGCCCCTTAAAAGACGTAGAAACCGCAGAATATTCGCTGATCCATACCAGTGCCGCGGGTTACGCCTCAGGTTCCAGTGGAGAGCGAATCCCCACAGAAACAGCAGTCACAGAGATTACCCGTCAGTACAAAAAATGCAGGATAAAATAAATAATAGTGGTTTGTGGTTATGTGGAGCAGCACAACAAGTGTAACAGATGATGTCAGACTGAAATGAAATCACGAGGAGATCACAGGGAGATCACGGGAGCGTTTCTCGTGATCTCTTTAGTTATAGAAATAGCTATTCCCAATTGCTCAGCTGGTACAGAGGCTCAAGTCTTCAGCGGTCACAAACCTGGCAAGCCCTCCAGCCAGGTCACAGATCACTCACTATAAATATGAGTACCGGCATTTCCCTGAACTGCCTCTTCAATCAGCTCCGGCAGGGTAATGATCACTTCTTTCCCTCCGGCCTCCAAGAAGGAGACCCCTGCTTCGATCTTTGGCCCCATGCTGCCAACCGCAAAGTGCCCCTGCTCCAGATAGCACCGCGCCTCTTTCAGGGAAATGGAGTCAAGCTCAATCTGGTCAGGCTTCCGGAAGTTCAGGCAAACCTTGCTGACAGCGGTGGGAATAACCAGTATGTCTGCACCAAGGAAGCCGGCAAGCAAACTGGCAGCTCGGTCTTTATCGATCACTGCAGCGGAACCCACCAGAGCCTTCCCTTTCTTACCGGGGGCAGGTATTCCCCCATCAGCCGTTACTGCACACGCCGCCACTCTTCCTCCGGTGACGGGAATTCCTCCGCCACCACAGGCGATGACAGTGAACCCTTGTGCTACCAAAGCACGAATTGCCCTGCATTCCACAATCTCTACCGGCTGTGGTGAAGCCACCACCCGCCTGTATCCCCTGCCAGAATCCTCAACCATATCCCATCCCTTTTCAAGCATCAAATGCTGTGCCTCTGCTTGATCATAGAAGGGGCCAACTGGCTTACTTGGCTTGGAATAAGCCTCATCGCCCGCGTTAACCCTTACCTGGGTGACCACAGTGACAACATCCTTATCAATGCCCTGGCTGCGGTATTCATTGATTAGAGACTGCTGGATCATGTAGCCGATAGAACCCTGGGTTTCCGCCACACATACATCAAGGGGCTGTGGGGGAAGCTGTTCTTTGGCAGCCTCGGATCTTAATAAATTAAAACCGACCTGGGGGCCATTACCGTGGGTGATTACCACGTCAAACCCCTTCTTAACAAGATTCACAATATGCTTGCAGCTGGAATGGACAACCTCCCGCTGATCTTCAGCACTGATTTTATCCTTATCCTTGATCAGAGAGTTGCCTCCTAATGCGATAACCATTAGTTTGTTCATTGCGTTCTCTTCTTTCCTTATAAAGTCCCCTTAACGGGCCAAACTTATTTTATTGCCTTGTCCGGTGCCTGTCATCTTTTTCATGCACGCTTCTTATTCTACCAGTTAATGGCTTAACACACAATGTGTCAGTTTAGTCCCCTGCATCTCTACCACCGATTTGCTCATTTACTCGCCTCCATATGCTGGGTGCCTGTCACCTTTTAGTGGGACGTCTATACAGCCTGCGCCCCTGGGCACCATCCTTTTTCCAGCCTCCGGCCTCCGGCATCTGACCTCTATTTTCAGGTAGCCGTAGCAGCCTGAGTATCTGAATCCCCACCGGCAAACTGACTGTAATAGAGATCCGCATAGAAACCGCCCTCTTCCAATAACTCTGCATGGGTTCCCTTTTCTATCACACTGCCGTTGTGCATAACCAGGATTATATCTGCCTCATGAATCGTAGACAGCCTGTGGGCAATAACGAAGCTGGTTCTTCCTTTCATGAGCCTCGTCATGGCTTTTTGGATAAGCACCTCGGTTCTTGTGTCAACACTGCTTGTGGCTTCATCGAGGATCAGGATTGCCGGATCCGCTAAAATAGCCCGTGCAATAGTAAGCAACTGCTTTTGCCCCTGTGAAATGTTAGAGGCCTCTTCATTGAGGATTGTGTCATAACCGTCGGGAAGAGTTCTGATAAAGTGGTCCGCATGCGCCGCTTTTGCTGCCCGAACAATTTCCTCATCTGTGGCACCCTCACAGCCGTAGGCTATGTTCTCTTTGATCGTTCCGTTAAACAGCCATGTATCCTGAAGAACCATACCGAAAATACTGCGCAGTTCCCCCCGCTTGATCTCTTTAATGTCCATTCCGTCAATGGTGATTTTCCCGGCATCTATTTCATAGAAGCGCATCAATAGATTGACTAATGTTGTTTTACCCGCACCGGTAGGACCCACGATGGCGATTGTCTGCCCTTTTTTGACATCAATACTCATATTATCGATAACGGTAACATCCTCTGTGTAACCGAATTTGACGTTTTGTAAGCGGACATCACCCCTAGGAAATTCGATCACTTTAGCATCGGCGCTGTCCGGCATTTCTTCAGGCTCATCAAGAACTTCAAAAACTCGCTCTGCTGAGGCAATAATTGCCTGGAGGATATTCGCTATACTGGCCGTTTGGGAAATCGGCCGTGTAAACTGCTTTGAATATTGAATAAACGCCTGCACATCACCGATGGTTATCGCTCTTTTCATGACATAAATACCCCCGACCACACAGACAACCACATACCCTATATTATTGATCAGATTCATCAACGGCATGATAATACCTGATATAAATTGGGCTCTCCAGCCTGCATCGTAGAGGTCCTCATTGATGTCATTAAACTCGCTGATAGAACGCTCCTCTCGCCCAAATGCCTTAACTATCCGGTGGCCTGTATACATCTCCTCAACATGGCCGTTGAGCTCGCCCAGGACCCTCTGCTGTTGAACAAAGTATTTTTGCGAACGGGAGGTGATAAATTTAATTAGAATTAATGAAAGAGGAAAAACAACAAAACAAACAAGCAGTGTCATCAAAGGGCTTATCAACAACATCATCACTACAATGCCAACTAAGGTCACTACAGCTGTAACCAGCTGAGTAAAACTCTCCCCCAGTGTACTGCTGATGGTATCAACATCATTTGTCACACGGCTCAAAATTTCACCATGGGTATGCGCATCAAAGAATTTGAGGGGTAGCCGCGAAAGTTTGTCATTGATCTGGCTGCGCATCCGGAAAACGGTGTTTTGTGCAACATCAACCATGATATATTGTTGCAAATATCTAAATATTGCACTGATCAGATAAAGTGCCCCTAGGACAAAAAGAATGTGCGCGATATAATTGAAATCCACCCCAGCCCCTGGAATACCCTTATACTTCGCCATCATACCCTCAAACAGCTCAGTTGTGGCTTTGCCCATGATTTTGGGGCTCATAACACTGAAGGCAGTGCTGAGGGCTGCCAATACCAGCACAGCAAAAAGCTTAAATTGATGAGGCTTCAAAAAATTGAGCAGCCGTTTTAATGTGCCCTTAAAGTCCTTAGCCTTTTCAACAGGGGCTCTTTTAAAGCGGCCATGGCCACCACCAGGCCTCATCGCTCGAAAATGCCCTTTCTCTTTTTGTTCTGCATTCATGCTAACTCCTCCAGTGAAAGCTGTGAGGACATAATCTCGCGGTATACACTACAGCTGTCTAAAAGCTCCTTATGCCTGCCCGCTCCCGCAACCCTGCCATCATCCAAAACAATAATCTGGTCCGCCCCCATCACAGTGCTGACCCTCTGAGCAACAATGATCACAGTGGAGCCGGACGTTTCTTTCTTCAGCGCAGCACACAGCCTGGCATCTGTTTTATAATCGAGTGCGGAAAAGCAGTCATCGAAAACATAGATTAATGGCCTCCGGACGAGAGCCCGGGCGATGGAAAGTCGCTGTTTTTGACCACCTGAAAGGTTGGTACCGCCCTGTGCGATAACCGCATCCAGTCCCTCCGGCATGCTGAAGACAAATTCCGCAGCCTGGGCAGTTTCTAAAGCACCCCGCACCTCTTCATCTGAGGCATCTTCTCTGCCGTATCTGATGTTTTCAGCGATGCTCCCACTAAATAAAACAGCCCTTTGGGAGACATAACCGATCCTTGATCTCAGCTCTTCCTGCGGCATTTCCCTAATATCCACGTTGTCAATGGAAATGCTGCCACTGTCAACATCGAAAAAGCGCGGAATAAGGTTGATCAAGGTGGATTTCCCTGAACCGATGCCACCGATAATTGCAGTTATCTCACCAGGCATGGCGCAGAATGAAATACCGCTGAGGACGGGTTTCTCCGCCCCGGGATAGCTGAAGGTAACATCTTTAAACTCAACTAAGCCCTTATCTTCTGCGTTAGCAGCTCCACTAATTTGCTCTCCACCAACTGGGCATGGGCTTTTTCGACTATATCCCGAATCATTGACAGCTCCATCAACTTGCTCTGCATCTTTAGGCTGGCAGGAGGTATCCAGCACCTCATTAATTCTTCCCGCTGAAACCGCAGCCCGGGGTATCATAACAAAGAGCATGGACAGCATAATCAGGGAAAACATGATCAGCGTCACATACTGAATAAAAGCCATCAGATCTCCAACCTGCATATATCCGTTGTCAATGCGGATACCACCAAACCAGATAATGATGATTATTGTAAAGTTAAGTATCAGCATCATGGCGGGCATTAAGGCAGCCATCAGCTTGTTGGCCTTGATAGTGGTGCCGGTGAGGTCGAGGTTGGCTTCATCAAAACGCTCTTTTTCATAATCGACGCGGTTAAAGGCACGCACCACCCTGATACCGGTGAGCACTTCACGCAGGACAAGATTCAATCTATCAATTTTTTCCTGTATCGCTTTGAAAAGCGGCATACTTATGCGGCCAAACACATAGATAAGCACAACCAAAATAGGCATAGCTATAATAATAACCAGCGATAATTTTGCATCCTTTGATACCGCCATAATAATGCCACCGATACACATCATCGGCGCTCTGAGCATCATGCGCAGCATGGTGAGAGTAACTTGCTGCATCTGTGTAATATCATTTGTCGTCCTTGTGATCAGAGATGAAGTGCCAAACCTGTCGAATTCCTGTAACGAAAAACTCTCAACGTGCGAAAAGACATTACTGCGAAGAATTTTGCCAAACCCCACCCCAATTTTTGCTGATAAATATCTGGCCAGAACAGCACAGCCGGTACCGATGGTAGCAACCATCAGCATACGCCCACCCATCCTTAAAATATAAGCCGTATCACCATTTACAATGCCTACATCGACGATGTCGGACATCAGATTTGGCAGGTATACCTCAGAAAAAGATTGGAAAAACACCAGGATAAATACAGCAGCTACAGATAAGGCGTATGGTTTTAAAAGCTTGAATAACCTGAACATATTATCCTCTCCCAACCTGCGGGATGACAGGAGACGCGGCGCGGGACACGGGGACAGTTCTCGCGTCTCATTCGCGTCCCATCTCGGGTGACGCGGGGACGGTTCTTAACCGGCCAACCACTTCCAACCACGTGAAGCGTTGGTTGTCCCCCAATAGCTGGTCCCACCGTTACCTTTATTGATCAATTACACTGAGGAGGTTATCTCGCATCCGCATCAAAAACTTGCGCAGCAGGGCTCGCTCCTCTGCTGTAAAGTTGCCAAAGCACTCCTCATCTATTGTTTTTAATGTCTTTTTTACCTCACAGGAAGCCTTTCTCCCTTTCTCAGTCAGATATACCCTGGATACACGCCGGTCATCATCATCCGGACAGCGTTTGATCATTTCTGATTTTTCTAACCTGTTTAACATAACTGTCATAGTAGCAGGCTTGATATGCAACCTAGCCGCCAATTCCTTCTGGCTTTGGCCACCCTTTTTGTCAAGTGAAAAAAGCAGTGGATGCTGCCCGGGGTAGACCCCTATTTTCTCCAGCAGCGTATACGTACGGTAATAATGAAACCGCACTACCTGACAGAACACCCTGTACAGTGAATGTGATTCATGACAACTCAATTAATATACACCTCGATTTAATTAGACGGCTAATAAAATATTACTTAGGGGATGCAAAGTTGTCAAGACAAAAAACGGGACAAATGGTGACAGTCACCTTACCCGTGTTGGAAATAGATGTCGGATACCGGAGGCCAGAGGTCGGAAAAAGAAGATGCCTGAAGATGGAGGTCTGATTGGTGGTTAGTGATGGGTGATCCTCCGGGCCGTTATTAGTGATGGGGTCAGCAAGGACCGTCCCTCTGTCACGTTTTCATTGAAAGGGAGATACGGCCTTTTTGAATGTCTACGGAGAGCACACGCACTGTGACTACATCACCCACCGATACTACATCCAGTGGGTTTTTGACATAGTCGTGGCTCAGTTCGGAGATATGCACCAGGCCGTCATTTTCAACACCTATGTCAACGAATGCGCCGAAATCCACAACATTGCGCACAACTCCTTTTAGTTCCATGCCGGATTTTATGTCCTCGATACTGAGCACATCGGTCATGAAAACAGGCTTTGGCAGATCTTCCCGCGGGTCCCTGCCCGGGCGCAGCAGTGCCTCGATGATGTCCTTCAGTGTAGGCACACCTGCACCAAGCTCTTCTGCGGTCCTTTCTATATCAAGCTGCGTTAATTTGCTGCGCAGAGATGGTGTCCCGATTTCATCCAAAGAAGCCCCCACCAATTCCAGGAGCTGATAAGTCAGCTCGTAAGACTCCGGGTGAATCGGTGTGGTATCCAGCGGATTCTCACCACTGCTGATCCTTAAAAAACCGGCACACTGTTCGAATGTTTTTGGCCCCAGACGTGGCACAGCGGTCAGCTGCCGCCTGTTTTCAATCACCCCTGTCTCCTCCCGGTAGCGCACAATATTCTCCGCAACAGAGGCATTTATCCCGGATACATAGCTGAGCAGAGGGGCTGAGGCTGTGTTCAGGTCAACCCCCACATGGTTTACTGCGGACTCTACAACATTGGACAAAGATTCATCCAGACGCTTGGGGGGCACATCATGCTGGTACTGTCCCACACCCACAGCCTTGGGTTCGATTTTAACCAGTTCTGCCAGCGGGTCCTGCAGACGGCGGGCAATGGAGACCGCGCTCCGCTGAGACACATCGAGATCCGGGAATTCTTTAGCAGCCAGCTTTGATGCAGAATAAACACTAGCCCCGGCCTCATTTACGATCACATAAGCCAACCCAGACTTTTTCAGCTTCTGAATCAATCCAGCCACAAACTGCTCTGTTTCACGGGAGGCTGTGCCATTCCCAATGGCAATCACCTCTATCCCGTACTCCTCTATCAAGCGGGTGAATACATCTTCTGCCTCACGAAGTTTATGCTGTGGTGGTGTAGGGTAAACGACCCCTACCTCTAGCAGCTTACCGGTCTGATCCACAACCGCCCACTTACACCCTGTCCGGTAAGCAGGGTCAACCCCCAAAACCATTTTCCCTCGCACAGGGGGCTGCAGCAAGAGACTGCGCAGATTCTTGGAAAAAACGATGATAGCCTGTTCTGAAGCCTTTTCCGTCAGCTCACCACGCAGTTCCCTCTCCACCGCCGGAGCAATCAGGCGCTTATAAGCATCAGCCACAGCCTCTTTCACCAAATCCGTGGTAACACTGTTTTCTCTTACATAATTTTTATTCAGCCAGGAAAGCACCGGTTCAATGTTGACATCCACCGACACCTGCAAATACTCCTCACGCTCTCCGCGGTTGATAGCCAGCACACGGTGTGAAGGCACATTGGAAAGCGGCTCTTTGAAATCATAGTACATCTCGTAGACAGAGTCTTTTTCAATATCTTTAGCCTTGGTCACCAGACAGCTTTTCCGCCTCGTATGATCCCGCACCCAGCCGCGCACCTTCGGATCATCTGCTACATCTTCAGCGATAATATCCATCGCCCCCTGCAGGGCATCCTCAACGGTCACTACCTCTTCTGTGAGGTACTTTTCCGCTTCCTCTTCAGCAGAACCAGCAGCAGGAAAAGACAGAAGGTACTCAGCCAGCGGCTCCAGCCCCTTCTCCCTGGCCTTGCTTGCTCTGGTTTTTCGCTTCGGCCGGTAGGGACGATAAATATCCTCAACCTCAGTCAGCTTTACAGCACGATTGATCTGTTTTTGGAGATCCTCTGTCAGCTGCCCCTGCTCATCCAGCAGCCGGATTACTTCCTCTTTACGCTGTTCAAGGGAGCGATAATAACCCACCCGCTCCTCGATTTGACGGATCTGGGTTTCATCCAACTCTCCAGTTACTTCCTTCCTGTACCTAGCAATAAAAGGAACTGTATTCCCCTCATCAAGCAGCTCCACCGTACTGGCCACACTTTTCCGAGAAAGCCCCAGTTCCTTGGCTGTAATCTGCAGAATATCAATAATTGTAAACTCCCCCTTGGTTCTGTGCTAAATGGTGCCAGGCACCCAGCAGCATTCTTGTTTCAGTGCTGTCCTTGTCACCAGCAGTGTGTTATATTACTGTTAAATCCTGTTTAGCTGTATCTGCTGCCTAATCGTACCATTTAATAAGGGTACATGACAAGGGCATGACAGGGGGACGGTCCACAAAAAAGGAGGTGTCTTCCATGTTGGTAAAAGACATTCAGGAATGCAGCTACTTCACTGCTAAGGATGGCAGCATCCTCTGTGAACTGCTGCACCCTCTGCGGGAAGAAAGGGAAATTGCCCTTCATTGCAGTATCGCTCATGCCCGCCTTCCCAGAGGCATGAACACACTCCCGCATAAACTCCAAGAGAGTGCCGAAGTCTATTACATTTTGGAGGGAGAAGGTATCCTCCACGTTGACAAAAAATCAGCCGAGGTCAAGCCCGGCAGAGCAGTGTATGTGCCTCCAGGTGCAGTGCAGTACTTGGAGAATACAGGTAATAGAGAACTTTCATTTCTCTGTATTGTGGACCCTATGTGGACAGCAGCGCAGGACCGTCAAGAACCGGTTCAGGCTTAAAAATACTATATAGGAACAACAAGCGCCGGAAACCATAATGGTGTCGCGACTGGCACTTTCGGTTCACTAAAAGTAGCCCGCACTTTTCAGTTGCAATAAGCGGAAAACTACTTGAACTTGTAAATGTTAACGGGCATGTATAAAGAAGATGTCAACTATCGTAATAAGGAGAGGAGCATAATGAAGATATTAGCTGTACAAGGCAGCCCAAAGAAAAAAGGCAATACAGCCCTTCTGCTC
>DUMY01000268.1 GCA_012839645.1 Syntrophomonadaceae bacterium
CTAAACACCACGCTGTTCCCGTTCGCCGGTATTCGACAAAAGTGGAGTGGTACCCGGTACCTTTGCGAGGGGAGGGGCTTTTCTCCGCGAGCTTGCTACGGGCTGCGCGAATCCAATTTAGGATAGCACTGCGGCTGATCCCAAACTCACTCGCCAGACCCCTAGTTGACCGGCCTTCCTCAAAGTGTAGCCTAACAATCTCATCTCTTTCCCTTCTTGTAACAGATGCTTTCCCATTAAAACCCATCCCCGGACAATTATAATTATAGTGGCTCAACTTATCCATGTCCGTTTTTCGGGGTTCGCTCCAATCAAGGGTGGATCACTTTCAATGATCAAGTGGATCAGTTTCGAGTTGACAATCGCACCTAGTGAGATGAGCCTATTTGGCACTGAGGATTATTTAAACCACTGACCTGGTATCCAGGGTGAGATAAATGAGCAAAAATTATCGTTAAGAAGTAATGGAAAATGGAATATTACTATACGCGGAGTATCGTTTTAAAAAAAGAAGGGTGCGTAAGTTGGGACATTTTCTATAAGTGAAAAAGATACCTCTGTGATATAAAATATCTTACTTAGATATAATAAAACAAAGTAATTACTTACGATTTATTTCATTGTTTTTATACTTCACTTTAGTATCTATAGCCCTTTTATTGGATATCCTTGTAACGATATTCATAATAGGAGTATATAAATCTATAGATTGATCTGGTGTAGATAGACTTACAATTAAAGAATACCTAACTTTTGAATTATATTTTCCTAATCCTACTCTTTCCTTCCACCAACCTCCTCCTGGATAAACTGCTAGAAAACGATTTTCGGCTAAATTCGCAGCTGTGTCCTCCCAAATATCAGAATGGATGGAACCAACATTACGATTGTTCACACCCAAAAACCATCTTCCACTAGTGTCTCTAGTCGTTTTAGTCTTATTATATTCTTCATCTCGCATTTTTTTATTAATTCTCAACAAAAATTTTTCTTTATCTTCATTCGTATTATTAACATCAAAATATAATCTACATCCTGGATATCTGTATTTATCTTCCCAGCCAATTTCACCTGGAGAAGGATCTATAAAATATGATAATGTAACTCTCATCTTTACTGGTGTCTCACCTAGCCCTATTAATACATCTTTGGGCCATGGTATTTCATGTAGTGACATCTCATTTATAGTTACAGAAGATTCTTTCTTCTTAAAAGGTTGTATTTCATCCTCAACTACTAAGTTTACAGAATTTCTCGCACTATATAATGCCTTATCTAAATTAGGAACACCATATCCAACAAGACGAAGTAACTGTCTTTTTTCAGTTTTGGAAACTTCCTCAATCTTCTTATCTTTAAAAACCTGCCTAATCATTGAGCCCGTCCACTCAGCAGAATGAACCATTAATGCTCTTATAGTCTCGGGCCATATATCCGGATAAGACTCAACTATTTTAGCTGCCATATTAGCTGCTTGTGCTGTAGCTGGACTGGTCATTGCCATAGTAGTAAAATAGTCTCCTCTATGATATTTGTTATTTGCAGTAAGTAAACTTAAGTGGTCAAATAATGAATATTTGATATCTCTAGATTCTTCATAATATCCTATATTTCCACCTTCTAGTACAATGTCCGGTTTTACTGGCCATTTATCACTCCACATAAGCGAAGATGAATTAAATGGAGAATAAGAACCAGGTTCCACTAATGGTTTAAAGTTATCAATACTGTTATCCCCAGATAAAAATGCTTTTTCAGTATAAGCCCCAATAGTTAATGCATTCCAAGATTGGGCAGGATCTTCGACTGAGTGTAAAGCTACCGCTACCTCATAATCACCTGCATTTTCTATCTCGCTTTCACTAGTATTCCCTGCTGAAATTATTATCAATCTAGGAAATGATTCTTCTACTCCATAATTACCTAGAGCCAAATTGTCTATAGCTCCAGACCATGATGTTGGCTTTCCATCACCTTTAAACTTTGTTTTATCTTTCTCATCAGCATCCATATCGAATCCCGCAGTAATAGCCATAGCTATTATTCGTTTTTCATCTGGATTAGTAATTTCAACAAGTGATATTGCCTCTGATGTTATTGCTCCATACAATTTTGAATCATTTACAATTCTATCATCAATTATTCTTACAGATTCCAATTTATGATTTATTTCTAAATAATCATTACCATCTAATAATTCCTCAAGATTAAAATAAGTTGCAATTCCAGCCATACCTGTACCATGGCCATCTCCACTAATATCTTGAACAATTCCGTCATTAAAAGTTGTATGCATATCCTTATCTTCTAATACTGGCTTAATTAATGGATGTCCATTGCTAATTCCTTTGTCTAATAAACAGATGGAAATATTTGACTCTCTATTAAATGTTACTCTATTAAGTAAATCTTCTATCCATCCTTTTTGTTCAATTCTATCATTATCTTCAATATAAAAACTCGAAGGAGTTGAAGTTTTTCTAAATTCTGCTATATGTGCACTGTTTAATAATAGTTTTGTTAAAATTTTTCTATTGCCTTTAATTGCTACAACTACTCTCTCTGGAAACTTGATATAACCACTAGAATAACCTATCTCCAATTTATCGCATAATTGAAAAAACTCATTTGCTATTTCTTTATGAGTTTCCTTTTTATAAACAGATAGCCAAACTTCACAGCCTTCTAATTTATCAATAGGTATCTTTCTTTTATCGGTCCATAAAGCGTCTACAACTGCAATGTTTATAGATTCTATTGACTCTATAACATCCTTATTGCTTTCCTTTTCTTTATAACCATTTATCTTCTCAAGAAAGAATTCCTTTTTATTTGATGGCACAAATACCGTAGCATGTTTTGTTCCTTCAATTTCTTTAACATTACATAGTCTCACATTTTGACTAACATTTTCTAAACTCTTTGTAACTAATTCATACTCTTTTTTACCCCTAAATTCAAGATATATTCCATTTCTATTAGAAATGGAAGCTACTTTTTTATTTTCTTCTTCACCTGATTTCCAAGATATTTCAAACTGTTTTTGAAGATAATCAGCATGATTATATCTACTATCTCTAGGAGGAATTTTTCTCTCGCCCCCACCTCCTGTTACAGGGGTAAATGGATAGGACTCCCTTACTTGCACAATTTTAATATTTCTTAAATTTCTCATTAATTAACCTCCTTATACTGTATAAGGCGTTTCCTATCTTTTAAAAATGTAATAAGGATTGATTCATTTACAACAGTATCTTTAAGCAAAGCTTCTTTTAAAGATTCATCGCAAGCCGTAACTATATCAGCATGGTTTAAACCGTGTGCTTCTTCCAACACTCTACCAGATAATACATCTTTTGTTGCGAATTCATTTAGATTTAATTTTAATAAATTACTTATCTGCTCCTTATCAGGGAGCCTGTATTCTAGTACATCGTCAAATCTTCTAAATAATGCTTTATCTAACATCTTGGGATTATTTGTAGCCGCTATAATAATACTCGCTGAATCATCTTGCTCTATATATTGTAAAAACGAATTTAAAATTCTTCGCATTTCACCTACATCATTATCATATGTTCTATCAGATCCAATTGCATCAAATTCATCAAACAGATATACCCCTCGATATTTTTTAATTTGTTCAAAAACTCTTCTTAATTTAGCACTCGTTTCCCCCATATATTTGGAAATTAGATGTTCAATTTGTATAGTATAAAGTGGTAAGTTTAACTCATAAGCTATTACCGATGCAGTCATCGTCTTGCCTGTTCCTGGGTCGCCTTCCAATAATAATTTTGATCTGTTTATTAATCCGTTTTTTAATAAGATATCCCGTTTTCTGTATTCTTCTAATACTCTTTTTATCCTATTTTTTAGCTCTAAACTCACTACAAGTTGATTAATGCTTATATTTGCATATCTAAGTTCTAATGTCTCATCGTTTCTATTGAATTTTAATATATTTGCTTTTTTTGCTGGAGAGTCTTCAACAATACTTTTTATCTCTTTAGCACTTGTCGTATGTCCAACTTTTGCTTCATGAGCTGCAATTTGTAAAGAGATAACTTTGAACTTCTCATGATCACCTTCAAAGTGAGCTTTTAGCAAAGCTTTCACTTGAGCTATTGTAGCCATGTAAAACTCTCCTTTCTTATCAAAATTAAATCATAAAAAAGATACGCCCATAAACACACCATCTTTTCGGTTTACTAGGTTTAGGAATATGAACTACATGTTGCTTTGAAGCCAAGGGGTTAATAGCATCCATATTGCTACCTGCAAAAATGGGTATAACTCAATAGAGTTGTCCATTGATGTTCGTTCCTTGTTAGAAGGTACCGTTGGCTGTGCATTTATTGTTGTTCCTTCGTTTCTGTCAATCTCAATGGATTCATCAGGTTATTGATTACCAACAATACTTTCTTCTAATTTATTTCCTGTATGGTTGGTATCAACCTTAATGTTATTATTTTCTGTTTCAGTGGCAAAGACAATACAATTGTATTCATCCCCAAAATAAATAAGTATAATAAATGTTAAAATACTCTTTATATATTGTTTGTTCATTCGTTAGTTTTCTCCTTTGCATTTTCTTCTATTTGATAAAAATTATTTGTTTTTTGTGCTTGTAATACTCCCTCAAAGGAAGAATTACTTAAAACACCTTTAATAATTTGGGCTTATTCTCAAAAAGAAATTATTGCTGTTCGAAATATCTTATGAAGCTCTACCTTCTCTAGTTCTTCAGCTTTATTACCTACACCTTTCAGTTTTTCCCGTAAGGCGTGAATCTGTTTTTGATGCTATTGGTTTCGTTTTTGCTATAAGGCTGTTTTTTCGACTGAGTAATCTACGTATTCCCGGCCTAAATCGACCACTGATTAGGATTCAAACCTTCCGCCGTTTCCGGGTCAAATCAACCAGCTATTCCGGACAAATCGATTAACTGTTAGAGGAGTCCGGCCGAGCAAAGGTACCGGGTACTACACAACTTTTGTCGAATACTAGTGAACGGGACAATATGAACTTTTATGCTGTTAGAGTTGCCATATATTTACCGTGTTTATTTGCATAATAAAATAGGAAAAGGTTGCAAAAGAAATTCCACACTTTTGCAACGCTGATATCCTCAGAATGGCATGTTATTACAGGCTTAGTAGTGTTAGCTTGTGCAATATTGCTATATCAATATTGCCAAGTAACGCGAATCACCTTTTCAACCTACCATGTCCAGCGACCCAGTAGGTTGAAAAACCCCCACTACCTAACTGATAGTAGGGGTATCCTGATTAACCCACAAGTTCCGCAATCTTGTCTTTTACCTAGGTGAAAAAACTGTTTAGGCTCTCCGATGTTTTCTGGAGGATACCCTGGTTGTCTTTTACGGTCTTTTTGATATCATCAACGTTTTTATTGATGTTTTCCAGCTGTTTGTTGATTTTGTCCAGGTTAAGATCCAGCCGGCTGATTTTCTGCATCAGATCTTTTATCTGTTGAATCTGTGCTTCGGTAAGTTCAATGTCATGTTCGGCTGCGATTCGTTTGATTACTTCGATAATATCATCTGGATTTTTGATCTTTTTCTTGACGACTTCTTCTTTTACATCTCGCATAAAGGCAGCCGCTTGGTCCTGGCCGATTTTTTCGCCCAAAGCTTTGGTAAAGACTAGTTCTTCGTTGGCGGTTTTTTTGGCATCTTCATCAAGTTTTTTGCCGGAGGCCTGTTCAAAAGCCTTGGCGATCCCGGTAAGAGCAGAGGCACCAGATACCTGGAAAGGTGCAGTGATAACTACATCTGCATCTTCGATACCTGCGGTTACCATAACATTGGCATACATCTCTTTGATTACCCAGGCTATGTTATAGGTCTTGACACTGATTCCATAGGTTAATAAAGTTTTTGGTCTGAATAACATATATGCGCGATTGGTTCTGATCATGAATGATTATCTATTTTTGATTATATCATTTATGGGGTCAGCCGGGTGTTGAAATATTAACTGCACCGGTTTATACCTCTTTTGGGGAGGGGGGGAATCCATCAAGCAGGACGCTTCCCTCTTGTGGGCGTTGATAGCCGGCCAGGATGCGTCCCAGGGTGGTTTTTCCGCAGCCGCTGGGCCCAGTCAGGCCGACTACTTCACCAGATTCTATGGTTATATCGATACCCCGGAGGATCCAGGGGCCTTTTCGATAACGAAAACCGATGTTGCGTCCTTCAAGAAGCATGGACACACCTCACCTTTCCGCCTCGGAGGTCACGCGTTTCAGGCCGTTTGGCAGTGTAGCCAGCCAGCAGCGTGGTTGAAATAGACATCCTGGTGGTAGGGCGTCTGGATGAGGCTGAAAACCTGGAATAGGGAGAAAATCGTTATGCGGCAGAGCTTTCCAGAGGGCTCTGCTGTATGGGTGGCGAAGTGCGTCTCCTTTGCTGGCAAAGTCTTCAACTGTTGCGATTTCCAAGGTGGTTCCGGCATAAAAGATGGCGATGCGCTTGGCGAATCTGAGAGCGGTTTCGATGTCGTGGGTGAATCAGCATTACCCCACGGCCTTCATCTGCCAGGTCTCGAAAGTGTCCAAGGGTTTCTTCTAGTGCTGCTGGGTGAAGCCCTGGTGTGGGTTCATCGGCGATGACCATCCGGGCGTTGCCCACCATGGCGGTGGCAATCAGTACGCGCCGGGCCATGCATCCCGACAGTTGAAAAGGGTAGAGGTTTTCTACATGCGGGGGCAGCTGGTAGCGGGCAAATACCTGTCATTGAACCGCTTCCGGGTCGCCGTGTTTCACTGATGTGCGAACCTGTTTGCCCACCCGCATCAGCGGGTCCAGGAAGTTTACTGACTGAGGAATAAGGGCAATTTCCCGCCCCCGTAATGCTGCTTGGCGATCTGGTGTTAATTCTTCTCCTTCATAGAGAAGAGAGCCTGTTCTGCGGGCGTTGCTGGGTAGGATTCCAAGGATGGCATGGGCCAGCAGGCTTTTCCCTGATCCGCTGGAACCGAGTACCGCAAGGATTTCGCCAGGTCTTATGGAAAGGTCAAGGCTGGTGATTACTTTGAGTTCTTTCTGCCGCAACCCGCGGGTGTACTGCATGAATGATACTGACAGGTTTTTTACTTCCTGAAGGGGCCTGCTTTCGGTACCTGATCATCCAAACTCAAATCTACTTCTATTGATAGTGCAGGGCACAAGTTCTTTCACCTCTTATTTAATATCACTCATGTAAGTTGTGCGAGTCAGCCAGCATGCGCAGGTTTTCACCAATTATGTCAAAGGTGCGCACTACGATCAGCAGTGCAAGTCCTGGGAACACTGCCAACCACCACATTCCCGCTGATAAGTACTGCATTGATTCGGAAAGGATAATGCCGATTGCAGTGCTGACAATCCGAACCCGAGGAAGGTAATGCCAGCCTCGTGTAAAACCGCATGGGGAAACATTAACATCGTACCGATAAAAAGCTGGGGTAGAACATGAGGCAGGATATGGCGTGTTGCACCCACCACCGCAATTTACCCATGTGACGAGAGATCTGCACAAATTCAGCAGTACGAACCTGAAATACTTCGGCCCGGATTACCCGGGTAAGGCTTGGCCAGTGAGTAAGCGCATTCCAACAACCACCCCCTTGATTCCTCCACCAAGGGTAAAAGCAATGAGCATAATCAACACCAAGTGCGGCATACCCATAAAGAGGTCCACCAGCCAGGTGATAAATGTATCTACAGTTCTCATTTCCAAAGTCAGATGGTTTCTCTAGTCCGAATTCCATATTTCTTTTTAGCCATGTGGTCTGTAATTTTATAGACTGATGTTCAATACTAGCTTTAGATAAAAGTCTTCTCCTTGTGCTGAAGTATAATTTCCTTCTTCTATAATCGCTGGAATATAATCATCTTCATCAAAATCTCTAAAAACAGATATGATCTTTTTAACTAAACTAGGCTTTTTGAATACTTTCAGAGTGGGCAACAGGACCATCATGCAAACTACACTGGCGATGACAGAGTACTCAAGGGTTACCAAAGTTATATTACCTTTGATGATATGCTGAACTAGAAGCAATCCGGATGTGATGAGTATAGTTACCTGCAGATTGGCAAGATAGCTAATATCGTCTTCAAAGATACTGTGATAGTAGTACCCTATCGGAGGTCCGCCTATGCCGAGAATGTTGCATGCGCCGGTTATGCAACCAGCCAGGATGCTGTTGGGAACAGAGGCTTTTATCTGCCATCGTGCCCTCTGCGGCCTACATATTAAGACTCAATCATCACCAGCAACCTGGAGTTCTCCCGCTGAAGTATACTCGTCCCTATTCAATCCTGACGACTCTGATAATAAGGCATCAGGTGCAAGAAGTCGCATCGTGGAAGGCGGTTCACAAAGCTTTCGTCTCTCCCGCACAGAGGTTCTCCGGTGGTGGGGTGAAAGCCGGCCCTCATCCTGACGCTATTATTATTTTACGTCCGCGTTATCTGTATCTACAATACCAGGGACACCTTAAAGGTGGATCTCTTTCGATGATCAAGCATATCAGTTTCGAGTTAACGACCGCATTCGACAAAAGCCGGATGGTACCCGGTACCGTTGCGAGGGGAGGTGCTTTTCTCCCCGAGCTTGCTACCGGAAAAAGAAAAAAGATGTCAAAGCAACCCTGCTTATCGATAGTGATTGCAATTTTAATTATTAAAGAAAGGTGCGGAATATTTAATGAATGTTTTAGTGACTAGCGGGGCAGGTTTTATTGGAAGTATTTTGTCTGTTATATGCTTAATAAATAACCTGATTGAATCACAATGTGCTTTTTGCTAAACCCCCCGTTAGTGAAAATCCACAATGGCACTTACATTCATCTAAGTAAACAGCGCAGATTCGGGAAGGTATGTTGCACCTCTCAACGATTATTTTTGCCGGCTTGTTTTTTCGTTTGATTCGACATCCTTATCATTCATACTTAATCTATGTTTTGTCTTGATTGCATCAATAATAGAAAGCACTGTTTCTTTCGCATCTGGAGACATATTTTCGAGATCTTTGTCAGTTAATAGAACTTTAGCATCATCTTGTAGCTTAGGATTATCTGTTTCACCCAACAAATAACTAACAGATACGCCAAAGAACTTTGCTAATTTTAGTAGGTTTTCGTAATCCGGTTGCCGATCACCACATTCGTAATTTGATATTGTTTTGTTTGATAGTCCAAGTTGTTTTCCTAGTTGTTCTTGGTTTAATTCAATTTTTTTGCGTAACAATCGCAACCTATCTGTACGCAAAACAGATTGATTTAAGTTTGTGTCATTGTGCAACCGGATCTTTTTTCTCACATCCATTCCTTTCGTATTATTAATTTTACCGATTAAATTAATAATACCTTCATATTCGGGGTTCTGCGCTAATTACATAATCTATTTATAAAATTATCAAATTCGCTAATGTTCCTGACTGCGTTCGGCAAAATGCGGGTGGTATATTGTACGCCCTAGGACAAAAGTTCTAAACCAAAAAAACAACCGTCCTCCAAGTTTCCCCCTTACTCAATGCAAAACGCTAACTATACCAAAACAATAGTTTTGCCTATCTTGGTTTCCAGATATCGCTTCATATCGTTGCTGAAATTAAGGTAGGGAAAATGGTAGTTGCTTGGTGGGTTGGGGCTAGAACAAGTACATTACTAATATACTTTATATTTTGACATACAATCGTTATATCCTTCATCTTTTACTAGATTTAGGTCGATTTGTTCCGGAATCAGTGGAAAGTTTGCTTCGGAATCGGTGGTCGATTTAGACCGGAATACGCAGTTCACAATTCATATTTTCACGTTCGCTAGTATTCGACAAAATGCGGGTGGTAAACGGTACCTTTGCGAG